>JABWBI010000205.1 GCA_013360565.1 Candidatus Sumerlaeia bacterium | reverse complement strand
CCTGCGAGCCCAGGGCCCAGCCCGCCGCCCCGGTGTGCCACTGCGTCGCCTCGCGGCGGTCGCCCAGGTCGAACGGCACCGCGCGGCCCGGCAAGAGCAGCATGCCTGCATGGCTCGTCAGCGGCACCGCCAGCGGTGAGACGAGCGGCATCGACTCCTCGACGCGGAGGTCGAACGTGAGCGACACCGCGCCCGGCGTGAACGTCATCGTCCACGTCCCCTGGATCGCCCCCGACTGCACCGTCCACGCCCAGGCGTTCTCCCCGGCCGGCTCGGGGTCCCGGCGCCACAGCGGCTCAAAATCGTACCCCTGCCGCGTCCGCGCCCACGGCCCCGCCAGCCCGGCGATCAAATTGACGCCGAGCACGCCCGGCACGAGCGACGTGAGGCCGCCCTCGCCGATCGTGGCGCGCAGAGTCGCCGGACCGGGCATCGAGGGATCGCGGCGAAGCGTCAGGGTGGGGGACATGCAGGCTCCAGAGATCGAGGGAGTGAGACGCCCCTCCGCCGGGAGGGCGGCGGGCGTGCGGTCGCAAGTCTTGACGCGCGCCTCCGTTTCCGCAACATCGGAACCCCGAAGGCACGAGCAATCCCCAGATGGCCCGGTCTCTCATCGCCTCGCTCGTCCTCACCGGTGCCCTCGAGGCCGGCGCGCAGGGCATCATCGACGGACAGTGCGTCGATCAGCACGGCGCGCTCTATCCCGGCCTCACCGTCACCCTCGAACGGCTGACCTGGTCGAACCCCGCGGCCTTCGCCTCGCGCGAGTTCGTCGCGAGCACGGTCGCCGACGAACAGGGCCGGTTCCGCTTCGAGGACGTCGCCGGCGGTGCTCACTGTCTGATCTCCTATCACGACGACACGCACCACACCGGCTGGCACGCCCTCGCCTTTCCCGGCCAGGGGCCCTACGAGGTCGGCGTCACCCGCGGCTTTCAGGGTGCCCGCGGGCACATCGTCCACGCCGACGGCAGTCCCGCCCCCGGCGTGCTCCTTGAGCGAACGCACATTCAGGACTTCCCCGGCCACGGCCGTCTGCGCACCGTCTGGGCCTCCGCGGAGACCGGCCCCACGGGCGAGTTCTTCCTGGCGCCCCTCAACAGCGAGTTCCCCCAGGCGCTCATTGTCACGCCCCCCGGCGGCGAGCCGGTGCCGTGGCAGATCGATGCGCGCGAGATCGCTCTGACCTCACCGGACGACAATCGGCTCACACTGCCCGCGCCGCGTCCCGGCCGCCACGTCACGCTCCGGTTCACCGACGCCGGCGGGCGCGGACTCCCCGAGACCGAGGTCACGCTCCGGCCTCTCCGCCCCGATCTCCAGGGCCAGCCGCCCCCCGGGCAGCTCACCGACGCCAGCGGCGAGGTCCACTTCCAGGGGCTCGGCGATGGCCTCTGGATGGTCCGCGCCCAGTGGGGTGAGTACCGCGCGGACTCAGACCACTTCGAACTGTCCGAGTCCCAGACCGGTCCGTTCACCTTCGCCCTGCTCGGCCGCGGCCGCATCCGGGGCCGCGTCGAATGGACCACCGGCCAGCCGGCCTCCGTCTTCCAGGTCGTCGCTCATCGCAGCCACCGGCCCCCGGCGTCGAGCGACGGCCAGATGGAGACCCGCGCCTGGACGCGCACGGGGCCCGACGGCTCATTCACGCTCGAGAACCTGGTCTGGGGCGACTACCGCGTCATCGCCCGCCATGTCGAAGTCGTCGACTCGCACCGGAGCCGTCTCTCGGCCGAGGTCACCCTCGGCGAGGCGACGCCGGAGTTCGAACTCTCCGGCCCGCTCACGCTCCACCGCGTCGAGGAGCGCGTCACCGGCCGCGTCATCGACGAGAGCGGCGCGCCGGTCGCCGGCGTGACCGTCCTGCTTCTCCACAGCCCGGGGAACCTCGGCTTTCGCCCGCCGGGCCGCGCCGCCGTCTTGCCCGGGGGCATGGTCCCCCTGTCCGTGAATCGTCCCCGCGCGGTCACCGGTCCCGGAGGCACCTTCGAGATGGTCCATCACCTCGCACCCGATCTCGTCGGCGGCTTCTGGGCCAGCGCAGAGGATGGCCGGGTCGGCTACGGGCCCCTCGTCGTCGACGGCTCACACGGCTTCGACCCGGTCGACCCCGGCACGCCGGTCGAGATCACGCTCCATGAACCCATCGTGATCACCGGGTCGGTCGCACTGACCGGTCTCACCGAGATCGCCGCCAGCCTTCAGATCACAACGCGCTTCAAGTTCCCCGGTGGCGTCAACGAACACACGGCCCACACCCGCGACCCGCTCTTCGTCGTCGCTCCCGACTCGCGCGGCCAGTTCGAAATCGGGCCTCTCCCCGGAACCGCCACCGTGCGCATCGCGCCGGTCAATGCCGCGCTCGGCACCGGGGTCTCGACCACGCTTCCGGCCTCCGGCCCCGCCGAGCCCCTGCGCTTCGAGATGTACCGCACCTCGGGCACGGTCGATCCCACGCGCGTCAACGTCACGGTGAACGTGCTCGACGCCGACACCGGCCAGCCAATCCCTCACGTGCGGATCCAGGGCATCTATGGCTCCCCGGGCAGCGCCATCACAGGGCCTCGCGGGGAGCCCGTCTCCGGCTTCTCGAGCACGTACCGCCGCGGTGGTCCGGAGGAGGAGCCCTCTTTCGACCTCACCCTCGGCGCACCGGGGTATCAGCTCGTCTCGCTCGAGGGTGCGAAGGGAATCGTCCAGGGTGACCACCGGACGCTCGAGCCCACCGGCTGGCGTGTCGCCGCCGAGCCGGGCGCCTCGCTCGAACTCACCGTTCGCCTGCGCCGGGTCGAGGCGAGGCGGGACCACTGAGCGATTCGTCAAACTTCCATCGATCTCCGGCAGACCCGGCCGCACCCCACGCCAAACCCCCTCCCGCTTCCCAGGGTCCTGTGGACCGAGAACACCCGGGAGGAGACCTGTGACTCGACGTGCCTTCACGCTGATCGAACTTCTCATCGTCGTCGCCATCATCGCCATCCTGGCGGCCATCGCGCTGCCCAACTTCCTCGAGGCCCAGACCCGCGCCAAGGTCAGCCGCGTCGCCGCCGACCTCCGCACCATCGCCACCGCCCTCGAGGTCTACCGCGTCGACAACAATCAGTACCCGGCCGAGAACTACCCCAGCCCTCTCCTGGAGAGCACGGGCACCGGCTCGGCGCTCCCCAACCGCGTGAAGCTCGCCCCGCTCACCTCGCCCATCGCCTACATCACGGGCCTGCCGGGGGACCCCTTCGCCACCGAGCGCGATCCCCTCAACATGCTCGCCCCGCCCATCTACCACTACGCCGCGCTCAACGATGTCCTCTACCCCGGCGCCTCGTTCTTCGACGGCGACAATGACGACATGGTCGCCTGCCAGTGGGTTCTCCAGGGCAACGGCCCCGACCGCTCACCCGACTTGCCCAATTGGCAGTTCCCGCGCTACGATCCCACCAATGGCACCGTGAGCCTGGGCAACATCGTCCGCCTGGGGCCGTAGGAGCGCGAACGTGCGGCTGGCCGAGTCTGCGAACGCAGAGAATCCGGCGGTGCCGGGACCCCGCTCCCGGCACCTCTCGTTGCAGGCGAGCCCCGCCCGCTCTCCCGCCACCCCCCGCGCCTTCACCCTGATCGAGCTCCTCATCGTCGTCGCCATCATCGCCATCCTCGCGGCCATCGCCCTGCCCAACTTCCTCGAGGCCCAGACCCGCGCCAAGGTCTCCCGCATCCGCACCGACATGCG
The DNA here is from genome assembly GCA_013360565.1 of Candidatus Sumerlaeia bacterium. Taxonomy (GTDB): domain Bacteria; phylum Sumerlaeota; class Sumerlaeia; order JABWBI01; family JABWBI01; genus JABWBI01. Next base: position 1,866 of record JABWBI010000205.1, on the reverse strand, counting down.
CTCGCTCGCCACCGCCGTCGAGGCCTACGCCGTCGACTGGAACTCCTACCCCCCAGACGGCTCGTTTCCCCCCTTCGCCGGACTCGTCACGCTCACCACCCCCGTCGCCTACATCACAGCGTTTCCCCCCGACGTCTTCTCCGGTCCCGGCCAGCCCATCCAGCTGGGCACCGGCAATCCCGCCGGCATGGATGTCCAGTGGCCCGCCCGCCTCTGGGCCCTCGCCTCGCAGGGGCCCGACCGCGACGACGACACGAACGTCCTCCTGGCCTACCCCTTCACAGCCGAGGCCTGCCCCTACGACGCGACCAACGGCACAGTCAGCAACGGCGACCTCTACCGCCTCGGACCCAAGGACACCCACCCCAACTTCCTCACCGACGCGAACCCCGAGGTCTACCCCTGAGCAGATGCGTCAGGCGGCGCCCTGCGGTCCTCCGGGACCGCTGACCGGCCACACGAGGCGTCAACGTTTGGGTTGTCAGCACCGTCGAAGGAGAGGAGAACGGACGCCATGCCCCGCCGCGCCTTCACCCTCATCGAACTCCTCGTCACCGTCGCCATCATCGCCATCCTCGCGGCGATTGCCCTGCCCAATCTGCTCGCCGCCCAGGCCCGCGCGAAGGTCGCGCGCGTCCAGGCCGATCTGCGCATCCTCGTCACTGGCCTCGAATCTTACCGCATCGACCACAATCGCTACCCTCCGGCCTCCGGCGTGGGGCCGCACCGGATGCCGCTCTTCTCCAACCCCGTCTCCCAGCGGCTTATCCCCCTCACCACGCCGGTCTCCTTCCTCACCGCAGTCCCCGATGACCCCTTCCGGCCGAACCACGTCGCCGACGGCTCCGACCAGGACCTGCCGTTCTACGACACTTACGACTACATGGAGGCCGACAATCTTCTCCTCCCGGGCAGCGGGCTCACAAGCGGCGGCACGTGGCGCCTGTGCTCCGCCGGGCCGGACCTCGTCATGGCCTACGGGGGGTCGGTGCCGTCGCAGCTGGCCACCAACATCGCGGGGGTCGACTACGACCCGACCAATGGCACGCTGAGCACAGGCGACGTCGTCCGCGTCGGGACGCCAGCCCCCACCCCCTTCGGAGCGCCCGACGATCTCTCGAATCCCTGGCGCCCGGGGATTCTGCGCACCCCGGTCTACCGCGAGCAGTTCTGAGCCCGCTTTTTTTCTCCCGCTCCGTGGAATTTTCTCCGCGACTTCCCGTCTGGGAAGAGTGACGGTGAGGCTAAGCCCTCCCGTCGGACAGGACCCCGGAGAGTGAGATGACGGGAAGCACTCGCAGCGATGGCGCTCTGGTCCGCCTGGCCAAGGCCGGCGACGCCCCGGCGTTCGATCAGCTCATCGAACGCCACGCCGGGCTCGTCTACACCATCGCCCGCGCCAGGCTCCGCGACCCCGAGACCGCCGAGGACCTCATGCAGGAGGTGTTCCTGCGCGTCCACCTCCACCTGCACCGCCTCGACGATCCCGATCGCATCGCCCCCTGGATCGCCGCGCTGACACGCAATCTCGCCACTGACTGGCTGCGCCGCGGCCAACGCCGCTCGCAGATCCTCCCCCTGGTCCCGCTCGACGAGTCGACCCACCACCTGCCCGACACCCGCACCGAGGGGGCACGCGAGACCATGGCCTCCGAGCAACAGCGTCAGGCGGTTCTCGCCGCCATCGACCAGCTCCCGCCCAGCCAGCGCGAGGTCATCCTGCTCCACTGCGTCGAGGAGATGAAACAGGTCGACATCGCGCAGCGCCTGGGTGTGCGCCCCAACCGCGTCCACCGCCTGCTGCGCCGCGCGATGGCCTCGCTCCGCGAGGCCGTCACCCCCGCTCTGAGCGAGGCAGCGCCGGCC
>JABWBI010000204.1 GCA_013360565.1 Candidatus Sumerlaeia bacterium | reverse complement strand
CCAGCCCCAGCCACCGCCCCCGCGTCATTGCGCTCAGCGCGGGACGGCGATCTGCACGAGCTCCTCGTGCAGCGCCCCGCGGCGGTAGCCGCGCAGATCCAGCGAGACCTCGCGAAAGCCCAGCGCCTCGAGTCGCCCGGCGATCTCACTCCGCCGCCCGAGCACACGCCCCATCTCTTCGCGCTCGCACTCGATCCGCGCCGATCCGTCGATCCACCGCACGCGCAGCTGCCCCAGGCCCACCTCGGCGCGCAGATAGTCCTCCGCCGCCTCCACCATCGCCAAGCGCTCGCGCGTCACCGCGGTCCCATGCGGAAAGCGCGACGCCAGGCACGCCGCTGCCGGCTTCGCCCAGTTCTCCAGGCCCGCCTCGCGGGCCAGCGTCCGGATCTCCTCTTTCGTCAGCCCCGCCTCGAGCAGCGGATGCACCACCCCGCTCTCCGCCGCGGCCGCCAACCCTGGCCGCCAGTCACCCAGGTCGTCCGCGTTGGTCCCGCTCGCCACGCATGGGAAGCCCCGTGCCTGGGCCAGTGGCGCCAGTGTGGTGTAGAGCTCACTCTTGCAGAAGTAGCACCGGTTCACCGGATTCGCCGCGTATCGCGGATCGTCGATCTCGTGCGTCGCCACCACCACGTGTTGAAATCCGTGGACCGCCGCGATTCGCCGCGCCTGCGCCAGCTCCGCCGCCGGCAGACTCGGCGTCTGCGCGGTCAGCCCCAGCGCGTTCTCCGCTCCCAGCGTCACTGTCGCCGCCTTCAGCAGATACGTCGAGTCGATCCCCGCCGAGTACGCCACGGCCACTCGCCCCAGCGCGCGCAGCCGTGCCGTCAGCGCCTCATGCTTGTTCCGCAGACTCATCAGACGCTCATTCGACCACGCCCCTTGCCCTCCGGTCAAGGCGCGGACGCCTCTTGCATCCCCGCGGCCTGTCATACACTCTCCCTCAGCCGAAGAGGAGAGGGAGGACCGCCATGCTCGGCCGCCTCGTCTGGATCGCCCTCTTCGCTGGCACCCTCTGGGCCGGCTATCACTGGACCTTCGTCGCCAGCCGCGCCAATCCCGGCGCCTCGCCCCGCGGCGCCATGAACGCCTTCGCCGACGCTCTGCTCACGGACAACGTCCCCGCCATGCGCCTGCTCTGCCGCGCCGAGGCCACCCGCCAGATCGACGAGCTGCGCGCCGAGCTGGCCACGCGGCGCCAGCGCGGCTCCCCCGTCATCCAGATCAGCGTCACCGGCAACACCGGCGGCACCAACGGCCGCGCCCAGGGCCTGCTCATGGTCACCGACCGCACCGGAAATACCCTTCCGCTCTGGGACATCTATGCCACCCAGGACCCCGCCGGCCGCTGGTGGATCGACCGCTTCACGCCGAGGTGAGGAGAGCCGACGGGGCGTGGAACGGCTCGGCTGGGCCGGACGCCCGGCGTCAGGCTCGGGGAGACTGAAGCGTCGGCTGGCGAACGCGGGCGGCCTGGGCGAGGAGGAGGCTGGCGGAGAGGCGGCCGGGATCGGGACCGAAGCGCCAGGCATAGTAGCTGGCGACGAGCTCGCGGACGGGATCGCGGGGCAGGGAACCGCCGGAGGCGACCTTTTCGAGGTACTCGGAGGCAGTCTCGTCGGGGCGGCGAGGGCGAGGCTGGGGGACGAGGGCGCGGGCCAGCTGCTCGACGAGGAGCTCGTGAGGCGTGCGGCGGTGGCGCGGATGACGCCGCCACGGCCACCCGTGGCGGCGGATGCGGCGGTCAAGCCCGAGGGCGAGGAGATTGAGCGCGAGGACGGCGGCGATGAAGAGCCACAGGCGGGGCTCTTCGCGGAGGTTGTGCTTGAACTTGGTGACGAACTTCTGAAAGAGGCCGGCCTCGCCGGAGACGGCGGCGACGAAGTGATCGGCGCGCTCGCCGCTCCAGCGCAGAAAGCGGCGGTGCCAGGCGCCCTCGTAGTCGACGACCCAGGCGTGCCAACGTCCGGAGACCTGGCCCAGGAGACCGGCGACGCCCTGCCAGAGGGCGAGATTGGGCTGGGCGACGAGGGGGTCGGCGGGCGTCGGGTCCATGAGCGTCCACCCACGGCCGTCGACCCAGACCTCCACCCAGGCGTGAGCGTCGAGACTGCGGAAGAGGCGCGAGCCGTCGTCCTGCGGCTCGCCGCCGTGGAAGCCGGTGACAAGGCGCGCGGGGATGCCGGTGGCGCGGCAGAGGACGGCCATGGCGGAGGCGAAGAACTCGCAGTTGCCGGGGCGGCCGTGAAGAGTGAAGTCGAGCAGGGGATCGGGCCCGCGGATCGCTGTGAGATCGAGCGAGTGGCGATGGGTGCGGCGCAGGTGGTGGAGAATGCTCTGCGCCTGCTGCTCGGGCGCATCGTGGGGAGAGACGATCTGGTGCGTGGCGAGGAAGCGCTCGAGGGGGAGGCGGAGCGTCCGCGGGAGGTCGAGGCTGGAGATGATCTCCTGCGGAGAGGTCATGGAGGCGGGCCAGCCGCCGGGGACAGAGAAGGCCTCGTAGACAGGCCAGCGCTGCTCGACGTCGGGTGCGCGCCAGTGCTCGCCGCCGGCGCGCAGCAGGGTGCCGCCAGGCCCGCGGACAGCGACGAGGTGGGGGGCGGCATAGATGGTGCGGAGGAAGGGATTGATCGCCTCGACGCGCTGGAGGATGGCGCTGGAGGGAATCTCGCGGGGGACGAGAGGGGTGATCTCGCGGGCGGCGCAGGTGATCTCGGCACTGCTGCTGACGGGGCTCCAGCGCCAGTGAATGCCACCGACGCGCTGGAGCACGCTGTGCGCGGCACCGCGGAGGTAGATCGGCCCGGGAGGCGGGCCGCCGTCCCAGGTGACGCGGAGCGCGGGCGAGGGATCCTCGAGCAGCTGACTGTAGGCGCCGAGCATGACCTGGTTGGTCATGCCCGTCAGGGCGATGGCGCTCTCGGTGCCGGCGCCGGCGAGGGCCTCGCGCGCCGTGGTGCGGCCGGTCCGGGGGAAAAGGAGGAAGATGGCCCCGCCGAGCGCCATGGCGACGAGCGCGAGGCGGAGCGGGGTGGTCCAGCGGGTCCAGCCCTCGAGCACGCGGGGCGGGGGGCCGACAGCCTGGGGATTGGCCAGGGTGGCGGCGAGCAGGGATTCGCTCCAGACGAGCGCGCCGAGCGCGGTGACGAAGAACGGACCGGCGACGGCGAGGAACCAGGGGGACTCGGTGACGCGGCCGACGAGGGCCAGCATCAGCGCGGCGAGGGCCAACATGAGGCGCGTCTGGCGGGCGCTGCCGGGGTTGTGGGCCCAGCGCAGCTCCATGACGACGATGAGGACGGTGAGGGCCGTCATGCCGTGGGCGGGGGCCGCCAGCCAGAGGGCGACGGCGGGGACGAGAACGAAGGCCGTGATGACATCCCAGCTCAGGCGCCACCCGCGCCACGGCACGGGCTGGGGCAGGGCCAGCGCAGGCCAGAGGGGGACGAGAGCGAGGGCGACAAAGAGCGGGGGGACAGTCTGCGGCGGCAGCCACAGAGCCATGAGGCCGCACGAGACGGCGAGGTGAGTGAGGAGGCGCAGCGGGCGGGGCAGAGGGGCCATGGCTGCTGAGCGCGGGGACCCGGAGGGTCAGTTCATCGGGAAGGGAGCCACGGTGTAAATGTCGCCCTGGCTGCGGAGGCCGTTGGTCGGGTCGTAGCTGAGATTGACCAGCAGCTCGGGCAGGGCGTTGAAGGCAATGCGCGGTGACGAGCCCCCGCCGGAGCCCGTGCTGGTGGTGACCGGGGGCGGGAATTGCTCGTCGAAGTCGATGTCGCCGTCCGGGCCGCGGGAGACGAGGAGCCAGAGCAGGGCGCCGCCGGCGTCGTAGGTGCGATAGGCGTAGGGGATGCTGACGGGCTCGCGGTTGGCGAAGATGTCCTGGGGGATCGACGCGAGGTAGCTGACCGGCGCGTTGAGCACGTCCAGGCCCTGACCCTGCGTGGGCCACGAGTAGTTGTCGACGAAGTAGTTCTGGAGAGCACGGGAGATGACCCGCTGCTCCTCGCGGGCGCGCGTGACCTTGGACTCCACCATCAGGCGGCGGGTCGCGAGATAGACGAGGGCAACCAGGATCGCGATGATGGTGAAGACCACCATGGCCTCGAAGAAGGTCAGTCCGCGGCGAGACCTGCGCGTGAACACCAACGTCTGGCTCTCCTCAGGGAGAGGGATGTCGTCGTCCGGGGGGCAGTCTTGACGTGCGCCCACATGGTCGGTCAGAGTGGGCCCCCTGTAAAGGGAATCTTGACTGCGGAGCCCACCTCCCCCGGGCGGGCCTGTTCGGGAGTCCTCCTGCGGGGTCCGACATGATGCCGTCCACCCAGTCGCAGTTTATCGCGGGCCTCGGCGGATGGCTCATCAAAGTGATCCACCGGCTGGGGCTGTTCACGCTGTTCAGCGGGGACGCCCTGCGCCGGGTGGCCTATGACCGGCCGCGGGTGCGCCACATCTCCCACCAGATGGTCGCGATCGGGATCGACTCGCTGCCGATCGCGAACCTGACGGCCTTCTTCATCGGCATGGTCATGGTGCTCAACACGGGTTACCAGCTGGCGATGTTCGGACTCAAGCAGTGGTCGGCGGGGATCACGGCGATCGCGCTGGCGCGGGAGATGGTGCCGGTGTTCACGGCGATCGTCGTGGGGGCCAAGGTGGCGGCGTCCATCGCGGCGGAGCTGGGCACGATGCGGGTGACCGAGCAGATCGACGCGATGGAGGTGGCGGGCGTGAACCCGGTGAGCCACCTCGTGGTGCCGCGGATGGTGGCGACCTTTCTGATGCTGCCGGTGATCACAGTCTACTCGCTGTTCATCGGCTTCGCGGGGGGCGTGGTCGTCGGCCACTTCGCACTCCACATCGCGCCGCGGGCCTTCTACGAAAGTGCTCTGACGTGGCTGACGCTGTCGGACGTGTACACGGGAGTGGTCAAGACCTTCGCGTTCGCGCTGATCATCTCGCTCGTGGGCTGCTTCAACGGCTTCCACGCGCAGGGCGGGGCCGCGGGCGTGGGCCGGGCGACGACGAACGCGGTCGTCAGCTCGCTCGCGGCGATCCTCGTCTCGAACTACATCCTGTCCACCTGGTTCCTCCACCTGCTCAACCAGCTGTGAGGCGCTGGCGACGCCGCTCGTTGCGGATGAGGACGAGATTGCGCGCGTAGACGAGGAAGCCCGGGGCCTGGCCGACGACGACCGTGAGCCGGCGGAAGTGGATGCCGTAGGCCGTCAGGATGACCGAGCCCGCGATGCTGAAGTACCAGAAGGCGGTCGGCACGACGCTGCGCCCCGCGCGCTCGCTGGCGATCCACTGGAGGATGAAACGGCTGGCGAAGAGGAGTGTCCCGAGGAGCCCGATGAGCTCCCAGGTGTTGACGTCGAAGCCGCCGACGCTGATCGACGCCCCGATCGGCACCGTCTCGGCGCCGTCGACGGTGAACGCCGCCCCGGCGAGCGCGCCCTCGCCGTGGAAGACACCGACGCCACTGGCGTCTGCCGGCAGCCGCACGCTGTAGCTGACCAGCACCGGCTCCCCCGCGGCCGGTTCGAGGCGCCAGGTGAGCCGGTGGCCATCCCACGCACCTCCGGCGCTG
>JABWBI010000203.1 GCA_013360565.1 Candidatus Sumerlaeia bacterium | reverse complement strand
GGCAAGGGGGGGCGCCGGCGGTGCCGGGGGAGCCGGGCGCGATGTCAAAGAGCGCCGAGCCGCGGGGACCGGCGGCGGCTCGTGGTGTCACCCGTACGCGGGGCAGATGAGCCCAGGGGCCTGTGGCCCCACGCGGCGGGCGGATGTCAGCGCTGTCATCCCGGCCGTCCGGGGGAGGGCGCGTGTGAGTCACGGATGCACCCCGGCGGAGGACGGGTCAGGGTGGCAGGGATGAGAGGAGAGGGGGAAGTGGACGGAGGGGGACCAGGGGACCCTGCCGGTCCCGGCGGGGGCGGGTGAGCATTTGCCCTTGCCCGCGCCGCCGGAAACCGGATTGATCTCCTCATGGCCGTTCACCCCGTCGAGACCTACCTCCGTGCGATGGGCGAAATCCGCTCGACGGGCGGGGGCCGCGACGAAACTTCCTACTACGCCCCGCTGGAGAACCTCCTCAACGAGCTCGGCAAGGGCCTCAAGCCCCGCGTCCGCGCCGTCAGCCAACTCCAGAACCTCGGCGACGGCAGCCCCGACTTCGGGCTCTTCACCGCAAACCAATTCCAGCGCACCGATCTGGAGGTTCTGCGAGGTGAGCACCCCGAACGCGGAGTCATCGAGGCCAAGCCAGTCAAGGATGACTCCTGGCTCACTGCCAAGGGCCGCCAAGTCTCGAAGTACTGGCGCCGATATGGCCATGTCCTCGTCACGAACTACCGCGACTTCCTCCTGATCGGGAGGAGCCGCGACGGCAAGGCCGTCCGCCTCGAATCCTTCCGCCTCGTGGAGAGCGAGAAGGACTTCTGGGACCTCGCCCGCCATCCGCGCCAGCTCTCCCGCGTTCTCGCCGACCGGTTCGCCGACTTCCTCCGGCGCGTCATGCTCTACCCGGCTCCGATCTCCGAGCCCGAGACCCTCGCCCACTTCCTCGCCTCCCACGCCCGCGAGGCGCTCGCCCGTGTCGAGGCCGCCGACCTGCCCGCGCTTGCCGCCGTCCGCACCAGCCTCGAAGAGAGCCTCGGCATCAAGTTCGAGGGCGACAAGGGCGACCACTTCTTCCGCTCCACCCTCGTCCAGACGCTCTTCTACGGCGTCTTCTCCGCCTGGGTCCTCTGGGCCAAGGACCACCCGCCCACGAGCGACGAGACCTTCGACTGGAAGACCGCCGTCTGGACGCTGCGCGTGCCGGCGATCAGCGCCCTCTTCTCCCAGATCGCCACGCCCACGCGCCTGGGGCCGCTCCACGTCGAGGAGGTGCTGAACTGGACCACCGGCCGCCTCAACGCCGTCGACCGCGCCGCCTTCTTCCAGCGGTTCGAGGAGGAGCACGCCGTCCAGTATTTCTACGAGCCGTTCTTGCAGGCGTTCGACCCCGACCTTCGCAAGCGCCTCGGCGTCTGGTACACGCCGCCCGAGATCGTCCAGTACATGGTCGCCCGCGTCGATGCCGTCCTCCGCGAGGAGCTGAAGATCCCCGACGGCCTCGCCGGCCCGCGCGTTCACATCCTCGACCCCTGCTTCCGTGGCCGTGGCCGGGCAAAGAGTGACGGCGGTCTTCTCGCCTCCCTCCGGGGTGCGCAGCGGTGTTCGGGCGGGGTGAGGGGCGAGGCCGGGGGTCAGCTGCGGAGGTCGCTGAGGTCGATGTCGAACTTCTCGATGAGGCGGTAGAGGGTGCGGCGGTTGATGCCGGCGACGGTGGCGGCGTGGGAGATGTTGCCGCCGCTGTTTCGGAGGAGGCCGGTGAGGTAGTCGCGTTCGAAGCGGCTGACGAGGCGGTCCTTGGCCTGGTGGAAGTCGGCGGGGGGGGCGTCGTTCTCGAAGGCGGGCACGGTGGCGGGGACGGGGCAGGGGGCAGGGGTGCCGACGGCGAGGTCGGGCGGGAGGTCGGCGGGTGTGATCCAGGGGCCGTCGCTGAGGACCACGGCGCGCTCGACGACGTTCTGGAGTTCGCGGACGTTGCCGGGCCAGGGGTGGGCTTCGAGGCAGGCGAAGGTCTCGGGGGCGAGGCCGTGGATGGTCTTGTCGGTGGTGCGGACGAAGCGGTCGAAGAAGTGGCGGGCGAGGCGGGTCACGTCGCCGCGGCGCTCGCGCAGGGGGGGCAGGTGGATCCCGATGACGTTGAGGCGGAAGAAGAGGTCTTGGCGGAAGAGGCCCTGGGCGGATCGCGCCTCGAGGTCGCGGTTGGTGGCCGAGAGGATGCGGACGTTGACGCGGATCTCCCGGCGTCCGCCGACGCGGCGGAAGCAGCGCTCCTGGACGACGCGGAGGAGCTTGGACTGGAGGGCGGGGGCCATCTCGCCGATCTCGTCGAGGAGGATGGTTCCTCCCTCGGCGAGTTCGAGGATGCCGGGCTTCTGTGCCTGGGCGCCGGTGAAGGCGCCGCGCTCGTGGCCGAAGAGCTCGCTCTCGAGGAGGGTCTCGGGGAGGGCGGCGCAGTCGATGGGGATGAAGGGTCTGGCGCGGCGGTGGCTGGCGGTGTGGAGGCAGCGGGCGACGACCTCTTTGCCGGTGCCCGACTCGCCGGTGAAGAGGACGTTGGCGTCGGTGCGGGCGACTTTGCGGAGGAGGTTCTTCACGTCGGTCATGGCGGGGCTCTCGCCGATGAGGCCGCTGCAGGCGAATTCGAGGGCGTCGGCGTGTCCCGCCGCGCGGGCGGCGCCGTTGGTGTGACGGTGGGCGAGGGCGCGGCGGACGCATCCGATGAGTTCGTTCCGGTCGACGGGCTTGGTGAGGTAGTCGAAGGCGCCGGCCTTGACCGCGTGGACGGCGGACTCGATGGTGCCGAAGGCGGTGAGGATGACGACGGGGAGGTCGGGGTCGGACTCCATGGCCGCTTCGAGGACGCCCATGCCGTCGAGGCCGGGCATGCGGAGGTCGGTGAGGACGGCGTCGGGCCGGTGGGTTTCGAGGAGGTCGCGGATTCGGGTGGGGTCGGGGTAGGTGATGACCTCGTGGCCGGCGAGGGACAGGATGCGGCGGAATCCTTCGAGCATGTCGGGCTCGTCGTCGAGGATGAGCAGCTTGCCCGGGTGGTCGGTCATGCGGCCTCGCTCCCGGCCTGCCAGAGGGGCAGGTGGACGCTGAAGACGGCGCCGCGGCCCGGTTCGGAGGCCGCGGAGATCTCTCCGCCGAACTCCTCGACGATGCGGCGGCTGACGCTGAGGCCGAGGCCGGTGCCGCCGGTGCTCTGCTTTGTCGTGAAGAAGGGGTCGAAGATGCGGGTGAGATTCTCCGGCGCGATGCCGGGCCCGCTGTCCGCGACGCGGACCTCGACCCGGGGCGTGGCGCCATCCGGGCGCGCGAGGTCGAGGCGGATCTCGCCGCCGGGGCCCATGGCGTCGGCGGCGTTGATGAAGAGGTTGATGAAGACCTGCTGGAGCGCCGCGGGGTCGCCGCGCAGGAGCATCGGCTCGGCGGGGATGTCCGCGCGGACGGTGACGCGGCGGCGGCCGCAGAGGGCGGTGATGAACTCCAGGGCGTCGCTCAGGACCGAGTTCAGGTCGAAGGTCACGGTGAGGCGCCGGGGCGTCTTGCGGCAGAAGGCGAGGAGGCTCTCGACCGTGCGCGTGATGCGCTTGCCGTGCGCGCGGATCACGTCGAGGTCACGGGCGAGGCCTGCGGGGAGGGGCCGGGTCTCGGCCTCGAGCTCGATCGCGTCGAGGCGGGAGAGGATGATGCCGATGGGGTTGTTGATCTCGTGGGCGATGCCGGCGACGAGTTCGCCCACGGCCGCCAGCCGCTCGGCGTGGATGACCTCGCGCTGGCTCTCGAGGAGCTGGTGGTGCTTGTCGTGCAGCGTCTCGAGCAGGCCATCCAGGCTCGCCGTCAGGCGCTGGAGCTGGTCGGGGTAGGCCAGCTGCGCGATCTGGCACCGCGCGCAGATCTCCAGGCCCGTCACGCCGCACTCGGCGGGCCGCGCCTCGCCGGGCGAGTAGAGGGGACAGCCCGTGCGGTGGGGGCACCCCGCCTCGTCGATCACCTCGAAGCGGCGCGGCAGGTCGCCGAGGGAGTCGCTCGAGGCGACGACGCCGCTGAGCTGGTCGACCATCTCCGCCAGGAGCACCTCCATCCGCTTGAGCTTGGCCGTCTGGACGGTCGACTCGGTCACGTCCCGCGTGATCTCGACGACGAGCCGGGGTGTGCCGTCCGGCCCCGGCACGGGGAGCGCCATCACGTCCAGGAAGGCCGTCGTCTCCCCGGGGCGCTCGACGAGGTAGGTCTGCGTGGCGACGCGGTGGGTCTCAAAGGCCCGCTTCACCGGCCACTGCTCCCACTGCGTCCCGGTGACCGGCAGCACGCTCCACGCCCCGTCGCGGCCGAAGACGCGGTGCTCGACCGAGTCCCGGCCGAGGTCGTTGGCCATCACCTGCTCGTATCCGGGCTCGTAGATCCGCACCGCGTGAGGCAGGCCGCTCACGAGCACGTTGAGCAGGACTTGGTCCGTCTGGTCGATCGGCCGGAACACGGGCCCCTCACTCTCTCCGGCGGAGGGCCGCAGGTCTTGGGGATCAGACAGGGTGCTGCGTCTCATGGAGTTTCGTCAACTTCCAACAGATCAGGGTTTGGACGACTCCAGGGCCGCGTGGCGGCGGTGCTTGACGACGGCGGAGACGGTGCCGAGCGTGACGAGCACCAGGGCCACGACGACCCAGGGATTGGTCAGGAGCGAGGCGGGGTTCACGGTGATCGCGGCGTTGGGGCCTGCGTAGGAGTGGAGGCCTGAGAGGACGAAGTTCACGCCGAGGTAGGTGAAGAGGACGGCGGCGTAGCCGACGACGCTGGCCCAGGCCATGACGGTGCCCTTCCAGCCGTGGACGAGGCGCACGTGGAGGTAGGCGGTGTAGATCAGCCAGGTGATGAGCGCCCACGTCTCTTTGGGGTCCCACGACCACATGCGGCCCCAGGCCGTGTCGGCCCAGACGGCGCCGAGGACGATGCCGATGCCGAGCAGGGGCCAGCCGAACTGAATTGCCCGGTAGGTGTAGACGTCCAGGTCGTCCGCCGAGGGCGACCAGCGCATGAGGCGGGGCCAGCGATCCTTGGCCAGGTGCATGGTGGCCATGGCGAAGGCGATGGTGAAGGCGCCGTAGGAGAGCATGAGCGTCGTGACGTGGTAGTCGAGCCAGAAGGAGTTGAGCACGGCCCGCAGCGGCTCGATGGCGTCGTTGCCGAACATGTCCGAGCTGACGAGCCAGCGGTAGTAGACGAAGGACAGAAACGCCGAGGCCATGCCGATGACGCTGGTGCGGTACATCACTTCGAGGATCAGAGCGAAGACGATGATGAAGGCGAGGCCCGTCGTCGTGGCCTCGTAGAGATTGGAGAGGGGCATGCGGCCGAGCAGATAGCCGCGGGCGATGGCTCCGGCGACGTTGAGGATGAGACCGAGGGACATCATGGCCACCGCCGCGGCCCACCAGCGCCGCCCGCCGGAGACGAGGGCGACGAAAAAGAGCGTGCCTGCGAGGACGTAGGCGAGGGAGGCCCAGAAGAACGGCTTGCCCTGGGTGTAGGCGTAGTCGATCGCCAGCGGCCGCGCGGGCGGTGCGTTCGGCAGCGCCTGCAGGTCGACGGTGAGCGCCCGCGCTGCCAGGCGCGCGAG
>JABWBI010000202.1 GCA_013360565.1 Candidatus Sumerlaeia bacterium | reverse complement strand
GCACCCGCGGGGGCCACGAGCAGTGATCGTTTGCGGATGAGGACGGCCGCGACGAGGAGGGCGAGCAGGGCCCCGACGGCCTGCGTGAGCGGCCCGAGGCGGAAAGGGAGGTGGTAGACGTCCGGATCGAGCTGATTGAGCGCGACGCTCGACCCCCAGAGCGAGAGTGAGAGAATGAGGAAGAAGAGGAGGAGATTGGGCAGGAGCCATCCGAGGAGCTGAGTGTAGAAGGCGAAGATGCGTCTCCAGCGGAAGCCCGACTTGCAGCCGAGGAAGACGAGGGCGCACAGGACCAGTCCGATGACGCCCCCGATCAGGCGCAGGACCAGACCGAGGCTGTTGCGCTCGGTGTAGGCATCGGTCCAGCGCGTCTCCAGCCACAGGAGGACGCTGGCCGTGAGGAGCGCGACAGTGGGCCCGAGGAGTTCGCGGGTGAAGGTCTTGGTGATCTGCCAGACGTCGACAGCGAGGACGCGGAGCGTCGAGACGATGTACGCGGCCATGTTGGCGACGCCCAGGGCGAGCTGACGGGCAGCGTCGGCGACGAGGACGAGAGAGCGGGTGAAGCCGCTCTCACGGGCGAGGCGCTCGCGGTCGAGCGGCCGGCGGTGACGGTGCGCCTCGGCATAGCCCCGGACAGCGGCGAAGACGAGGACCTCGAAGAGGAAGAGACGGATGGCCGTGAGCGAGACGAAGTTGAGGTCGCGGACATAGAGCGGCATCGAATTGCGGACCCAGGCGTCGAGCGAGGCCTGAATGGCGGGGGCCAGCTGGTGCGTCTGAATCTGCCTGATGACCAAGCAGGCGCCGAATCCCGCCGCGGCGAGGACGAAGAGGGCCAGCAGGACGAGGCGGTAGGCGCTGACCCAGCCGTAGCGCTGCCCCCAGCGCATATACGCGGGGACGGCGACGGCGGTGGCGACGGCCCCGGCGGCGGGGTAGAAGATCATCGGCTGATCGCGCGCGAGCTGAGGGAGGACGGCGAGGGTCCAGATGTAGGTGTCGGCCCCCTCGCGCAGGAGCACGTCGATGAAGGCAAAGGCGCCGGTGAAGACGACCGAGCACCAGAGCCAGACAGCGGTGACGAGGCGGCGCCGGCCCTTGGCGAGCACCTCGGCGAACTGAATGAAGAAGAGGGCGTAGATGGCGAAGACAGGCCAGTTCCAGCGGAAAAGCTCGCCGTAGACGTGGATCGCCATGAAGGCGGTGAGCACGAGCGAGAGCGTGATCATCGCCCGCAGCCGGCCCAGGCGCACGCGGGGCGAGCCGCAGGCGGCGCAGAAGAGGAACGGCAGCTCGTTGGGCTGGCCGCAGGTCCGGCACTCGCGCGTCTGGGAGGCGACCTTCGTCATCACCGGCTCTACCCCTGATCTCGGTCCGGGAACGCAGCGGCCACTGCCCCGGCGCGCGGATCGTGGCAGAGGGCAAGGCCGGGCGCAAGGGCGGCGCATTCGCCCCTTGCGCGGAGAGGCGGCGACGGACAGGGTCAGGGCCCAAGTGCAGGGAGCGTCCCCTTTGACTCAGGAGCCCATCCTCACCCTCCGACTCCGCCCGGCGGAAGGGCCCCTCGACTACGATCTGAATCTGCTCGCGACGACGGCGCAGGGGCTCGCCAACCGGCGCGCGCCGCGGGTGATCGTGGAGAATCCGCTCTCCGAGGCGCGCCCGCACGACACCGGCACGGCGTGGCAGTGGATCGATCGCTTCACGCAGCCTGGAGAGTGGCTGGCCGGGCGGCGGGTCGAACCGCTGGAGACGGTGGCGCACCTGGTCGCCCGCCTCGGCCGCGAGGTGAAGGGGGTCGTGATCTTCGACCCCGCCGTGCCCGCGACCTCGAACACCGCCGTCACACTGGCCGCCCGCGAGGGGCTCGCCGTCACCGGCCCGGACGGCCATGCGTGGCTGACCGGCCTGGACCTCGACCTGCCGGTGATGCACGACCTGCGCGGCCGCTTCACGACGAAGTCCGAGGCGATCCGGTGGATGATCGAGACTCTCATCGAGGGGCGAACGGACCTGCGGATGATGAGCTATGTGCTCGACGCGTGGCGGCGCAGCCACGGCGGGAGTGAGGACGGGATGGATGTCGAGGGCATGGACTACGTCATCGCGCTCGGCGGTGTCGCGTTCGATCTGACGCCGTGGGGGGACGAAGCGCCGGTGGACGACCCGGCCCAGCCGCCGGGCGATGGCCTCCGGCTGTGGCATCGCCTGTTCCGGGCGGCCGCGCTGGCGCGCGAGGGCGAACCTCCCCTCGAGGTGACGGGCTTCCCGTTCTGGAGGTACAAGTACTCAAACTACGGCGAGGCGGGGGGCCGCCGTCTGCCGCACGAGGCGGAGTGGGAGGCGATCTGGCAGATGTCGCCGTACGGCGTGTTCCTCAATCCGCTGATCGCGCCCAACATGTCCTTCCACCGGTACGGCCCGCTGCCGCGCGGACTGACGCAGCGCGTGCCACCCGAGCCGCCGCCGCTGGCGAACAAGACGTACATCTGCCTTCACCTGGGGGACTTCGACGGCGGGTACGGCGTCTATCGCCGGCTGCCGGTGCTGTGGTCCGATCCCCGGCGGGGCGAGATGCCGCTCGGCTGGGGCGTGAACCCGAACCTCGCGCGGAACTATCCGGACATCGTGGCGTGGACCTTCGCCCGGACGACGCCGAACGACCACCTGTGGGCCGACGCCTCCTCGGCGGGCTACGTGAACCCCAACCGGCTGCTCGAGCCGCCGCCGGACCTGCCGATGCGCGACACGCCGATCGCCCTGTGGCGCCGCTTCTGCCGCCACTGGTACGAACGGCTGGACTACACGATCAGCCCGATGGTGCTCGACCAGCATCTCCCGCGGCCGGAAGTGCTCGACGCGTTTGCGGACTTCTCCCCGGGCGGCGCGGCGTGGCTCATTGAGAACCGGCGGGGCGAGACGGTCGCCCCGCTGAAGCCGCACCTGTGGCGCGGCATGCCCGTGGCGCGGCTGCACGACCTGAGCTATGCCAAGAGCGACGCCGAGCTGGCGGACTGGATGCTCAAGTACGCCGAAAACGACTCGCCGGACCGGCCGGCCTTCCACCTCTACCGCTTCGAGTGGAAGCCGCCGTCGCTCATCTTCGACACCGTGCGCGAGGTCCAGCGCCGCGCCGCGCCGCGCGAGTGGCTCGCCCTGCACCCGCGGCAGTGGTTCGAGCTGCTGAAGCGGCACCTCGCCCAGTGAGGAGGTGTCAGGGGGCCATGCCCGGAGCCATCACGCCGCCGCCCGACGCCGCGCCGGCGCCCTGCATGATGGGCTGGTCGAGCTCGGCCGGGGGGTCGAGGCCCATGACGGCGTAGGCGTGCCGGAGCGTGCCGCGGAACTGCTCGTCGAAGGCCTGCTCGCCGTCGACGGACTGATCGCTGCCGTACCACCAGAACCAGTCCGAGCCCTCGGCGCGGAGGAGGAGGTCGAGAGCGATCTCGTGGTCCTCGCCGTCAGTGAACTCGGCGGAGGCGAAGGCCGCGCGGGCCTCGGCGAGGAGATCCCAGGCGCGGTTTTCCTCGTCCTCGCCGATCCACGTCTCGAAGTTCGCGCTGATCCACGAGCCGGCGGCGAGGCGGTCGATGACCGGGAGCTCGCCGGACTGCATCAGGCACTCGCTCACCGTGACGGTGCGCAGAAGGGGATCGCCGCCGAGGAGGGTGTAGAGTGTCTCGAGGAACTCCTTGCCGTCGTTCTCGTACGACTCCCAGCAGTTCTCGCCGTCGAGGATGACGGGGATGACGTACTGGGAGAGGGGCCGCTGGGCTTCGCGGGCGACGGCCTCGCGGATGTCGTGGAGAATGCGGACGAAGTCCTGAGCCGCCTCCGCGCCGTCCCAGCTGCTGTAGGTGAAGCCGATGCGGTCGGAGAGGCCGGTGTCGCGGAAGATGCCCGCGACGGTCGCGTCGTCCGCGCGGCACTGCCACATGGAGAATCGCTGCGCGGCGGGCGGGTCGTTGACCCCGAGGGAGCGCGCGAGGACCTGGACGTCGGTCGCGAACCAGGTGATGCCGGCGTCGGCGAAGAGGGGCAGGCAGTCGTGCGAGACGCTGCCCTCGCCGGGCCAGAGGCCGCGGGGTGCCTCGCCGAAGAGCTCGGCGTACTGCGAGGCCGCGCGCGTGACGTGCTGGCGGGCGTCGCCGGGCTGCCGAAAGCGCTGCCGGGGCAGGGCGATGCTGGGGATGCCCTCGCGGGCGCTGTCGGTGTCGACGATGAGGGGCAGGATGGGGTGGTAAAAGGGTGTCGTGCTGACCTCGATCTGGCCGCGGTCCTGAGCGGCGCGGTGAATCGGGATGACCTGAGCCATGATCTGGAAGTGCATGGCGATGAGTGTGCGCTTGTCCTCCTCGGTGAAGTCGCGGCCCTGCTCAACCCAGGGGCCAACGTCGATCTCCGTTCCATCGGGGAGCGTGGCCCCCTCGAAGAAATCGGGGTCCATCCACGCGAGGTTGAAGAGCATCTGGAGATCGCGGAAGTCCTGATCGGTGTAGGCGGCGATGGCCTGGGCGATCTCGGCGTCTCCCGTGCCGGGCCGCTTGTCGCGGAGCTCGACGTAGCGCGGATGGCGCTCGAGCATGCGCTGCCAGTTGAGGCTGAAGAAATTGCGGAGGACGAAGGCCTTCTCCTCGCCGGTCATCTCGGCGGGGTCGAGAAGGGTGTGGCGGACATAGGCATCGGTGGGGTGGCCGTTCTCCCAGCGCGCACCGAGGTCCCGCATCTGGTTGATGAGGACGGGAGTCAGGTTGACTGTGACCCGGACGTTGGGATGATGTTCGAGGATCGTGACCATGTCGCAGTAGTCCTTGACGGCGTGGAGCCGGACCCAGGGCTGCGCGTATTCGCCGGTGTCGGGGCTCTGGAGGTAGTGGGGCTGATGCTGATGCCAGAGAATTGCCACCATGATGGGTTCCGGCGAGGCCGTGGGTGCGCCAGCGATCTGGGGCTGAGAGAGGGCGGCAGGCGCGGCGAGTGCGATGATGGCGAAGGCGATGCGAGCGAACATGGCCGGGGTGACCTCGGGCGGATTTGGATCAGTCCAATCCCCGGATTCTTGAGAATTCCACCCAAGGGGTCCAGGCCAAAGTGCCCCCGATCCGTTGACTCCGGCCGGTTCGCCGCGTCTCTCCCTCAGACACGGCGGCTCCAGCCCCGCGGCTTCCGCGCTCTGCGCCACCGATGGTAGACCCACATCTGATCACTGCGGCGCAGCGCGGTGACGTGGAGGCCTTCACGTCGCTCGTCGCGCAGCTGCGCGGTGTGGTGACGGGCCTGTGCTTCGCCGAGCTCGGCGACTGGGATGGCGCCGAGGACTGCGCACAAGAGGTGTTTGTCCGCCTGCACACGCGCCTGCACAGCCTGCGAGAGACGGCCCGGTTCGCCGGCTGGCTGCGGACACTGGTGCGCAACGTCTGCATCAGCGAGCAGCGGCGACCGCACCGGCGGGCCGGCGGAGGGAGTGAAAGTGCTTGCCGAGGCGGTGCGGGATGTGAACCTGCTGGCCCGGCCCGGACGGGTCTTTGGCCTGCTGGGCCCCAACGGTGCCGGCAAATCGACCTGCATCAACATGCTGTCGGGCGACCTGCCGCCGTCC
>JABWBI010000201.1 GCA_013360565.1 Candidatus Sumerlaeia bacterium | reverse complement strand
CCGCCGGCGCCCGGCGGGTGCTTGACGTCGGCTGCGCGAGCGGGGGACATGCCGCGGCGCTCGCCCGCGAGGGTTTCGACGTGACCGGCATCGACCCGTCCCCCGTCTTCATCGCCGAGGCGCGCAGTCGGCCCCATCTGCCCGGCTCCGTCCGGTTCGAGGCCAGCGGCCTCGAGGACTGGGCTTCCCGGGATGACGCGGGTGTCTTCGATGGTATCATCTGCCTGGGCCAGACCTTCCCCCACCTCGTCCTGCTTCGCCCCCTCGCCGAGGCCCTCCGGTCGCTCGCCTCGCTCCTCCGCGAGGGCGGGCTCCTCATCATCCAGATGATCAATCCCGGTGCCATCGAGAAGCGGGGCCTGTGGACGCCCCCCATCCGCTCCTGGGACGACGAGGGGGCCCACGTCACCGTCATGCGGCAGTGGATCGACCGGGGGGAGTCGCTCCAGATGGTTCTCACCCGCGTCTCGCTCCGCGACGGCAAGGGCGAGGGGAAGAGCTGGGATCACCACGTCCCCAAAGTGCGCGCCCCGGTTCTCCGCCAGACGCTCGCCCTCGGCGGCTGGAAGGAGATCACCCTCGCTTCGGGCTGGGGCGGCGAGCCGTTTCACGAGCAGGACTCCGAGACTCTCATCCTCACCGCTCAGCGCGGCTGAGCCGCCTGCGGGCTTGCCGGCGCCGCGGCCTCATGGTCTCTTCCCCGGAACGCTGTCCGTCCGAAGGAGAATCCCCATGAGTCGCCGTCTCGCCGCCGCCCTGGCGCTTGCTCTGCCGCTGTCTGCCTCCGCGCAGACAGTTCACCGCTTCCCCCCCGAGGGGCCTCAGGATCACCGCACGGAGCCCTTCGACGCCGGCGTCGTCGGTCCTGCGGACTCCGAGCAGACCGCGCGCGAGTATGTGCTGGCGGACGACTGGCACACGCTCCCCCCCATCAATTACATCCCGCCCCCCTATGCCGCTCAGGCGCTCGAGGGCATTCGCCTCTGTCTCGACCCCGGCCACGGTGGCGACGCCGACCGCCGCGGCTACAAGCGGGGCTCGACCGGTTTCCGCGAGTCCGTCATGAACCTGACGGTCGCCCGGTACGTCCGGGAGTTCCTCGAAGCCTCCGGCGCCGAAGTGGTCATGACCCGCGAGGACGACACCGATCCCGAGGGCGGCAGCCTGGAGTACCGCGGCCGCCTCGCCGACCGCGAGAACTGCGACCTGTTCATCTCCCTGCACCACAACGCCACGAGCCGGGGCGACGCGAACTATCTCTCCATCTGGTACCACGCGCGCCCCGACTCCCCGCTCGCCAACGTCGACCTCGCCCGCCACCTGGCCCTCTCGATGAACGACCTCATGCGCCACGCCGAGCCCCACCACATGGGCCTCTACAGCGACTGGCTCATGTATCCCCCCGATCCCGAGGAGGGCCACCCTGACGTCCTGCGCATGGACACGGTGGCCACGCGCCCCTCGGGCTTCGGCGTGCTGCGCCACGCGCGCGTCCCCGCCGTGCTCGTCGAGGGTTCCTTCTACACCAACCGCGACGAGGAGCTGCGCCTGATGGACCGCGAGTACCTCCGCCGCGAGGCCTGGGGCGTCTACATGGGCATCGTCAACTACCTCTGGGCGGGCATCCCCGCCATCACGCTTCACCCCGACCAGCCCGGGACCGTCACCGGACCGCGGCCGACCATCCGCCTGTCGCTCGACGACGGCATGCACGAGGGCTGGGCGCGCAACGCCCCGCCCCGCATCCAGCGCCAGACGCTCACGCTCTACATCGACGACGAGCGGTGCGACACGCGCTACATCCCCTCGCGCGCCGAGCTCCAGGTGACCCCCCGGGCCGACCTCGCGCCCGGCGAGCACGGCGTCCGCCTGCGCGTCCTCAATGCCTGGGGCAACTGGTCCTGGCCACGGGAGGTGCGGTTCACGGTCGAGTAGCCACGAAGACACACGAATGGGCACGAATCATTCGTGAGGATTCGTGTCCATTCGTGGCGATCTTCAGAACATCTCCAGCTGCCCCGTTCCCTCGTCCTTGTCCGGCGGCGGGGTCGTGTCGAGCTCCTCGGGCTCAGCCAGGCGAAGGCCGGGCACGCTGCGGAGCTCAGGCGAGGGACGGCGGCACGGCGACTTCGTGCGCGTCTTCAACGCATGAAACCGCCAGAGGGCGGTCCTCTTGGGAAATCAGCAGCGCGCAGAGTGCTGAAACGACATTGCCTGTAGCGCTGCGCCGGAATAAGATCAGTCGATTGACTCTATTTCGGCCCGGGGGTAGGCTCTGGCCCTGAGGTCATCTTGTCATGCTTCAGATTCCGGGTGAGCAGATTCAGAAGTCCCTCCAGGTTGAGAACCCCTGGTGGGACACCGGCGTTGTGCCTCCTCAGCAGGGTGGCGGTTCCACACCGCGCCCATACCTCGACCTGTTTCTCCCTTTGGTGCTCGACAGGTCCACGAGACGCGCTGTCGTCCTGCTGGGGCCCCGCCGCGTGGGAAAGACATGGATGATCAACCACTCCATCGAACGGCTGATTGCACAAGGGGCCGACCCGAAGAGGCTTCACTACGTGTTGATGGAGCAGCCCCTCTACAACCGGCAGTCCCTCGAAAGCATGCTGGAGCACTGCCATCGCGCGTCAGGCACCAACCCCCTGACCGACGAGTGCCATGTGTTCTTCGATGAAGTTCAGTATGTCAGCGAGTGGGAGAAGCAGGTCAAGATCCTCGTGGACCGCGGACTGCCCTGCAAGATCATCGTCTCCGGCTCCGCCGCCGCAGCGCTTCGTCTCAAGAGCGTGGAGTCTGGTGCGGGACGCATGACGGACTTCATGCTGCCGCCTCTCACCTTCCACGAGTACCTGCACCTCCTGGAGAAGAGGGCACTGATTCAGATCGAGGAACGTGAAAATACCGTCGTCTACACTGTCCCCGATGTGGGGGAGCTGAACAGGCAGTTCGTTGAGTACATCAACTTTGGCGGCTATCCGGAAGTCCTATTCTCGGAAGCCATACGAAGAGACCCGGCGCGATTCATCAAGAAGGACATTGTCGACAAGGTGCTGCTGCGCGATCTTCCAAGCCTGTACGGCATCAGCGACATTCAGGAACTGAATTACCTCTTCACGACTCTTGCCTACAACACTGGGCAGGAGATATCGCTGCAAGAGCTCTCCAGGAACTCAGGGGTGGTTGCAAACACGATCAGGCGGTACCTGGAGTACCTTGAAGCGGCGTTCCTGATTCGCATTGTCCACAGAGTGGACCGGAGTGCACGCCGCTTTCGACGTGCGAACTTCTTCAAGGTCTATCTCACGAACCCGTCGATGCGTGCCGCACTCTTCGCCCCTGTGGGCGCGGACGACCATGCCATGGGACCGCTTGTTGAGACCGCAGTCTTCTCCCAGCTGTTCCACAGCGATATTCGTCATTACTATGCGCGCTGGGAGGGAGGCGAAGTGGACTTGATCATGCTCTCCGATGACCAACGAGTTCAAAGCGCGTCGGAGATAAAGTGGAGTGACCGTGCAATTGATCAGACGTCAGATTTGCGTTCCCTGCTCTCTTTCGCTGAAACGCACCGACTGCCGCAAGTCTTGGTGACGACACGCACCCGCAGCGCCGAGAAGCGGATCGGAGAAAGAAGTGTCGGCTTCGTGCATGCTGCTGCGTACTGCTTCGTGTTAGGCCGACACTTCGTGGAAGCGAAGAGGCTTCGTGTGACCTCAAAGGGGCCGTGAGTATTGGGTGAGAGCACGCGAGTCAGACCGGCGATTGAGCCTCAGAACATCTCCAGCTGCCCCGTTCCCTCTCCCTTCGCCGGCGGCGGGCTGGTGTCCAACTCCTCGGGGGTCGCGAGGCGGAGCCCGGGCACGCTGCGCAGCTCGGGGTAGTGCTCGACGAGCGCCGGCGGCACGGGGACCTCGCGCTGGGGATCGACGGCCGACTGCAGCTCGAGCCCGTTGATCACGGCCTGCGCGCGGAAGTGGTTGTTCGTCACGACCACGGTCTCGCGCGCCTCGGCGCCGAGGTGGCCGATGCGCACGGCCCAGGGGGCCAGCTCCTCCGCCTGGTAGAGGTAGTTGTAGCGCTCGGCCGCGGCGGTGTTTTCGGCGAACCACGCCTTCTGGTTGCGCCCGTGGAGGCGGACATAGGCCAGGCGCGGAGAGGTGAGGTGGGCGGCGGGCGGCAGGCTCTCGCCGATCACCGGCTGGTCGATGTTGACCAGAGGCAGGCCGTGCTCGCGCAGCCAGTCACGGAACTCCTCGCTGTCCCATGAGCCGTGGCGCACCTCGACGGCCAAAGGCCAGGGTTCGCTCCAGGCGCCGGCCAGCTCGCGCAACCGCGCCCGGTTCGCCGCGGTGTTCTTGAACGACCACGGGAACTGGGCCAGGACGGCGAGGAGGCGCCCGCGGCGCTGGAGGGTCTCGAGGAGGGCGCGGAGGCGCTCGGTCTCCCCCTTGGGGGGCAGAGGCTCGTGCGTCAGCCCCTGCCAGAGCTTCACGGTGAAACGGAAGCGCTCGGCGACGATCTCGTCGAGCTGGTCGCACCAGGTTTCGGCCGTCTCCGGTTTGGGCGGCGCGTAGAAAGTGGCGTTGACCTCGGCCAGGTCGAAGAGGCGGGCGATGAGGACGAGGGGCCGGAAGGCGCGCGGCTTCGGCGCCGGGTAGAGGATGCCCTCCCAGTCGGTGTAGGCCCATCCGGCGGGTCCGACTCGGATCATGGGGTCGTCTCGCGCGCCCTCCGGGGGCGCGGTGGGATTGAGGCCAGGGGGCGCCGGGGGCGCAAGGGGAAAGGGTCAGGCCCTCCAGAGGAGGCCTCGCCGGGTGGCGAGGGCCACGGCCCAGGCGAGGGAGAGGGTTTTGAGGAGGCCCCAGAGGGCCCCCAGCCAGACGTGGAGCCGGAAAAGGGGCGTGGTGACGATGCGGTCGAGCCCCGTCAGGAAGTAGAAGGGCCCGAGCAGACCGCGGATCGCCGCGTAGGCGAGCATCGGGTTCTGGCCATTGGCGATGAGCCATCGGACGCCTCGGCGGCAGCGGAAGACGTCGACGAGAATGGTGAAGGCGATCAGCTGAAAGATGGAGAGGGCCAGGGGGAGGACATAGTAGCTCAGGGTAGAAGGTGTCTTCTTCAGGCCGCCCTCGAAGGGTTCGAGGACGGCGCCGATGAGGAGCCAGGAGAGTCCCCAGAGGGTCATGGAGCGCAGGAGGCGCTCCGTTGGGCTGGTCGCTCCGTGGACGAGGGCGAGGGTCAGCGCCGCGAGGAGGGCCAGGCCGATGGGCGTCAGCGCGTGCCAGCGCGCCTGGTAGCCTGTCATCGCCCAGAGGTTGATGGCCAGGCTCAGGGCGGCGAGGGTGATGACTCGCCGCGCCGGGACGGCGCGGCCATCTTGGCCGGCGTCTTCGGGTTCGCGGCGCATCCACGCGAGGAGGAGGTCACCGATGATCGTCGCTGGGATGACGGTGAAGAGGTACTTGAGGAGGACGAGTTTGAAGGCCCAGTCCAGGCCGGGAATCGCGTTGCCGTGGGCCGCGAGCCACGCGCCCGCGGGGCCGAGGGTGACGTGGAGCGGGTTGGCGGCGGGCGTCATCGCGGCGTGCCCCGCCAGGCCGAGG
>JABWBI010000200.1 GCA_013360565.1 Candidatus Sumerlaeia bacterium | reverse complement strand
CGGGCACCTGCCCGGCCCTCCGAGAGGACCCGCCGTCTCGGCGTGTGCCGCTACCGCCGACGGCGCGACACGAACGCGAGACCCACGAGCGCGAACAGCACCAGAGCGAACGATCCCGCTCCCGCGTCGCCCGCCGCGGAGCAGCTTCCGCCGTCCGAAGACGTATCGCGCGGAGGCGGCGCGTTGGGCAGCTCCATCGACGGGCGACCGCCGGGCAGCTCGATGGGCAAGCTCGGCACGCGGAGCGTGTAGAAGTCGACCGGCACGGGCTCGCGCGGCGCGACGCACCGAGTCTGCCGGATGCCGCTCGCATCGACGCTGCCGATCGCGACCATGCCGATCGCGCAGATGCAGGTGGGCGTCATGTTCATCGCGACGCACTCGCGCAGCCGCGCGATCCCCTCGTCCGTGCGGCCGAGGTTGACGAGGGCGACGCCTTCGAGCTCGAGGTGGGTCGGATGGTCGAAGCGCCCCATGGGGTTCTCGTGCAGCACGGCCAAGGCGTCGCCGGGACGGCCCAGACCGAGCAAGACCTTGGCGAGGACGTACTGCTTGTGCCGGTCGGCCGGATTGGCTTCGAAGGCGTAGGTGAAGAGCGTGAGATTGTCGCGCCAGAGCCGGATGCGCGAGGCGTTCCAGAGACTGACGCTGGCGAGGAGGACGACGGCCGCGGCTGCCAGCGCCCGGGGAGAGAGGCGCAGGCGCTGGACCATGGCCCCGGCCAGGACGGCGCCCCCGATGAGAGGGAAGTAGGTGTAGCGCTCGCAGCCGATCACGACCAGCGGGCGAAGCTGAGAGACAGGGCCGACGCCGAGGAGGAAAAGTGCCAGCGCCACGCCGGCGAGGTGACGCCGTGCCAGCGTCCCCGCGGTGAGCGCGGCGAGCGCCAGGCAGCCCGCGCACCAGAGGAGAAACGTGACCTCCGCTGGGGACGTGACGACGGGGAAGTTGCCGGTGTTGAAGTCGAGCGTGTAGGGGTGCGGCCACAGGATCAGACGGACGTAGAGCAGCACGGTGCCGGGGATGACGAAGCGCCAGGTGTGCTGGCTGTGGGTCGGCCAGATCTCCGGGGACTCGGTTCCCGCCAGAGCCACCGCGCGCACGGCGAAGAAGAGGGCGGTGAGTGCCAGGAGCAGGATCATCAGTGCGGCGAAGCGGCGCGGGAGACCCGGGCGGCGTCTGAGTGCGGGCCAGCGGTGCCACACGAGCACGGCGAGGACGGGCGGCGTGATCACCGCGAGCTCCTTGGAGAGAAGACCGAGCAGATCAACGAAGAGGAGCAACGCCAAGGTCGACGGGCGCGGCACGAGCAGCCAGCGCCAGGCGAGGAGGACAGCGCCGAGAATGCCGGCGACTCCCATGAGATCGGTCCGGCCGGAGATCCACGCCACGGGCTCCGTCTGCACGGGGTGGAGGAGGAAGACCAGCGCGGCGGCCAGAGCGCCCCGCGCGCGCAGCCGCAGCCACGTGCGCGCCAGGCGGTGCACGAGCCACGCGTTGAGAAGGTGGAGAAGGAGATTGGCGGTCTGGTAGGGCCAGGGCACGGCGCCGAAGAGCTGATAGGTGGCGAAGTAG
The DNA here is from genome assembly GCA_013360565.1 of Candidatus Sumerlaeia bacterium. GTDB lineage: Bacteria > Sumerlaeota > Sumerlaeia > JABWBI01 > JABWBI01 > JABWBI01. The sequence continues at coordinate 4,033 of JABWBI010000200.1, read as the reverse complement.
GACGCCTTCACGAGCGGGCGGAAGAAGACGAGATTTCCCTCGTTCACGGTCTCCGCGAAGAAGGAGTCGAACAGTGTCGCCCAGAAGAGCGTCCCGTCTTTGATCGTCGGGTTCGACAGAATGAGGATGTCATCGTCGAAGGCGAAGCCGTTGCGGAAGACCGTGCCGAAGCCGGCGACGAGCGTTGTGGCCAGCACGAGCAGCGCGCGGGCGTCTGGCGGTCTCATGGGGCCGAGGCTCATGGGATCGCGGCGGCCAGTGCCACGCGGCTGCGGGCCTCGCGCGCCTGGGCCTGAAGGAGGCGGATGCGTTGGCTGTCGGGGTCGATTTTCGATGCCTCGCGCAGAAGGACCTCGGCCGCCTCGACGCGTCCGGTCAGGAGATACCACTCGGCGAGCAGCTCGTGGACGCCGGTGTAATTGCGCGCATAGTCGAGGGCCGCCACGAGCCGGGCTTCGGCCTCTGCGGGCCGCCGCATGCGGAAGAGGCAGTCGGCCATGATCCGGTCGTAGAAGGCAATGTGAGGCACGGGATTCTCCTGGAGAAGCTCGTAGGCCTCCTCGTGGTGGCCGAAGTCGACCAGGATGTCGGCGCAGTTCAGGAGCTTGTGTGCGTTGAGCGGGTCGCGCGTGAGAGCGTGGCGAAAGAGCGTCTCGTCCGTTCGCCAGATCAGAGAGCGCGGGATGTTGACGACGCCAAGGAGGAGGCAAAGCCCCAGGAGTGTGGCGAGCGCCCGGCGCGGGACGCAGCGGGCGGGTTCGACGGCCACACGAGGGGCACGGGTCCAAAGCCAGTGAAGACAGAGGCCCGCGATGACAGCCGCACCGAAGACCGGCAGGTAGAGATAGCGCTCGGCGGCCAGGATGACGAGAGGCCGCACCTGGCTGACCGGCGCGATCATCAGCCAGAACCAGGCCAGGGCCGCCCCTGCGGGACTGCGCCGCCAGAGAAGCCGCAGAGTCAGCGTGGCCAAGAGCAGGCACCCGAGAAGGGGCAACCAGAAGAGAATCTCCGACGGTGACGTCACGATGCCCTGGTTGGTCAGCGTGTAGTCGAGCGTGTAGGGGTGGGGCCAGACCAGAAGGCGGACATAGAGCATCAGCACGCGGGGGATGCTGAGGAGCGTCGTCGACGGCGACCCCGTCGGCCAGGCGACCTGAGCGCGCTCGCCGCTGAGGGCGACAGCGCGCCAGAGGAGGAAGTTGAGCGCGAAGAGAGTCAGGACGCCGGCGAGGTAGGCGGACCGGCGAAGGGCCTGGCCACGGCGGTCGAGGAGGCGCCAGCGGTGCCAGACGAGGGGAACGAGGAGCGGTGCGAGGATGAGAGCGTTCTCCTTGGAGAGGAGAGCGACGTGGTAGAGAGCGAGGACGCCGGTGAGCAGAGCGAGTGACGGACGTCGCAGCCAGCGCCAGGTGAGCAGAAGGGCGCCGAAGAGGCCCGTCGCGGCGAGCACGTCCGTCCGCCCGGCGATCCAGGCGACGGACTCGGTCTGAGCGGGGTGGAGGACGAAGACGAGACCCGCGGCCAGCGCTGCCCACGGGCGGAGGCCGAACCAGACGCGGGCGACGCCGACGGCCAAGAGCCCGTTGAGCAGGTGAAGCAGCAAGTTGGTCAGATGGTAGGGCCAGGGTGTCAGACCGGCGATCCGGTGCGTCACGAAATAGGTCGTCAGGATCAGCGGACGGAAGAAGACAAGCGCCGACTCGTTGACCGTCCCGGCAAAGAGCGAGCCGAAGACGCGAGCGGCAAAGATCTCCGGGCTGTGCACCGCCGGGTTGTTGACGATCAGAATCTGGTCGTCGAAGACGAAATCTCCGCCGAGCGTCACGCCGAAACCGAGGGCGACCCCCCCCGTGAGCAGGAGGAGGATCAGCCAGCGCGGAGGCCGGAGGGGGAGAGGCATAAGGATTGGTCTCGTGCTGCCGATGAGGGATTGACGGTCCCTGAGATGCGTCGCTTGCCAGCCTGTGCCCTCTATCGCCCATCCCGCCGCCAATCTTGAGACGCTCCCGCGGGGGTGGAGCGCCGATCTGAGCCACGCCCCGCTGCGCTCGGCGCGCCTTCGCCTGATGGTCGCCATTCCGGTGGCTTCGGTGGTGTGGGTTCTCGCGGCGGGCGTGCTGGGGCACCAGATTCTCCAGAGCCTCGAGCGGGTGACCCCGGGGGCGGCGTGGACCGCGGCCCAGGTCGCCTTCGTGGGGGGACTTCTCGTGATTCTGGGGCTGGCGCTTCTGACCGGATGGGCCCTGGCCCGGTCGGTCCTGTGGCCACTGCGGCAGCTCGCCGAGCAGGCAGCGGCGTTCGCCGGGGGCAGACCGGTCGAGCCTGTGCCGGTGAAGCAGACGAACGAGATCGGGGAGCTCTCGGCGCGCTTCAACACGATGCTGACGGCGCTGCAGAAGCAGTCGAAGACGCAGTCGCAGATCATCATGGACCAGTTCGCCGGGGCGCTGATCGTGACCGATGGGCAAGGACTGGTGACCGCGGTGAACCGCGCCGCCTGCGATCTCCTGGGCCTCGCCCCCCACGAGGCCGAGGGGCGGCCGCTGTCGGACCTGCTGACCGACGGGGACGATGTCCTCGACGAGCTCGTCGCGCGCCTGATGGCGATGCATGAACCGGCGCAGGGGCGCGAGGTGCGGCTGCGCCGGGCGCAGGGAGACGACGCGCGCCTGTCGGTGACGGCGAGCGTTCAGCGCGGTGTCGACGGCCAAGTGACCGGCACGGTGCTCAACCTGCGCGACCTCGAGCGGATCGAGGCGTTTCACGAACGGATGAAGCAGGCCGAGCAGCTCGCGGCCATCTCGACGTTCGCCTCGGGCGTCGCGCACGAGATCCGCAACCCCCTCGCGTCGATCAAGGCGATCGCCCAGCTCCTCGGCGAGGATCTGCGCGGCGACGAGCGGCGCGAGCGCTACACAGAGGTGATCGACACCGAGGTCGACCGGCTCGAGCAGATCGTCAAGGAGCTCCAGGCTTTCACCCAGGCCCGGATTCCCGGGGGCGAGGTGTTCGATTTGGCCCCGCTGCTTTCGGAGGCGCTCACCCTCGCCAGGATGCGCGTCGAGGAGGACAGTGTGCCGGTCAGCGTCTCGTCCCACGGACCGGTCCGCGTGCGGGGCCAGGCCGAGCGCATGCTGCAGGCCCTGTTCCACGTCATCGCCAATGCACTCGAGGCCGCGGCGGGGCGGGGCGCCGTGTGGCTGCGGCTCCTGACCGACGAGTCGCCGGCGACGGCCGTGGTGGAGATCGAAAACACCGGCTCGCACATCGCCCCCGAGGACCGCGAACGGATCTTCACCCCGTTCTACACGACGAAGGCGGTCGGTCCGGGGCTCGGACTCGCCGTCGCGCGACAGATCCTGCATCAGCATCAGGGCGCGATCGGTGTGGAGAGCGGCGGAGGCCGCGTGGTCTTCCGCCTCACGGTGCCTCTCGCGGAGAGCACCGAGCCGGCGGGCGTGGCGGCGGTGGAGATCGTCGCATGAGTCCCCCGCGCCTGGCCGCCCTCGCCGTCGTCCTGCTGGCGTTTGTCGCCTACGGCAACTCGGTGTTCCACGGTTTCGTCTACGACGACGACATGACCGTCACCGGGTGCGCGCTGATTCAGTCGTGGGGAAACGCCGGCGCGATCTTCTCCGGCCGGTACTTCACCGAGACGATCGAGATGTCTTGGCGGCCGGTGTGCACGGTGACCTACTTCGCCGACCACTGGCTCTTCGGGGACGTCGCCTTCGGCTATCACCTGTCGAGTGTCGCATGGCACGCGCTCGCGTCGCTCGCGCTGTTCGGGCTTCTCCGCGCACTCACCGGCGGGGTGTGGGGCGCCTTTGCGGGCGCGGGGCTCTTCGCCGTCCACCCGCTGACCTCGGAGGCAGTGAATGCGATTTCGTTTCGCGAGGACATTCTCGCCGCACTCTTCGCGGTGCTCTGTGTCCATCTCAGCGCCCGGGCGGGGCAGGGCGGCGCGCGGCCATGGCTGCTGATCGCCGGCGCCTGCCTGGCGCTCTTGGCCGCGGGGCTGAGCAAGGAG
>JABWBI010000199.1 GCA_013360565.1 Candidatus Sumerlaeia bacterium | reverse complement strand
CACGGTCGCGGACACGCGCATCCGCCCCGTGCCGCTCCCCTCGCCCCGGCGCGCCGTCCGGCGCACCGCCGAGAACGCCTTCACCGACCGCGTCTACGCGAGGGCGATCGAGGACCTGACGTCCCCCGACGATCCGCCCGCCGCGATCATCCTCGACGACCCCAACTTCACCGTCACCCTCACGCGCGACGAGCGCACCCGGCTCCTCGTCGCCCCCGGCGACACCGCCGGGACGATCCTCGACCTCCGCATCGACATCGACATCAAGCCCGGCGCCGTCGTTCCCCCTCCGCCCGTCGAGGACTGAGGCGGTGTGACTCTGCGTCAGGGACTTGGGTCTGCTTCCATCTGAAGGCTCCCGTCGGGCAGCCACGCGACGCGGCTCAGGTCCCACACTTCGCGATAGCCTTCACTCTCCAGCAGGGCCTGAGTGAGGTCCAGTCGAGCCCGTCGCTCGGCCAGCAGTGCCTGGCGTACACTGTCCCGGGCCTCCTCCAGCGGGTGAACCTCGCTTCGCCGCGAGCCAAGCCGGATGAGGAGGACGCCCGCCGAGGAGAGATCGGACGCGACAACTTCTCCGGGGGTCAGCCTCTCAGCCACACCACGCACCGGCTCGGGGAGTGATTCTTGCCAGACGTCCTCCAAGCGTTCGCGGCTCACGCCTGCGGAGGAAACACGCAGGGCCTGCAGGACCTCCCCGATTTCACCGGCGGTCTGCCAGCGACGGCGGATCTCCTCCGCAGCCGCTGACGCAGAGAGCATGGTCTCACCGGAGGCCACGCTTTGAAGAACGGGCATCGGCAGCCGCGCAAGCTCGAGCGTCAGCACACTCCCGCGATGACGCTCCGCTGACGCGAGATATGCGGTCTCGATCTCCGCACTCGTGGGGTCAGCGATCAGTGTCCGCTCCAAGCGCTGGAGAATCTCCTGCCGGAGAATCCCCTCGCGGGCGCTCTGGATCTCGGCCAGGAGAACCGGCTCCCCGGAGAGCCCCTGGGCATCGGCCTCGGCGAGCAACACCTCCTCCTGAGCCACTCGCTCACGCCCCTCCGGTGAGAGGAGCCAGCGAAACTCCTCCGAGGGCTCGGTGCCCATGTGCGCCCGCAGCCACAGGTCGCGCACCGTCACCGCGCGCGCGCCGGCGCGGAGGGCTTCCGCGTCCAGCGCGGGAGACGCAGGGAGGCTGGTCACCTCGACTGGGTGTCTCATGGCCAAGTCGCGCAGAACTCCGGGCCGTGCCCGGTCAACACGCCGATTCCACAGCTCCATTTCCATGAGCGCCCTCTCTCCGTCGCTCAGTCGTCCGCCCTGCCGCTCTCTCGACTCGACCCGGAGGATCACCGGCCCTGCGGGGGTCTCGACGATGCCGCTGTGCGTGCCAGGCTCGAGCTCCAGCAGGACGCGAGCAACGGGCTCGACCAGCGGGACTTCCGCTCCGCCCACCGCCGTGCGCAGGAGCTCCCCCGGCGCTCCGGCCACCGGCGGCAGCGCTTCGCGCGATGCCACTTCACCGAACGGCATCCCCGTCCCCAGCGACTCGAGGGCCCGCTCCGCGGCGGTTCTTCCCCCGGTGTCACGCGCAAAACGCATGTAGCGCCATGTGACATCGGCGCGCTCAGGCTGTGATGCCGTCCAAGATGCCTCGGCGGCACTCACCTCGGCAGAGGACGGCCGGAGAGGCTGAGCGATGATGGCACGCTCGGCATGCGCGAGGCGGATGACCCGCTCCTCCATCATCAGCCGGGCCTGCACACTCGGGTTGGACAGCGCGCCGTGCTCCTCGCCCCACGCCATCAGTGAGCGCTCCACCGCCAGGTCACGCAGGGCCTGCCGGAGCAAGGGCTCGATCACCTCACGCTCTTCGGCTGTCTCTCTCGGCACCTCCCGGCGCCGCAGGTGAGATTCCAAGTCTTCAAGCGTGATATCACCCGACCGCAGCACCGCCACGACGGGTGATGCCATCCCGGGGGCGATCCCCAGCGTGATCAGAACCGCGACGCCGATCCCGATCCGAGTCACTGTGCGACGTCTCCCGGGAAGAGAGAGAGCCCCGGCCTTGAAGAGGCCGGGGCTCCCGATTTGCGGGCAACCGCCACTCAGAGTGCGCCGAAGGTGGAGAGCTCCACCGGCACATCACCGCCGATGTAATCGCCCCACCCCGAGAGGTTGGGCTGTCCAACCGATCCGGCACCTGCGTATGCATTGGCCCCGACGTCGAACGAGCTCGCATTCACGGGGTTGGTCCCGGTGGAGATGAAGATCGGGTTCGCGGTGACCGTCCCCGTCTCGTTGATGACGCAGCCGGTGGCCGCCGCCTCGATGAGAGTCGGCGTCGGCCGGATCGCATCGGGCCCGGAGGCGACGAGTGCGCAGTTGTTCAAGTTGATCGTGTTGGTCTGTCCGTCCACCAGATGGATTGCGAGGTCACCGGTGTCCCCGGCGAAGATGCAGTCCGTGAAAGTGAACGTGAGAAGATCGGAGGCGCTGAATCCGATCGAGAAGTGGTCGGAGGCGTCCGTCGCCGTCGTCCGGCCCGCCCGGTAGAACGTGCACCGGTTGAAGGCGCCCGTCCCCGCGGCCGTGTTCGTGTCGCGGACCGTCACGTTGCCCCCGAGCGGCGCGATGGCGCTGCCATTGCGGGCGAAGAGACTGTCGTCGACCGTCACGCCGAATTGGAAGTCGAACTCATTGAACTCGAGTCCATAGACGCCGCAGTCGGTGACGATGACCTCGTCAAAGTTGGTGATGCGCGGCGCGGTCGCCGTCGCATTGGCGAGCTCCGTGCGGATGCCGCGGTTCCCGCAGTTGACCACCGTGACCGGCTGGGCCTGCGTCCCGTTGAGTGCCAGGATGTTCTGACCGGTGCTGGAGGCTCCGCCGGAGGTCGCGGTGATTCCCCGCGCCGAGTTGCCGGTGATCGTCACGTTCGGGCCAATGTTCCAGAAGGTCTGGAATCCGGTGACCGCCGTGCTCGCGACGAGACCATGCTGGCCCATGCCGGTGATGGTCGAGTTCGAGAAGTTCACGACGACCTGCTGCGAATTGACAGTCCCGACCGCGTTGGTGACGCCGAGTCCGTTGACCGGGTTCGCAAACGTGCAGCCGGAGATGTTGACCACGAGGTTCGCTCCGATCGCGCCGTCGACACCCGAGGTGATCGCATACCGGTTGCTCCCGGTCTCCCGCCCCAGGGTTTTCTTGGACACCGGTTTGGGGTAGACTCAACCCCACCCTGGAGGTGTCCCGATGCACTCATCCCCCAAGACCCCCAAGCCCCGCCAGCGTCCCGATCTTCAACACGCTCTGCGGTATCTCCGCTGCGGCTTTCTATGGCACCGCCGCCGAGGACGACCTGATCTACCTCGATGATCTTGCGGTCGGACACACCATCCGCATGCACGGCGGGTCGCTGATCGCGGATGCCACTCAGCGATGGCTGGGAGACATTGATCTGATGGGAACGAGCAACCACGTGGTGGGTGTTCAGGGCGTTGGGGCGGCGGCCGGGTACCTGAGCCCCGAGGCCTCAGCCAGCCCAGAGCTCGGCCCAGCCGCCGAGGTCTTCCTCCCTGAGCAGCAGTTTTACCGGATCACCGACGGCATGGGAGTCCAGGCTTTCTTCTACGCGAACAGCGCGATTGCCAACGGCTCCTCGGTCGAGAATGCCTATGGCATCCTTGTTGGGGGCCCTCCCTTCGGCTCGGCAGTAACAGGCGAGCGCGTCGAGAACGCCTATGGTATCTACATCCAAGCCAACGATGTGTCCCCCGAAGTTGTCGAGGAAGATTGGTCTCTCGTCGCGGAGGGAGACTCCGACTTCATGCGGGACGTATTCGTGGGGAGGGACAGCTACCTCGGCAATGACAGTACGGATCAGGCGACTGTCAGGGGTGACCTCGCAGTCGTGGACACGGAGTGGGAGGACCATCTTGCCTCGCTGTTGCCACGCCTGCCTTTCAACGAAACCGATCTGCTCGTGACTCTCGACTACGTTCAGTGGACCGAGAATCAGGAGTCAACGTACGTCTATCTCCCCTTGGGCCTGCAGGATGATTCAGTGATCACTCGAATCCGTGTCAAGCACTCCCGCGACAATTCGGACGACATTTTGATTCTCCGTCTTCGGAGAAGAGGCGAGTCCACAGACGCCAGCATGGTAACAGTTGCGCAGGAGGTCATCGACGGCCGTGAGGGCTCTACTGACGTGACCATATGGGACTTGGCTGATCACACCGTGCTCCCGGACAACAGCTACTTCGTGGAGGCCGAGCTGATTGCGGATACCTTCATCCGGCTTTGGGCCCTGGGAGTGGAAACCTCGCGGCGAGAATACTGATCCGGACGATAATCCCCAGGGGGCGCTCTACGCCCCCTGGGGATTGTGGGGCAGCGGCGTTCATCAATCGTTGCCAAATGCTGACAGCTCGACGGGCACCGTCGGGTCGACAATCTCAAACAGTGTCTCCCGATTATCGGCGCTGGAGAAGATGCCGAACGTCGAGATACCGTTCGTCGCGATGCCAACCGCCTGCTCCGCGAGGTTGGCGGGGATACTGGGCCCAGCGGCGGTCAGCTGGGCATCGGTTGCGACAACATGGCGCACCACACCGGTTCCGCTGTCCGAAATGTACCGGATCAGGTCCTCGCTCGCCGCTGTGGCGGCCCACATGACGATGTCGCCGTTGTTGCAGGAGAGAATGGGCGTACGCCCGGTCCCGAGCGCCTCGACAAAGATGGATGCCGTGCTGGAGGTCACGTTCCAGATCACATTGTCACCGTTCGCGGATCCGGTGCCGACGCTGTTGTTCGTCACGATGTTGCCCGCCTGGGGCCCGGCCTTGATCACCGCGAGGGAACGGTAGCCCATGGCGGATCCATTGGGAGTCAAGGGTGTGGTCCCCGTGGAGAGCTGAACGAACGTCATGAGCTGAACGCTCGGATCAGTCGGTGCGAGAGAGAAGGAGCGGCGGTAGATGCCATTGCCGCCGTTGTCATCATTCGGAGACGTCTGGTCGCGCGTGAAGAGAACGGACCGGGGACTGGTCGTGGTGTCGATCGTCATCGCCGGCGCATTCCCGCCGATGTAGTTGGGCATTCCCACTGTGTCCGCAAAGACGACTGGGGCCCCGAATGTGTCGGTGCCAAGACCCAGCGACGGAATCCGGATGATGTAGAGGGCTCCGGAGACCGGCTCGCGGACCAAGACATATATGTCGTCGGTGGGAGGATCAACCGCCAGACTCTCGAGGTCCACGATTGCGCTCGCGCCGGTGACCGTCTGTGCATTGGCCGGCGTGAGAAGGATTGAGAAGCGCGCGGCGTTGACCAGGTCTCTGTCGAAGCTGATCAGAGCCCCGGCCGCTGGCCCCGTTGTGATGTCCTCAATGTAGACGTAGGTGCCGGAGGAGAGGTACCCGAGACCGAGCGGGCTGCTGTCGGTCTGGCCGGTGAACTCTCCAATGGTCCCGGTGCCTGTCGTTCCGTCATCCTGCACGAGCACGGTCACTGCAGATCCTGCAGAGACTGAACACGCGAAGATTGTTGTCGCCATTCCTGCGATGATGAGTTTCATGGTTCCTTACCCCCGTCATGAGAAGTCACAGAGGTGGCTCTCGCCCTCCCCTTGTGTGATGCATTTCCGAATCGCTCGCGGGTGCCGGGCCCGGGG
>JABWBI010000198.1 GCA_013360565.1 Candidatus Sumerlaeia bacterium | reverse complement strand
CACGCTCGCGCGGCGGGGACGCGCGCCAGCTCTACGCCGCCACCGCGAATCTGGGCCTCGTCCAGCACGCTCTGGGCCGGCTCAGGGAGGCCGCGAGACTGCTGACACGGGCGGGCGAGCTCGCTGAGGAGATCGGCCGCCGGCGCGAGGTGGCGGAGTCTCTTCTCAACCTGGCGCGGGTCGAGATCGACCGCGGTTGCCTCGAGGAGGCCCACGCCTGCCTTCAGCGGAGCCTCCACCTGGCCGAGGCGGTGGATCACGGCCGCCTGATCCCGAACATTCGCCTGTGCCTGTCCGAGGTGGCGCACCACCGCGGCCGATTCGAAGAGGCCGAAGCGCTCACCGCCTCGCTTCTCCACGAGGCCCGCGAGGGCGGCCAGGAGCACATGGAGACGGTGCTCTGCCTCAACCTCGCGCAGATCTGTCTCGCCCAGGGACGTCTGGAGGAGGCCGAATCCCACATCATCGCGGCGGAGTCGACCGCCCAGGCGCGGGAGGACAAGTCACTCCTCGCCCCGATTCTCGCCGTCCGAGCTCAGATCGCCGCTGCGCGGGGACGGCTGGAGGAGGCGCGCCATGCCATTCAGAGAGCGCTCCGGGCGCAGCGCGACGTCGGGGGGAACCGTGACGAGGCGTTTCTCTCACGCGCTGAGGGAGCCGTGGAGTTGGTCGCGGGCGATGGACGGGCTGCGCGGCGGCATGCTCAGCGCGCTATCCGATTGGCCGAGAAACAGGGACTGGCGCGCGAGGCGGCGCACGCCCACGCCCTCGCCGCGCAGATCGACTGGGGGCATCCGAATGGAAAGACCTCGCGTCATCGCCAGCGCGCCCGGGCGTTGGCAGCCGGAGTGGGGGACGAGGCGCTCTTGGCCACGCTGGCGAACTGAGGAATGGCTCAGAGCTCGAGCCACATGCGCTGCAGGAAAGGCCGAAAGCCCGCCCGCGACCAGAAGCGCTGGCCGGGCTCGTTGCCCGTGTAGACTTGGAGTTGCACGGACGAGACCCCCTGGCGCCGCAGCCAGTCCTCTGTGCGCCGAAGCATCTCCTGGCCCAGGCCGCGGCCTCGCTGTGAGGGATGGACGACCATGTCCGAGATGTATCCATAGTGCTCGGGTTCGAACATGGGGAGATTCTGGCACTTCATGGCCAGCGTGAACCCGACGGGCCGTCTGTCCTCGATCGCGACGAGGACGATCGCAGAGACATCGAGCAGATGGCTGTGGAGGTAACTCTGATAGTGCTTCGCGGCGTCGGAGGTGAGGCGGATGGAGGGATCCATCCGCTGGTGCTCGGCCATCATGAGCATCCAGAGCTCGACGAGGGCACCTGTCTCACCCACCCGGGCACGCCGAATCTGTATCTCGCTCATTCCATCCTCTGCGCCACGGGGTGGATCGCACTTCTGGGTTGACCCGGAGGCCGGGGGCTGGTTCAGTCCCAGTTTTGACCAGCGGGACCACAAGAGAGACTTGAGCGAATGCTGTCAACGTCAATGGAGTGAGGCGAGCACCCGTGCCCCAACAGCTGATCGAGGGAGTGGCCACGAAGCCGCTGAAGGTGATCCCGGACGAGCGCGGATGGCTGATGGAGATCCTGCGACGGGACGACGACATCTTCGCGGGTTTCGGACAAGTCTACATGACCGCGGCCTACCCGGGCGTGGTCAAGGGATGGCACTTTCACCGGAAGCAGACGGACCACTTCTGCGTGGTCAAGGGGATGATGAAGGTGGTGCTGTACGATGGACGGGAGGGCTCGCCGACACAGGGACTGGTGAATGAGTTCTTCATCGGCGAGCGGAATCCCTTGGTCGTGCGGATCCCAGTGGGTGTGCTGCATGGGATGAAGTGCGTCTCGGATGAACCGGCGCTCTTGGTCAACACGGTGACTGAGCCGTACAACTACGCCGAGCCCGACGAGTTCCGTGTGCACCCTCACGACAACGACGTGCCCTACGACTGGTCTCGAAAGGACGGCTGACGCCATCATGGACATCAAGTGCTACTTCGTGGCGGGTGGTGCCGGCTTCATCGGCTCCAACTTCGTCCGGCATCTCATGGCGAAGTACCCGCAGGCGAAGGTGGTTGTGTACGACAAGCTGACGTACGCGGGCAACGTCGCGAACCTGGCCGATGTGGCGGACGATCCGCGGTTCCGGTTCGTCAAAGGGGACATCTGCGACCGGTACCTCGTGGACCGTGAGGTGCGCGGAGCCGACGTGATCGTGAACTTCGCGGCGGAGACCCATGTCGACCGTTCGATTCTGGAACCGGACGCGTTCATCCAGACGGACATCGTGGGCGTTCACACGCTCCTCGAGGCGGCGCGGAAGTACGGCGTGAAGCGGTATGTGCAGATCTCGACGGACGAAGTGTACGGGTCCATCGAGGACGGGCATTTCAGCGAGCAGTCCCCGATCAATCCGTCGAGCCCGTACTCGGCGTCGAAGGCCGCGGGAGATCTGCTGGTCAAGTCGTACTGGACGACATACAGGCTCCCGGTTGTCATCACCCGGGCCTCGAACAACTACGGGCCGTATCAGCACCCGGAGAAGCTCATCCCGCTCTTCGTGACGAACGCGCTGGAGGACAAGCCGCTGCCGATGTATGGCGACGGAATGCAGGTGCGCGACTGGCTCTATGTCGACGACCACTGCCGGGCGATCGATCTGGTCATCGAGAAGGGTGAGAAGGGAGCGATCTACAACGTCGGTGCATCCTGTGAGAAGACCAACCGCGAGGTCACGCACAGGATCCTGGAACTGCTCGGCAAGCCCGAGTCGCTGATCAAGCACGTGGCCGATCGTCCGGGGCACGACCGGCGCTACGCCCTCACGGCAGAGCCGCTGAGGCAGCTGGGCTGGGCACCTCTGAAGCCGTGGGAAGAGCGCATGGCGGAGGTGTGTCAATGGTACTCGGCGCGGCGAGACTGGTGGGAGCCGCTCAAGAGCGGTGACTTCGAGGAGTACTACCGCCGCCAGTACCCTGATCTGATGGCCAAGGCCGGCCGGTGATCGGAGAGCCCCGGCCGTGAGCCGGCGGCGAAGGTGATGGGCGACAGATCAAAGCGGGCGCGGCGGAGGGAGAGGCGAGTCGGCATCGACTACCGTCTCTATCTGCGCCTGCTCTCTTATCTCAGGTTCTACAAGCTGCGGATGGCGATGATCGTTCTCGTTCTCGTCGGCGAGGCCCTCACCACCGTTCTCGGACTCATTCTCCTCAAGCCCGTTCTCGACCTGGTGTTTCTCGGAGAGATCATCTCACTCCAGCCCGCCGAAGAGCGCATGCCGCTTGTGATCGAGGACCGCGGGTTCCCCGCCGAAGGCGTCTATGTGGCGCGCCTGGGAGGGGCACTCGACGAGGCCACGGACGTCGCCCACATCGAGCGCGTGCAGGGATGGCTGGGGAGTGCGGACATCCGCACGGCGGTCGTTGATCTGCGCCCGCTCACCGTGCTCACCGACGCGGGCTGGTCGACCCTGGTCACGCTCGCGGCCTCCACGCCCGCGCTGGGAGACGAGGTCGCGATCCTTGCCCCGGTGATGCCGCCAGCTGATCTGGGGACACGACTGGCGAGCCTGGTTGCCTCGGGCGAGAGGGTGGCGACTCTCGCCGCCTTCGTGGATCAGGTGCGCGAGCCGATGCTCGAGGTCCCGGCCGCTGAAGAAGCCCCCGCCGGCTGGAGATCAGCTGTCGCCGGTGTGGCAGGGTGGTTCCGGGGGATCAAGGAGGGAGCGGTCGAGTGGGCACGTCCTCACCTCGAGCGCCTGCAGAGCTACGCCCTGCGGAGCAACACGAACAAGTATCACCTCCTCACTGCCATGGCGGGTCTTCTGCTGCTCGTCACAGTCGTCCGGTGCATCTGTGGGTTCTTCGCCGGTTATCTGACGAACTACGTGAGCGACAGCGTGGTGCGGCGCATCCGGGATGATCTCTACTCCCACATTCTCTATCTCGACGAGGGATTTTACAGCGCGCGCAACACCGGCACTCTGATGAATCACATCATGCAGGATGTGGCGGTGACGAAGGACTCCTTCGAGACGATCTTCCTGGGGATTCTCAAGGGGCCGATCAATCTGCTGGCCGTGCTGGGGGCGATGCTCTGGATCTCTCCGGGCCTGACGCTGAGCACACTCCTGATGTTCCCGGCTCTCTTGGCTCCGATGGTCTGGGTCGCGGGCCGCGTGCGCCGCTACAGCCGGCGGACGCAGGAGAAGAGCTCACGCCTCTCCGTGATCTTGCACGAGACCTTCACGGGGATCCGCATCGTGCGCGCGTATTCGATGGAGAGGGCCGAGTACGGCCGGTTCCACGGCGAGAACTGGCGCATGTTCAAGTACCGGATGCGGACGGAGAAGGCCTCGTCGTTCGCGGCCCAGCTCACCATCTTCCTCTCCACCCTCGCCGGGTGCGTCGTCCTCCTGCTCAATGGCTACTACATCCTGGAGCGGCAGACGCTCTCGGGCTCCGATTTCATTGTCTTCATCGGGCTCATGTTCACGCTCTACCGTCCCCTGAAGGGCATGACAAAGGCGAACAACAAGATCATCGCCGGCCTCGCGGGCGCGGAGCGGTTCTTCCCCATCCTCGACCGCAGGAGCGCCATTGCGGAGAAGCCCGGCGCCGTCGACCTGCCTCCCTTCCAAGAGTCGATCCGCTTCGAGAACGTCTCGTTCGCCTACGGCGATGAGCCGGTGCTGCGCGAGATCACGCTCGACGTCCCCGCCGGCAAGGTGATCGCGCTTGTCGGTGCCAGTGGTTCGGGCAAGACGACGTTCGTCAATCTCGTCCCCCGGTTCTGGGACCCGGTCGAGGGGCGAATCCTGATCGATGGCCATGACCTGCGGGATCTGACGCTCAGGTCCCTCCGGCGCCAGATCGCCATCGTCACGCAGGAGTCGATTCTGTTCGACGACACAGTCCGGGCCAACATCGCCTACGGGCAGGACGATATCCCGCTCGAGCGGGTCATCGAGGCCGCGAAGGCGGCCAACGCCCACCAGTTCATCGTGGAGTTCCCCGAGGGCTACGACACCGTCATCGGTGACCGCGGCCAGCGCATCAGTGGGGGCCAGAGGCAGCGGCTGGCGATTGCGCGGGCGCTGGTGAAGGGGGCCCCGATCCTCATCCTCGACGAGGCGACGAGCGCACTCGACACCGAGTCCGAGCGAGAGGTCCAGGCGGCAATCGACCGCCTCATCAGGGGCCGCACGGCCTTCGTCATTGCCCACCGGCTCTCGACCATCGTGAATGCCGATGAGATCCTCGTCTTGAAGGAGGGGCGCATCGCCGAGCGTGGCAGCCACGGGGAGCTCTTGGCCCAGGGGAGAGAGTATGCCAAGCTCCATCACCTGCAGTTCAGAGACGGTCAAAGCGGGTGACGATTGTTCGTGACAGTGCCGCTTGCCTCTGGCACGGTTCGGTTGAATGAGCGGCTGACCGCAATGTGAGGCGCGGGCCCTCTCTCTGGAATGGGAAGAGGATGAGCCGCCACTGTGCTTGAGGAGGACTTCTCATGCTGAAGACTGTCGGAATCGTTTCACTTCTGAGCCTGGCCTTGGCCGCGTGCGGCGGCGGCGCGGCCGAAGAGCCCGCCGTCGATGCGGATCAGGCAGCCGCCCAGTCCGCGGTGGAAGCGGCGGCGGGCATCGAAGCTCCGGCCCCCG
>JABWBI010000197.1 GCA_013360565.1 Candidatus Sumerlaeia bacterium | reverse complement strand
CGAGTGCGAAGGCAGAGCACGGCAGAAAGAACAGACGCTGCTCTTTTCGCCTGCTTCGGTGCCAGCGCTGCTCTGGGTCGATGGCGACAAAATCAAGCGCGCCGTGCGCCATCTGCTGCTGAATGCCTTTAACTTCACCCCGGCGGGGGGCGTGATCGATGTCAGTGTGGATCGCGTTGAGGACGAAGTCGTGATCCGCGTGCGCGACACCGGACAAGGCATTGATGAGACACACCTGCCCTACATTTTTGAGCCGTTTTATAAAGCCGACCCGGCGCTGCAAACCGATTTTGGCGGCGTAGGTCTGGGGTTGACCGTCGTCCGCCTGATTGCTGCGGAACACAAAGGGCGCATCAACGCAGAAAGCGTTCCCGGTAAGGGCAGCGTCTTTACACTCCGACTGCCCATCCAAACGCAAATTTAGCGACTCGCAGCGGGTATTTTTCTGAAAAACCTATGAAATATGCGGCGTGATGCTTTACAACGCACTACTAACCCAGTGTATAATTAATGCATCATCAACTATTTATCAACACTGGATTCGTTGTGTTTACACCAACTCAATTCCCCTGTTCACGATGTCGTATCCTCTGGGAGCGCTTGATCGAACCGACGAGCGTCATCCACGACGAAGAACAGCGGCGGCAGCCGGTGCGTCGTCCCATCGACCGACACCTGCCGCTCCTCCATCGCCTCGAGCAGCGCCGACTGCGTCCGCGGCGTCGCCCGGTTGATCTCGTCCGCCAGGAGCACGTCCGTGAACACCGGCCCGGGGCGGAACTCGAACGTCTGCGCCCGCGGATCGAAGACCGGCGTTCCCGTCAGGTCCGCCGGCAGCAGATCCGGCGTGAACTGAATGCGCCGGAAGTCCGCCGCGAGGCTCACCGCGAGCGCCCGCGCCAGCATCGTCTTGCCCAGCCCCGGCACATCCTCGATCAGCAGGTGCCCATCGGCCAGCAGCGCCAGCACCGTCAGGCGCAGCGCCTCCTCCTTGCCGAGGATCACCCGGCGGAGATTCTCCTGAAGGCGGGTGAGGGGCGGGGGCGTCATCGGCAAACCACGGAGCCACAGAGAGCACAGTGGAACACAGAGATCAATTCACACGCCGGACGATTCCATCTTTCAAGAGAGGCACATTGAAATCGAGGGCCAGTCCGGCCCTCGGACCGGTCAATCTCAGGGAGGTGAGGAGCTGTGCCTCGGAGACTGGGGTCACTTCCGCCGCAGCCTTCCCCTCGATGACGGCCCGCTTCTCGACGGCGAGATCGAGCCGATAGGCGTTGGGGACTGTGATCTCCCTGGAGACGGGTGGTCAGCTCTCTGTGTTCGCCCTCTCCGGGGCCGCGGCGCGGACGCGAATCTCGTCCTGCGCCTCCGCGATGAACTCGTCGAGAGTCACCGCGCCCTGGTCGCCCTGGCCGTGCCGGCGGACCGCCACCTGGCCGGTCTCCGCCTCCTTTGCCCCGACGACCAGCATGAGCGGGATCTTGAGCAGCTCCGCCGCCCGGATCTTCTTCTTGATCGTCTCCCCGCTCACATCGCACGCCGCCCGCAGGCCTGCCGACCGCAGACGCGCCTCCACCTGCCGCGCGTAGCCGTGCACCGTGTCCGTGATCGGCAGCACCCGCACCTGCTCGGGCGCCAGCCACAGCGGGAAATCCCCGCCCGTGTTCTCGACCAGGATGCCGAAGAACCGCTCGATCGACCCGAAGATCGCCCGGTGCAACATCACCGGCCGGTGACGCTGGCCGTCACTGCCGACGTACTCGAGCTCGAACCGCTCGGGCATCGAGAAGTCCAGCTGCACCGTCCCGCACTGCCACGTGCGCTTGAGGCAGTCCTTCACATGGAAGTCGATTTTCGGACCGTAGAACGCCCCGTCGCCCGGGTTCAGCCGGTGTGGCCGGCCCGCGCGCTCGAGCGCGGCGGCCAGTGCCGCCTCAGCCCGCCCCCACATCTCCGCGCTGCCGATGTGCTTCTCGGGCTTCGTCGACAGCTCGACGTGGTAGTCCCGGAACCCGAAGTCGGCGTAAACGGCATCGATCATCTCGAGGAACCGCACGATCTCGTCCTCGATCTGATCGGGCGTGCAGAAGATGTGCGCGTCGTCCTGCGTGAACGTCCGCACCCGGAAGAGGCCGTGCAGCGCCCCGCTCAGCTCGTGGCGGTGGCACTGGCCGAACTCCGCCGCCCGCAGCGGCAGATCACGGTAGCTGTGCAGCCCCTGGCGGAACCACAGGCAGCAGCCCGGGCAGTTCATCGGCTTCACCGCCATCGTCTGCTCGTCGACCTTCGTGAAGTACATGTTGTCCCGGTAGTTGTCCCAGTGGCCCGACCGGTGCCACAGCGACTCGTCCAGGATCAGCGGCGTCTTGATCTCGATGTACCCGAACTCGCGGTAGCGCTCCCGCATGTACGCCAGCATCTCGTTGATCACCGCCAGCCCCTTCGGGTGGAAGAACGGGAACCCCGGCCCCTCCTCCTGGAACGAGAAGAGATCGAGCTCCCGGCCCAGCTTGCGGTGGTCGCGCTTCTTCGCCTCCTCGAGCAGCCGCAGGTGCTCGCGCAGCTGTTTGGCGTCCGGAAACGACGTCCCGTAGAGGCGCTGAAGCATCTGCCGCGTCGAGTCGCCCCGCCAGTACGCCCCCGCCACGCTCGTGAGCTTGAATGCCCGGATCGCCCCCGTCGACGGCACGTGCGGCCCGCGGCACAGGTCGAGGAACTCGCCCTGGCGGTAGCACGTGAGCTGCTCGTCCGGCGGAAGGTCGTTGATCAGCTCCACCTTGTAGGACTCGCCCACGCTCCGGAAGTGCTCCGCCGCCTTCGCCCGGTCCCACACCTCGCGCGAGATGCCCAGGTCCTCCCGCGCGATCTTCTCCATCTCCGCCTCGATCCGCGGCAGATCCTCCGGCGTGATCGGCTGCGCCAGATCGATGTCGTAGTAGAACCCGTCCTCGATCGGCGGGCCGATCGTCAGCTGCGCCTGAGGCCACAGCCGCTTGACCGCCTGCGCCATCAGGTGCGCCGTCGAGTGCCGGTAGACCTCCTGGCCCTCCGGGTCCTTCCACGTCAGGATGCGCACCTCGTCGCCGTCGCTCAGCGGGTGCGCCAGGTCCACAGCCTTGCCGTTGACGACCCCCGCCAGCGCACTCTTCGCCAGGCCGGGGCCGATCTCCTCCGCCAAGTCCTTGACCGTGGCTTTCCCGGGCAGCTCCATCACGGAGCCGTCCGGCAGTTTCACTCGGGGCATGGGAACGAACCTCCTCGCGGTCAGCGGATACCCGCCGCTGGCCCGCGTCCCCCGGCTACGGCCCGGGGGATCTGGATGATGATGAGCAAGGAGGCTAACGCGCGGGCATCCGGAAGTTCAAGGCAGTCTTCCAGCCACACCGAAGGGCGGCCCTCCCCCAAGGACCGCCCTCGGCGCGTCTCCCTCGATCCAAGTCCGCGTCACTGCCACACAGGGCTGTACCCCGGGTCCACCACGGGCGGCAGATCGCTGAAGCCCCAGCAGTTGGTCAGCCCGCCGGTGCCGCACCACGGATTCCCCGCCGGTGCCGGGCCCCATTCCTCAAGGTAGTCGTAGGGATAGGGCATGTACTCGCAGTCGTAGCTTGTCAGATGGCGCTCGAAGCGCTGCGCGGCCGTCTCGCCCGTCGACGACACGTACAGCGGGTTCAAGACCGTGCCCCCCTGCGCCGCCTGCAGCGAGCGCAGCTGCGCGATCACGCCGGCGTGGCTGACGCCGTAGCCGCCCTGCTCCAGCAGCAGAGCTGCGCGGTGCGCCATGGCGGGTGTGACGACGGGATACGTCGTGAATTCGCCGAGCGTCATCCGCTCCAGAGCTGGATTGGCCGGCGCGATGGTGACGCCGAGCGCCAGCGCGGCGCCGGCAGCGAGGGTGCACAGTGAGCGAGCCGAGGTCATGGGACGTGTCCCCCTGGTTCTGAGGAGATGGGTTGATTGACACCCCGGGATGACACAAGGCCCACGCCAATGTCCCGTCGCCGGTTCCCCCCTGGAACGGCTGGACTTGGCACTGGCGCCGCCTGTCCGTGTCGCCGGTCTGGCAAACTTCCGGCATGAATTCGGCTCGCCAGGCTCGCCGCCCTGATTGGCGTTGACGCTTGCCCCTTACGCGGGCTTGCATGGCGGGCTTCACTTCTCCCGACGAGGTTCCTCTTCCCCCCATGCTCGAATGGCTCCACGAACTCCACTCGCCCGAGGGCATCTCCAAGATCGTCGAGTGGGCCGGGTCGCTCGCGCCCTACCTCATGATGGGCATCATCTTCGCCGAGACGGGCCTGCTCGTCGGCTTCTTTCTCCCCGGCGACTCGCTCCTCATCACCGCCGGCGTCCTCGCCAACCCCGCCAACCCCATGCACGTCGAGCAGGTCAACGTCTGGTTCCTCTGGTGGACCCTCATGATCTTCGCCGTCGTCGGCGACCAGACAGGCTTCTACCTCGGGCACAAGGTCGGCGATGCCGTCTGGAGGCGTCCCGACGGCCGCTTCTTCAAGCGCCGCCACCTCATCGAGGCCCATGAGTTCTACGAGCGCTACGGGGGCCTCGCCATCTTCGCCGCCCGCTTCATCCCCATTCTCCGCACGTTCGTCCCCTTCGCCGCCGGCATGGCCCGCATGAGATACCGCGCCTTCGTCTTCTGGAACATCTTCGGCGGCGTCGTCTGGATCACCTCGCTCCTCTGGGCCGGCTACTGGCTCGGTTCCACGCAGCTCGCCAACCGTCTCGACAAAATCATCGTGATCGTCATCTTTGTGTCCTTCCTGCCGATCATCATTGGGTTGGCACGCCGCTGGTGGAAGGGCCCGCCCGCCGCCGCCGCAGCCGCTGCCACCGCGGAGACCGAACCCGCCGAGTGAGAGCATGCTCGAACAGGTCGATCTGACCCCCGCCCTCAAGAAGAGCGAAGCCAAGGCCCGCCTCGCCGAGCTCGCGCCTCACCTCCGCCGGCTCCAGCACGACCTCTGGCAGGCCGGCGTCCCTCTCATCGCGGTCTTCGAGGGCTGGGACTGCGCCGGCAAGGGGGAGTGCATCTCCCTCCTCGCCGAGCTCCTCGACCCCCGCGGCTTCCGCGTCCATGTGACCTTCGAGCCGACCCCGGAAGAGGCCATGCGCCCCTTCCTCTGGCGCTTCTGGACCAAGACGCCCGCCAAAGGCCAGATCGCCCTGTTCGACCGCTCCTGGTACCAGCGCGTCCTCACCGACCGCGTCGACGGGACGGTCAAGCGCAAGGTCTGGCGCCGCGCCTTCCACGAGATTCCCGAGTTCGAGCACACGCTCACCGCCAACGGCACGGCGCTCCTCAAGTTCTGGCTCCACATCTCCAAGAGGGAGCAGCGCCGCCGCTTCGAGACGTTCGAGGCCGACCCCCACGAGCGCTGGCGCGTCCGCCCCGCGGACTGGCGCCACCACCGCCGCTACGGCGACTTTCTCGCCGCCACCGAGGAGATGATCCTGCGCACCGACGCCGCCACGGCGCCGTGGACGATCATCCCCGCCGAGAACCTCGCCTTCGGCAAGGTCCTCGTCGTCGAGTCCCTCCTTGAGGGCATGGAGAGCGCCCTGCGCCACGCCAAGCGGGCGAAGGCCGCCGCCCCGAGCCAGTCCCGTCCCCGCCCGCCGCGCGCGGTCCGCCGCGTCAAGCGCAGCGAGCCGACGATCCTCGACCGTGTCG
>JABWBI010000196.1 GCA_013360565.1 Candidatus Sumerlaeia bacterium | reverse complement strand
CAGCTTCGCGAGCAGCAGCGAGACGCCGTGCGCGTAGTCGGGCACGTGCTCCTCGCCACTCGTCGCGGTGCCGCCCGCCGTGATCTGCCAGGGGCTCGCCGCCTCGCCGATCCGCTCGATCTTCCCCTGCGCCGCGATCCGTTCGGCGGGGAACTCGTAGAGTTTGAACTTGAGCGAGGTGCTGCCGGGATTGGCGACGAGGATCTTCATACCGGGGGGGCTCCCATGGTCATGCCGGATCGCCGGCGGGGACCGGCAGCCCGTCCTGCGGCGGCTCGCCGAGGATGTCCCCCGCGCTGCGCAGCAGCGTGAAGACAATGGCCGCCAGTGCGAAGCGCAGGGCGAAGACGATGATCGCCGCCGCGGTCGCCAGTGCCTCGAAGGCCGCCGACAGCGCCGCCGTCGCGAGGAGCGCCGCCACGAGATAGACAATCGCCCAGCGGGACATCTCCGCACGCGCCGCGAGCTCGGCCTGCATCGCGCGCCGCGAAGCGGCTCTGACCGACGCCGCCAACTGCCACGCCACCGCGAGCGCGCCCGCCGCGACAAGCGTCTGCAGCGGTCCGATGAACCCGAGCCAACGCGACGGGTCGGCCTCGAAGTACTGACTCAGCGACAACGGCATGAGCACCAGCGATGCCGAGAGCACCGCTCTGAAGCCCCCGTCGAGGTGCCGGATCAGCGAGGCCCCGCACGCGATGGCGAGATACCCGGCGGCGTCGGGCAGCGTGTCAATGCCGCCGACCGTCAGTGAGACCAGCGCCGGCAGGATGCCCCAGGCACACAGGTGAAACCCGATGCGGATCACGCCTCATCCTCACCACCGATCTCCACGATCTCCGGCGGCGGCGCATCGGCCGTCTGCGCCCGCGCCGCGACCCAGTCGCGCATCTGCCGCGTCTCGCTCTTCCAGGCGCTCTCGCTCAGCCGCAGCGTCAAAAACTCCGCGTGCACCGCGTCGAACACGCGGGCGAAGCCCTCGAGCAGCTCCAGCCGCCGCTCCAGCCACTCGGGGTCCGGCACCCCGGTCTTCATCGGCGGCTTCAGGCCGCCGAAGTCCAGCGTCTCGCCGCGGACGCTCAGAGTCCACTCGACGCCGTCGACGATCCAGCGCATCTGCGCCTTCGCGACGAGCTTGCCCTCGCCCAGCGCGGTCACCAGTTCACGGGACGCCGCCGGGTTCTCTCCCCGGAGCGTCACCTCCTCCGCCTCTCCGAACGGCGCCGCGAGCTCGACCACCCCGCCGAAGTGGACCTCTGTCTCGCCCGGCCCGATCACGCCGCTGCGCTCCTCGCTGCGCCACAGGAGCCACGTCAGGAACTCCTGGCCGAGGAAGGACTTGGACTGGATGGACTCGAGAATGGACACGGCGGGAGCCTGCGGCACCTCCGGGAGAAGATCAACCCAAGCTTTCAGCGCCGGGATCGCAGAGCACCCGCGGCTGTCGTCTGCGGACTCGCGCTGGTCCGAGCCAAGTCTGTCCCTGGAGTGATCATCGCACTCGCAGGTCCGTGGGCTTCGCACGCTCCAGGGCGCCGCCGCCCTTGCCCGCCGCCTCTGTGTGGGCCTCGGCGAGCGTGAAGGGTCCGAGCGGGACGAGCTTCAGGCCGAAGGTGCGCTCGAAGAGGTCTGTCATCTCGTCGTTGAGCTTCGCCGAGCTCGAAGAGAACCAGACAGTCGAGGCCGGGAGATTCCACCAGACCTCCTGAATCGCCGTGGAGGGCGTCGCCGCCACCAGCATCTCCGTCTCCAGCGCCTTCGCGATGCGCAGCCGCTCCTCGCGGGGAATGCGCGCGCCCGGCTTCTCGCGCCGCCGCTCCGCCAGGACCTGATCGAGCCGAGCCCGCAGCATGGTGCGGCTGACCTTCCGCGTGTCGATGCGCAACCCGAGGACCACGTGCGGCCCGAGCGCGAGGCGATCCCAGCGCAGGTCCTCGTCGAGGATCGCGCGCGGGTTGACCCACCCGAGCGCGCGCGTCTTGTCGCTCGCCGGGTCGATCGGGACGAACGCGTGGCGCATCAGCGCCTTGGCGAATTGCTCGCCGGGCTTCGCGGGCGTCTTGCCCTCGACGCGGTGGCGCCGCCCCGAGAATGAGCCGCTGAGGATCATCACCGCCTCCAGCCAGAGATGGCGGGCGAGTGTGGGGGGAGGGGAGTGAGAGGTCAAGCCGCAGAAAAGTCTCGAAAGCCAGCGGCGGTTTGCCCAGATTCCAGCCACCGCCGCGCCGCCCGTGACCCCGGTGCACTCCGTGCAGACCCTCGCCGCGCCCCCTCGCCTCGCCGGACGTCACTGGGTGATGCTCGCCGGCGCCTGCCTCGCCGGTTTCGGCCTCCGCGTGGTCGCGCTGCCGCATCCGCCCCCGGGGCTGTGGTTCGACGAGGCCCTGAACGGCTTCAACGCCCTCGATGTCCTCGCCGGCAGGGGCTCGCTCTACTTCGCGCGGCACGGTTACCCCGAAGAGCCCCTGCACATGGTCGCGATGGCGCTCGTGATGAAGTTCGCCGGAGTGGGAGAGCTCTCGATCCGCCTCACCTCCGCCATCGCCGGAACGCTGGCGCTCCCATTCGCCTTCCTCTGCTTCCGCGAGGTGTTCCGCTCGAATCAGTGGGCCCTGCTGGGCACCGTGCTCCTCGCCGCGATGCGCTGGCACGTGCACTTCAGCCGCGTCGGTCTCCGGACGATCTGGGTGCCTGCTTTCGCGTGTGCCATCGCGTGGCTCGCCCTGCGCGCGCTTCGCCGGCCGGATCGCCGCGGGGCCATGGCGCTCGGACTCTGCACCGCCGCGGCGATGTACACCTACCTCACGGCCCGGCTGATCCCGCTCGTGCTCTTTGCCCTCCTCGTGTGGGATGCCATGCACCGCCCCTGGCGCCGGGGTCTGGGCGTGGCAATCGCCGTCGCCGCCCTGGCACTCGGCGCCGGCGTGGCGCCACTGGTGATTCACTTGGCGCGGAATCCGGACCTGCTCTGCGGCCGGGTGGCCGAGATCTCGCTCTTCGGCGACGCGCCGCCGGCCGATGACGATGCGCCGCCCGCCGCGCTGGGCCAAGGCCGCCGCGTGCTGAATGGCGTGGGCGAGAATCTCGTGGCCAATCTCGCCATGTTCCACACCTGGGGCGACCACGTGCCCAAGCACGACATTCCCCGTGTCCCGGTCTTCGATCCGGTGACGAGCGCTCTGATGCTCGCCGGCCTCGTCACCGCACTTGGGCAGTGGAGCCGCACGCCGGGTCCGCCGCTGCTCGTGCTGTGGCTTGGCACGCTCCTGCTGGCCAGCGTCCTCAGCTTTGGGGCGCCCAACATGCTCCGCACAGCCGGGGCGGCGCCCGCCGCACTGGGCCTTGTGGTGCTCGGTCTGCGCCGCTCGACGGCCCTCGTCCGGCATCGGTGGGGCGGCCGCGCCGCCTTCGCCTTCTTCGTGGCGTGGGGTTGCTGGTTCGTCCTCGTCGAGGTCACACGCTATTGGGAGTGGGGAGGCCGCTCCGATGTGTGGGCCGACTTCAGCGGACGCGAGCATGCCGTCGCACGCTCGATCCTCGACGACACGCGCCCGGGTGACCGCGTCTTCGCCTTTGAGGGCTGGTTCGGCCACGACGCCTTTGCGCTCTTGACGCGCGACCGCGCCGGGGTCGAGCCCATCGCCACCGGGCCGCCTGTCCCGGCGCTCGGCGTCCCAGAGGCGGATCAGCCGCTTCACGTGTATCTCCTCATGGACCTCGCGCCGCAGCGCGCCCTGCGCGGAGCCCTGATCGCCTCGCCGCCCTCCCCGCGCTGGCGCGAAGAGCCGCTGCGCGGCCCCGATGGCCGTCCGTTCGCCACTCATCTGATCTTCGAGGCGCCCTGAGTGATGCGTGGCCGCTGGCTGCTGGTCCTTCTCGGGTGGTTCAGCGCCGCTTACTTCGCTCCGCGCGATCCGGGCTGGAACGTCAACTCGCGGCTCGCGCTGGTCTATGCGGTGGTGGATGAGCACCGGCTGACCATCGACTCCTTCCATGAGCGCCCCGGCTACGCCACCGGCGACAAGGCGTTCTTCGACGGCCACTTCTACTCCGACAAAGTCATCGGCAATGCCCTCTTCGCCGTGCCGCCCTACCAGGTCGCGCGGTGGCTCACCCCCGCGCTCTCGCCCGAGGCGAAGCGCTGGGTGTGCACGGCCTTCACCGTGGGCCTCGCCTTCGGTCTTCTCCTCGCGCTGATGGCGCACCTGATCGAGCGGCTCGGCGCCCCGCCCCGCCAGGCCACGCTGCTCGCCGCGCTCAGCGGATTCGGCACGATGCTCTTCCCCTACGCGACGATCCTCATGCCCTATGTCCCGGGCTGTCTCCTCCTGATGCTCGGCTATCGCCTGACTCTGGCCCCGACGCCCGAGGAGGATCTCGGCGCGGTGGCGCCCTCGCGTCTGGCGCTGGCCGGGCTCTGTCTCGGTCTCTCCGTGCTCTTCGATTTTCTCTTCGCCCCCGCGGCCGCCGCCGTGCTGCTCCATGTCCTGCTCTCGCAGTCCCGCGCCCGGGGAGTCGCCCGTGGGCTCGGCCTGACGGCGCTCTCGGCCTTCGGTGCCTTCGCTGGGCTCGCGCCGCAGCTCGTCTACTCGCTCAGCGTGTTCGGGTCCCTCTCTCTGCCCTACGAGTATGAGCACGATCCCTTCTTCCGCGAGGCGATGGCGGGCGGCCTCATGGGCATCCACTGGCCGCCCGATCCACGGGTGCTGTGGCTGATCACCTTCCACCCATTCCGGGGGCTGTTCTTCCTCGCGCCTCTCCTGCTTGCGGCCTTGCCGGGCTCCGTGGCCCTCGCCCGGGGCCCGCACGGCCTTCCGCGGGCCGTCATGGCGGTCGCGCTGTCCGTGGTCTATCTCCTCCTGAATGCCGGCTACCGCCATCAGTGGTGGGGCGGCTGGGCCTGTGGGCCGCGCCTCCTGTTGCCTGCGGTGCCCTTTCTCCTTCTCGCGGCCAGCGCCGCCTGGATCACATGGCGCGCCGCGCGTCCTCTGATTCTGATCTTGGCGGCGGTTTCGATCGGCATTCAGCTGCTCGCGGCGGGCATCGATCCGCAGCCGCCGACGCCGGTCCCCGCCGGCGACGCCAACCTCTATCTCATGCAGGCCACCCTTGATCAGTGGTATCCCAACCCCGTGCGGACCGTCTGGCTGCCACGCCTGAGCCACGGGGAGGTTGCCTGGAGCCTCGGCACCGCCCTGGGCCTCCGGGGCTGGGTCTCATGGCTTCCTCTGCTGCTCGTGTGGGCCGTGGCTGCGGCCGTGTGGCTGCGCCGCCCCGCAGCGGACCCGGACACTGTTCAGAGCTGAACCTCTCCGGCCGGGCCGCCGATAAGCTCTGGAACACTCAACGGGGTTGCCACTGCCATGGCCGAGAAATCTCGCTCTGCCCGTGCCGTCGACCGTGCGGCGGCCGTTCGCCAGCAGGTCGCCGACCGTGAGGCAAAGCTCAAGGCGCTGCGCATGCACTACGCCCGCTTTGGCGAGCGTGTGATGAATGCCGTCTTCCACGCCTACGAGCACGAGGGAGGCCTCCGCCGCCTCGTCCACCGTGTCACCGGCCGCGTCGTCATTCAGGAGAACTCCCAGCACGAGGTCCTCTCGCAGTTCATCAACAAGCACGGTGACGAGGTCTTTCTCCGTCAGGCCCGCGGCGACGAGGGGCGAATCACCGGAGACTCGACCCTCGCCGATCCCGACACTGCTCTCACAGCGGCTCCGAAAGCGGCGGCTCCTCCGCCCACGCGCCCCGGCGCCAAGCGCGTCCGCCTCCCGGATGGCCGCGTGATCGAGGACCGGCGCTCGGGCCGCGAGCGCCG
>JABWBI010000016.1 GCA_013360565.1 Candidatus Sumerlaeia bacterium | reverse complement strand
GCGTCTGGGCCTCGAGGAAGTTCGGAACCGCGATGGCCGCCAGGATGGCGATGATCGCGACGACGATCAGGAGTTCGATGAGGGTGAAGCCCCTCCGTCGGAATGAGTGCATCTGTTCGCTCCTCCCTGTTCGGACCTCCAGCGGCTGCGCCAAGCCACTGTTCGGCCATGAGCAGACAGCACGGTGAATCAAAGCGGCGGAGGAATCAACCGTTTTTCGCTTGAAGAGCCCCATCCGGAGTGTCACCTTTCGGCGGCCCGCGCAGGCCCCGCGCCACATGCCTCCTTCCGATCCAGCCCCGTCACCGGTCGCCTACCGTCGTGTGCTTCTGAAACTGAGCGGTGAGGCCTTCAAGGGGTCGATGCCGTGGGGGATCGACCGGGCCATTGTCGACTCGTTCGCCGACGAGATTGTGGAGGTCAAGCGCCTGGGGGTGGAGGTGGCGCTGGTGATCGGCGGCGGCAACATCTTCCGGGGGGACTCTCAGGCCGCGGAGGGAATGAACCGCGCGGCCGCCGACAACATCGGGATGCTCGCGACGGTGATCAACGCGCTCGTCTTTCAGAACGTGCTCGAGCACCGGGGACTCGCGACCCGGGTGCTCAGCGCCGTCGAGATGCCGACGATCTGCGAGCCGTTCATCCGCCGCCGGGCGCTGCGCCACCTGGAGAAGGGGCGCGTCGTGATCTTCGCCGGCGGGACGGGAAACCCGTACTTCACGACCGACACGGCCGCCGCGCTCCGCGGGATGGAGATCGAGGCCGACATCGTTCTCAAGGCCACCAAGGTCGACGGCGTCTACTCGGCGGACCCTGTCAAAGACGCCTCGGCCCTCCTGCACCGGCATCTGACCTTCGACGAGGTGATCCAGGGCAACCTGCGGGTGATGGACACCTCGGCCGTGTCGCTCTGCCGTGATCACGGCATCCCCATCGGCGTCTTCAACCTGACCGTCCCGGGCAACGTGGCTCGGATCGTCCGGGGCGAGGCCGTCGGCACACTCGTGACCCGCGGCGAACTCTGAGACTGAGGAGACTCTGCGATGCTCGAAGGGCTGATCCACGGATGCGATGAGAAGATGAACAAGTCACTCCACGCACTGGAGGAGCACCTCGCAACGATCCGGACCGGCCGGGCGTCGACGCGCGTTTTCGAGGAGCTCGAGGTCGAGGCCTACGGCGTCACCCAGCCCCTGCGGAACATGGCGACGATCGCAACGCCCGATGCGAAGACGGTGACGATCCAGCCGTGGGACAAGGGGCAACTCGGGACGATCGAGCGGGCGATCCTCGCCGCCAACCTCGGCTACACGCCGTCGAACGACGGCAAGCTCATCCGGATCGTCGTCCCGCCGCTGACCGAGGAGCGGCGCCGCGAGCAGGTGAAGCTGGCGCACCGGATGGCCGAGGAGGCGCGCGTCGCCATCCGCAACCAGCGGCGGCAGTTCAATGAGGAGATCAAGAAGATCGAGAAGAAGCACGAGGTCAGCGAGGACGACCGCGACAAGGCGCTCAAGCGCGTGCAGGACCTGACGGATGGGCACATCAGGACCGTCGACAAGATGCTCCAGGAGAAGGAGCAGGAGCTGATGGAGGTCTGAGGCCTCCCTCCTCCGCCTCCCCCGCCATGGGCTCGGCCGATCTCGCCACGCTGGCGCCGGCGGAGCTGCTCGCCAAGATCGACCGCGGGCGGCTGCCGCGCCACGTGGCCGTGATCATGGACGGCAACGGCCGCTGGGCACGGCGGCGCGGCTTCCGCGACCGGATCCGCGGCCACGAGAGCGCGATCGACGCCGTCCGCGACACCGTCACCGCCTCCGCCGAGCTCGGTCTCACCGCCCTCACCCTCTATTCGTTCAGCAAGGAGAACTGGCGGCGCCCCCGGGCGGAGATCAGCGCCCTGATGGGTCTCCTGGACCGCTTCCTGCTCGAGGAGCGGCCGACGATGCTCGACAACAGCGTGCGTCTCGTCGCCTCGGGCGACACTGCCGATCTCCCCGACGCCGTCCAGGCCCGGCTGCGCGAGACGATGGAACTGACGCGCCACTGCCCGGGGCTCGTGCTGAACCTCGCGCTGAGCTACGGCGGCCGGCAGGAGATCGTCCGGGCAGCCCGGGCCCTCGCGGGGAAAGTGAGACGAGGCGAGATGCAGGAGGCGGAGATCACCGAGGCGAGCTTCGAGCGCCATCTCTTTCACCCCGAGCTCCCCCACCCCGACCTGATGATCCGCACGTCGGGCGAGATGCGCCTGTCGAACTTCCTCCTGTGGCAGCTGGCCTACGCGGAGTTCGTCGTGATGCCCGTGCTGTGGCCCGACTTCCGCCGCGCTGACCTCTACCGCGCGCTCATCGAGTTCCAGGGCCGCGAGCGACGCTTCGGCGGCGTGCTCCGGGCGTGATGCAGATCGGGCGCAACTCGTCGAGCGTCCTCTTCGTGGGGCTGATCACGGCCTGCGTCGCCTTCGACCTTTTCACGCGGCTGCACGTTTTCCCCCTGGTGATCTTCCTCGCGGCGACGGCGGCCATCCACGAGGCGACGCGCATGGCCCATCGCACCGGCGCGTGCCCCTGGCGGCTCGGCGCCTGGGCTCTTGTGATGTTCTTCGTGCTCGACGGCTGGCACGCCGCTCTGACGCACGCGGACATCATCCTCATGGTGGGCCTGATCGGTCTCTTCGTCCACGCGATCACCCACAGCGTGCGCAGCGCCTTCGCCTCCGTCGGCTCGGCGCTGCTCTGCGCGCTCTGGGTCGGCGCGGGCTTCGGCTCGCTGCTCGCCCTCTGGAGCTGGAACGGTGTCGACGGCGTCTCGCGCGAGGGCCGGTATCTGATCGTCTTCCTGCTCCCCACAGCAATGGCGCAGGACGTCTTCGCCATGTGGGTTGGCTCGGCGCTCGGCCGCCGCCGCATCACGCCCTACATCTCGCCGAACAAGAGCCTCGAGGGCTCCATCGGCGGCGTGGCCGGGTCGCTCCTCATGGGGCTGCTGATCTGGGGCATCTTCGAGCGGTTCGAGCACTCGGTCCAAGGGCTTCCGCTCAGCGGCTTCATGGCGTGGCACGACGCCGTCGCGCTGAGCCTGCTCTTCGGGACGGTGGGCCAGCTGGGCGACTTGGCGGAGTCGCTGCTCAAGCGCGAAGCCGGCGTGAAGGACTCGGGCACGACCTACACGGGCCACGGCGGCGTACTCGACCTCTTCGACAGTGTCCTCTTCTGCGCCCCCGTCATGTACCTGTGGGCCTTCGCCCGGGGCCTCTGGATGTTCGGCCCGTGAGAGGTCTCAGAGACTCGGAATCTCCTCATCCGGATCGACAGGCGTGATCGCCCGCACCCGGCGCGAGGGGAAGGAGAAGGCATCCGTCGCCGCGCGGACCGGCGAGCCCAGCAGGCGCTCGTAGTCGCTCAGCGCTCCGCCCTGGAGGCAGCACTCGATGATCTCGCGCCCCAGCGGGTCGAGGTCAGACTCCTCGAGGAGCGGCGCGAGCTCCTTGCGAAAGAAGTCCATCAGGAGCTTGGCCCCGGCGTCGTATCCGCTCTCCGTGAGCTCGGGCTGCGTGTGCACCTCGAGGAACCAGCGGGGGATCGTCGTCCCCTCCAGGCGCATCGACTTGAGACAGTAACCGAGCAGGGGGCAGCGTGCCGGCACCAGTTGTTCCCTCGTGAAGCGGACACCGCCGCGGCGCGCGAGGTACTCGCGGGCCAGCCACTGGGGCATGAAGCCGACGCGCCACGCCCCGACGTGCTGATTCGGCGTGATCGTGTACCCTGTCGCCGGGGTGTCGCGGATCTGGTGGAGGAGCAGATTCACCTGATCCACGATGCGCCCCGTGGCGAAGGGCCAGTAGGACCCGACGCCTTCACTCGACATGCCCTCGGTGTCGATGATGCTCGGGTTGGCGTGGCCGCGCGGCGCGACGAGCCGCCAGAGCCAAGCCAGTGAGGGCGGCAGCACCTGGAGCAGGCCGAAGATCCCGTAGGAGGGCACGTCCTTCGTCGCCGGCGGCGTGCGGATGCCGAAGGACCGAACGTCGATCCCCACCGGGTCGTTGACGATGTTCGGCACGAGACGCCGGGGAAGAATGACGCGCGGGTTGGGGCAGCGCTTGCCCGGCGCGTCCTCGATGTGCTCCCACAGGATGCACGTGCTGTCCGCCACGGCGTGGAAGTTCAGGAAGACGAGCGGCTCGGGCGGTTGAAGACACAGGCGCTCGTAGTTGGGATCCACGCCGTAGCGGTCGATGTGGTTGACGCGCAGAAACCAGCCCTTCTCCGCGTCCGTCACGACCAGCTTGCTGTGGTCGCGCTGGATGGCCGGATGGCTCTGTGCCATGTCGTCGGTGACGGGCCGCAGCTCGCAGGCCTGGTTGAGGACCACGTACCGCCGGTCACCGGTCACGGTGTTCTCGCCCAGCAGAAGCCGCCCATCGGTCTCGCGGTGGGGATACTCGAGCATCTCGCTCTTGCCGCCGCCGCTCGCCCCCTCGTGCATGATGGTGATCACGTTGTCATACGGCGTCACCACCTGGACGGTCGAACCGTGGCAGGTCACCCAGCCCTCCTGCTCCCCGACGGAGAGCAGGACCCCGTAGATGCCCTTCTTCGCGCTCGGGCCGGGGTAGAGGTTGAGCGAGAAGAGCTCATGCACCTCGCCGCTGCGGTTGTGGATGACGAGCTGGCGGCCCTGACAGTGCGTGTGGCGAAACGGAGGCGCGAGGTAGATGACCGCGCGGGGGGAGAACTCCTCGGGAATCTGGTCCGGTGTGAGCATGCCCTGGAGGTCAGCCAGCCCGGCGGCGAAGAACGCCGCGTTCACCGGCGACACGAGGAGCGCGTCGTACCCGAGCCTGTCATGGCCGGCGATGAAGGGGACCAGGAGAAGGTCCTGGGTGGCGAGCCACCGGAAGACCTCAGATCGGAGGTCCTCGAAACGCCCAGGGAACCGGTCGGAAAACCGAGGCTTGTCCGTAGCCCCTTCGTCCGCGATCACCATGCAGTCCGGATCACGCCGCCTCATGTAGGGTTCGACATAGTTGACCGCGACACCATTGCGGCAGCGGACCACATGGGCCTCGACCACGCGGCCCTTGCCGGGGACGTCGTAAGCGACCTCGAACTCCTTGCTGGCCTCGCCTCCGGCGGCGAGGTTGACGAGATCCAGACGGCTCGAAGCCAACCGGGCACTCGGGGCTCGCTGAAGGAGCTCATCGAGGTCGGGGAAGCCCTTGATGGGGAACTGCGCAACGGTCATGAGGTCGGATCCTTTGGCAAGGTCGAACCGATCTTATCCACTGAGGCTGCTTCCGAGGCAAGCCCCTCGCATTCGCGATTTCGATTTTGCCTTTCCGCACCGGGGGTCGTCTGATTCCAGAGTCATGGGCGAGCAATCCAACCGGCGCCAGTACCTCTGGCTCCTGTTCCTGGGGACGGTGCTCCTGTGCGTCCTGCTGAATCGCCTGGTCCTCGGTCACATGCCCCACGGGTGGGATGAGGTCTCCTATCACTTCCAAGGCCAGGTCTTCGCGGACGGACGCGTCTGGGCCCCGGGCTCCCCACACATCGAGTGCTTCTGGAACGCGAACGTCGTCAATCGCATCGACAAGCGCTTCTCGAAGTACCCCCCGGGCTGGCCCCTGCTTCTGGCGCCCGCCATGGCCCTGAGGGCACCGGAGCTCGCCAATGCCTGCCTGACGGGGTTGACCGTCATCCTCCTGTGGCACCTCGCGCGACGCTGGTGGGGAGAGCGCGAAGCCTGGATCACGGCCGCGCTGGCGCTGCTGTCACCGTTCTTCACGTTCATGGGATCGAACTTTCTCTCTCACATGCCGTGCGCGGCACTGTTGCTCTCCGGACTCTGGGCCATGATCCGTTCGCTCGAGGCTCCGAGTGCCCGCACCGGCTGGCTCTGGGCGCTGGCGGCGGGTGCCTGCATCGCCTGGGCCGGTCTGATCCGTCCCTACAGCGCCATCCTGGGACTGGCCGGGAACGTCTGGATCGCCGCCTGGATGCAGGGCCTGCAGGTCCGTCCGTGGCTTCGCCTGGGGCTGGGCTCCGTGCCACCGGCACTGGCAGCGCTGGCAATTCTGCTGGGGTTCAACGCCGCCACCACAGGGCATCCGCTCCTGATGGGATACACGCAGTACAGCCCCGACCTGAACTTCCTGGGCGTCACGGGCGTGCATCGGGAGAGCATCCTGCACAACGTCGCGGCCAACGTTCCCCAGATCGCCCGCGGGCTGAGCCGCCACATCTGGGGAACGCCTTGGCTCGATCTCCTTCCGCTGCTCCTGCTCCCTCTGATCAGACCCTGTGAGCGCACGAGCTGGGCGCTCACGGGCGCCGCCGCGCTGTTCTGCCTGGCTCACAGCCTCTACTACTACTTCGACTTCTACTATGGCCCCCGTCTCGTCTTTGAGACCATGCCCTGGATTCTGCTGGGCTCGGGGCGGACCATCGCGCTCCTGCCCTGGCCCTCTCGCAGGCTTCGCGTGGCAGTGATCGCGGGCGTGGCCGGAGTGCTGGCTCTCGGTCCGGTGCGACTGTACGCCCTGCTCTGTGACTACTACGCGACCAACTACTGCGGCCAGGGCACGGCACTTCGCGACGTGGTACGGCAGCGGGGGCTCTCCAGTGCCGTCGTCTTCCTGCGCGCTGGTCCGGAAGCGAACTTCGCCTACGCGACACTCAGTCCCCTCAATGCGGTCGAACTGACCGAGAGCGAGGTCCTCTACGCCCGGTTCGTCCCCGAGAGCGTGGGCGATGTGATGCGCCTCATGCCGGGCCGGGAGGCTTGGATTCTCGATGTGACCTATGAGCCGATCCCGGGCTTCAGCGAGTACGCGGATCGATTCCGGCTGACCCGCGCCATCTGGCAGCCGGTTTCTTCTGATCCGGAAGAATGGGGCGGGTCATTCCAAAATGGCGGTTGACTCCTCTCCCCGCGCCCCCCAGAGTCTGGGCCGCTGAAACGACTGGATGCGAAAGCAGGCGGGCCGTCCGCCCCCGCTCACCTGACTCTGGGCTCCGCGCTCTCCTCCGACGCGTGGCTCGGAGCCAGGCCTGTCGAGAAGACCAGGAGGAATCTCCATGTCGATCACCGTCGAGCGCAAGAAGCAGCTGATCGAAGAGTACAAGGTGCATGAGTCGGACACGGGTTCGCCCGAGGTCCAGATTGCGATCTTGTCTGACCGGATCAACAAGCTGACGGAGCACTTCAAGGAGCACGGCAAGGATCACCACTCCCGCCGTGGACTGCTCAAGCTCGTCGGCCGCCGTCGCAGTCTGCTCGACTATCTGCGCAAGAGCGACATCGCCCGCTACCGCTCCATCGTTCAGCGTCTGGGCCTGCGCCGCTGACGGGCGGCCCAGACAGCAAGACGCGTCCGGGTCCCCGGTGGATCTGGCGCCACATGATGCTGCACCATTGGAGCGTGACCTGTGAGTGAGACCGTTGGCAATGCCCCCACTGGCGAGACCCTGACCCTCGAGGTCGGCGGCAAGACGATCACCTTCGAAACCGGCCGAATCGCCCGCCAGGCGAGCGGTTCCATCATCGCCCGCGCGGGCGGCAATGTGATCCTGGCGGCGGCCGTCGCCGACTCGAAGCCCCGCGAGGGCGTCGATTTCCTGCCCCTGCAGATCGACTATCGGGAGAAGTTCTACGCCGCCGGGAAATTCCCCGGCGGTTTCTTCAAGCGCGAGGGCCGGCCCGGCGACCCCGAGACGCTCAAGGCCCGTCTGATTGATCGTCCGCTGCGGCCGCTCTTTCCCGAGGGGTACTACCACGACACCCAGGTCTTTGTCGTTCACCTGTCCACCGATCGCACCGAGCAGGCCGATGTCATCGCTCTCACCGCCGCCGCGACGGCTCTCTACATTTCCGAGATACCCCTGACGACGCCGGTTGCCGCTGTCCGCGTCGGGCGCATCGACGATCAGTTCGTCGTCAACCCCACCTTCGAGCAGATGGAGGACACGACACTCGATCTCGTCGTCGCCGGGACACCGGCGGCGATCACCATGGTCGAGGCCGGGGCCAGCATCATCCCGGAGTCGGTCATGATCGAGGCACTCGAGCTGGCTCACCGCGAGATCCGCGCGATCCTCGAAAGGGTCGTCGAGTTCGGCAAGCGTGTCGGCAAGAAGAAGTTCGCCATCGTCCCGCCGGCCGTCGATGAGGAGCTCCGCGCCAAGTTGGCCGAGGTCGCCACGGCCCACTTCGACAAGGTCCACGAGATCCGCGACAAGGCCGAGCGCGAGACCGCACTCACCGCCGCCCGCGACGCCGTCATCAAGACGATCATCGGCGACGACGCCGACCTCGAGCGCGAGGCCAAGATCAAAGGCATGTGGAAGGACGAGTACGCCTCGTCGCTCCGGCAGAGAATCATCAAAGACAAGATCCGCGCCGATGGCCGCCGGCCCGATGAGATCCGCCCCATCTGGGGCGAGGCCGGTCTGCTCCCCGGCACTCACGGCTCGGCCCTCTTCACCCGCGGCCAGACGCAGGCGCTCGGCGTGGTCACTCTGGGCACCGTCGATGATCAGCAGAAGATCGACAACATCCAGGGCGAGACCTACAAGCGCTTCATGCTCCACTACAATTTCCCGCCGTTCTCTGTCGGCGAGACCCGCCGCATCATGGGACCCGGCCGCCGCGAGATCGGCCACGGAGCGCTCGCCGAGCGGGCCCTCGTGCCGGTGCTGCCCGATCCCGAGTCGTTCCCTCAGACGATCCGCATCGTCTCGGAGATCATGGAGTCCAACGGTTCGTCGTCGATGGCCTCGGTCTGCGTGGGCTCCATGGCCATGATGGATGCCGGGGTCCCGACGAAGGCCCCTGTCGCCGGCATCGCGATGGGCCTGATCAAGGAGGGGGATGAGGCGGTCATCCTTTCGGACATCCTCGGGCTCGAGGATCACCTCGGTGACATGGACTTCAAGGTCACCGGCACGGCCGAGGGCATCACCGCCCTCCAGATGGACATCAAGATCGAAGGCATCACGACCGAGCTCATGGCGAAGGCTCTCGAGCAGGCCCGCGCCGGCCGGCTCCACATCATGGAGCGGATGTCAGAGATCATCGACAAGCCGCGGGCCGAGCTCAGCCCCAACGCTCCCCGGATTCTCACGGTTCGCATCCCCGTTTCCAAGATCGCCAGCGTCATCGGCCCTCAGGGCAAAGTGGTCAAGGGTATCGTCGAGCAGACGGGCGCCAAGGTCGACATCGAGGACGACGGCACGATCTACATCGCCTCGTCCAATGCCGGCGCCGCTCAGCAGGCGCTCGAGATGATCCAGGGCATCACGTCGGACGTCGAGATCGGCAAGATCTACCGGGGCAAGGTGACGCGCGTCATGAGCTTCGGCGCGATTGTCGAAATCCTCCCCGGCAAAGACGGCATGTGCCACATCTCCGAGCTCGACGAGCGCCGCGTGCGCGAAGTCGAGGACATCTGCCGCGAGGGTGACATGATCGCGGTGCAGGTCATCGGCGTTGAAGACAATGGCCGGGTCAAGCTCTCGCGGAAGGCCGCGCTCCGTCAGCTCAAGTCGGCCTGACACTCCGCAGAGGCAATCCCGGAGACCGGGCGGATCTTCGGGTCCGCCCGGTCTCGCTTTCGAGGCGTCACACAGACCGCAAGTGTCAGGAGGAGGCCCGCTGCCGACAGCAGCCCTCCGCGCAGGAGCGATGTGGGGCGAAATCGCAGGTCGACCCTGTGCTCTCCCGCCGGGACATGTACTGCGTTCCAGACGAGATTGCCCCGCGTGACGTGACCCGGTTCGCCATCGACCAGCGCAGTCCATCCCGGATGCCAGGGAATGTCTGTCAACAGGTAGCC
Organism: Candidatus Sumerlaeia bacterium; assembly: GCA_013360565.1. Classification (GTDB taxonomy): domain Bacteria; phylum Sumerlaeota; class Sumerlaeia; order JABWBI01; family JABWBI01; genus JABWBI01. Next base: position 16,399 of record JABWBI010000016.1, on the reverse strand, counting down.
CTCCGTGGAAGCGCGCAGAGCATAGACGGCGTGGTCGTGGCCCCGTTCGAGAAGTCTCGCATCACCCTCGCCCGCCGGGAGCCCCCCGCTCACCGCTGGGGCATCTCCATCGTGGAGCAGGATGCTCCGCACCGGATCGAATCGCTGCGGCAGGCGGCCGGCGATGTGGGCCAAGTCGCTGCCCGGGTCACCCGAACTCATGACCGCGTGATGGAAGAGCCGGACCGGGCGCCCGGGCATCCTCACCCGGTAGAGATGAAGCCCCGTCTGGTCCGCCCCCAGAGGTTCCAGCATGGGATCTCCCAGCGGCTCGTAGGAGGCCATGAGTGATGGGTTCAGTTCCCGGGCCAACGCCCAGTCCCGCACGCTGGGCACCGCCAGCCGGCCGAAGGCCGGGGTTTCGATGGGCAAACCGGCCGCGGCGTTCACCAGGCGCGCGTAGTTCGCGTTGACGATCGGATCGTAGCCACGCGCCCCGGCGATGCCCAGGACCAGGGAGCGATTCGGCATGAGCTCAGGATGGATCCCCTCGCTCACGTAACCGAAGACGCTGTCGTGCGGCAGCAGGCGCCCATCTCCCAGCTGATCCCGAATCGCGGACGCCGCATCGCTCTCGGGATAGAGCGAGCGCCAGAACTCCCCCGTCGGCCTGGTGCTGATGAAACGGGGCGTGAGCGCTGACTGACTGAGCGCTGCCACGCCGAGCCCGAGCGCGAGGAGGAGTCCGCGGCGCGATGCCCCGGCCACGACGAGGGCCAGGCCCGTCAGTGCGGTGGCCAGCGAAGCACGGAGGAGAGCGGCGCGCGCCTCGCTCACCAGCTCCGGGAAGCTCGACAGATGAGTGGCGAGGAATTGCCGGGGCGAGACGCCAGGGGGCATCTGTGACTCTGCGCCCGGTGGCATTCCCAGCGCGAGGAGCAGGCGCCGTGTGTCCGCGATCGTGAACGCCACGATCAGCAAGAGCCCCAGTGCCAAAGTGATCCCGCCGCAGACCACCACGCGACGGCGGGAGGCGCATTCACTCGAAGCGGTGATGAGCCAGAGGCGGTCAAAGAGCGCGGTGACAAGGCACGCCATGCACCAGAGGCCGATGATCTGCATGCGCGCGGGGACGCGGAACTCTTGGATGCCGGGCAACACATCCCACAGCAGTCGAAAGAGCGGAGAGTTCCGGCCAAATGCCATCGTCAGCGCAAAGAGTCCCAGCAGGAGATGAAGGAGGAGCCAGCGGCGCTGGGAGACGTGCGGGAGCGGGAGAACCGATCCTGAGGGAGCTCGCAGCAGCAGCCCAGTGAGGAGCAGCACGGGCACGGGGACAAGGACAGCCGGGATGACCTCGTGTGCACCCTGCACTGTTGCCCACTGGCGGCCCCGGTCGGTCGGGTCGCCGCAGAGCGTGGGAGTCAACGCGAGCAGAAGCGACCGCGCCATCAGCGAATCCCCTGTCTTCAGCTCCCACTCCTGTGCACACGTCCATGTGGCCCGCTGGCTCATCGCGCCCCACTCGCGCGCCGGGAGAAACTGCACTTGGACCAGCAGGGCGGTCAGGAGCGAGGAGAGGACGAGACCCGTCAGCCGCTCGCGGACATGCGCGTGCCCCCAGAGAAGGGCGAGTGAATAGGCTCCCGCCGCGAGGCCGGCGTAGAACGCAATCTGAGGGGCCCCCGCCAAGAACATCGCGGCCAGAGACACCGCGAGGACCGCGAGCCAGGGCCGGTGCCCCGAGCGCATCCACTCGAGAACGGCGAGCATGGCCCAAGGCCACCAAGCGGCGGCCTGGTGAAACAGAATGATGCCCGAGTTGAGATTGAAGACGAAGAATCCGCTCAGCCAGAAGGCCGCCGCACCCAGCATCGCGGCCGGGACGCTGAATCCCGCACGCCGCTGGAACGCATACGCGCCCACGACGCCGGAGAGGATGTGCAGCCACGTCGTGAGACTGAACCACCGCGCGAGCGGCACCCAGAGGGAGAGCCAGTTGGGAGGATAGAACAGGGCCGCATTCACATCGCCGACGGCCGGCGTACCGGAGAAGAGAAGCGGGTTCCACCAGGGCCAGTCACCCGCGGCGAGGGCCTGGAGCACGACATGCCGTGCGGGGAGGTAGTGATTGACGAGGTCTCCCCCCGCCAGGCTCTCGCCCCCGCCGACGAAGCGCCACAGATAGGCAGTCGCGAGCGCAAGCAGGGCCACCGCACCGAACAGGTCAGCGCGCCGCGGGCCCACTCACCCGAGGTCCTGCTTGCCAAAGCTCGAAGGCAGCAGCGCGCCCACCGATGTGTCGGTGACCTTGCCGCTCTTGCTCAGGAGCCGCACAGGCATCGCAGGCGCGAACTCGCTGAGCACCTGGCGGCAGGCACCGCACGGGGTCACCCCGTTCGGCGAGACGACCACGATTGCCCGGAAATCGCGGTGTCCCTGCGCGACGGCCGCGGCGACGGCGTTGCGCTCGGCGCAGATCGTGAGGCCATACGACGCATTCTCCACATTGCATCCGGTGACCACCGTGCCGTCGGCACACAGCAGCGCGGCCCCGACCTGGAATCTCGAGTACGGCGCATAGGCCTTCTCGGCAGCCCCGCGCGCCTCGGCGGCGAGCCGCTGCCAAGTGGTGTCGGGAATGAGCGCATCAGGCATGGTCGGAATCTCCCTCCGTGGGGCGCTGGCGTCCTGTGTGATCGAGCAGATGGATGACGACGAAGATCATGGCCACCGAGGTGAGGTGAACCCAGGCCGCGGCCGGGGGCAGGTGGAGCAGAGCCAATCCGCTCAGGCCGATTGCGAGGGTGAGAAGGTAGATCGTCAGCACCGCCTGGGGGGGGCGCATCCCGAGGGCGACGAGCCGGTGGCTGAAGTGCTGGGTGTCCGCCTGGAAGGGGCTCCGGCCCTGCCCCAGCCGGATCAGAATCACCGTGATCATGTCAAACAAGGGCAGGCCAAAGACGACGGCCGGGAGCAGTACGGCCAGACGGGGCGCATCGCCCTCCGGCCGGTAGTACGTGCCGAGGATGGCGACGGCGCTGAGGAAGAAGCCGAGGAAGTGGCTTCCGCCATCCCCCATGAAGAGGCGAGCCGGAAACCAATTGTGGCGGAGAAAGCCCACCGCGCAGCCCAAGAACACGGCCAGCAGGGCAGGGGTGAACCTCTCGCCGGCCCAGAAGAGGGCCCACATCAGCACCCCCGCGCAGATCGCTGACACGCCGGTACTCAGGCCATCCATGTTGTCGAGGAAGTTGAAGGCGTTCGTCAGGCCCACCACCCACAGCACCGTGATGACCATGCCCACAGAGTCCGGGAGTCCGAACAGGCGCACGTGGATCCCCGCAGGCAGGAGCACGAGCGCGGCCACGACTTGGCCGGCGAGTTTGACACCGGGGGGAAGAGGGCGGCGGTCATCGACCAGACCGACCCCCGCGGCGATCAGTGTCCCCAGCAACAGGGCGCCGATCTGACCGGAGATGCTCGGCACATTCTCGACGAAACGGGCGACCGACACCCCCACAAGGGGAACCCGACCCCCAAAGGCGTAGGCCGTGGCGAGATTGACCGTCAGGACGGCAAAGAAGGCGATGATCATCGCCAGCCCACCGCTGCGGGCCTTCACCACCGTGTGAATCTTGCGTGAAGGGTCGGGCACGTCCGTCAGACGCCAGCGCTCCCCCACTCGCTGGGCCCAGGGCGTCAGCACGACCGTCAAGACCAGCGCCTCGGCGAAGAGCGCGGCGTAGATGAGGGGCCAAGTCATGGGAGTGGGAGAGGGACAGTAGGGAGAGGAAGTCCGGGCGTCAACCCCGGCGCCCGAGGACTGTCCGATAGACCATCGCCACCCGCTCGCACATCTTCCCGGCGGTGAACTCACGCAGGGCACGCGCCCGCGCTTGCCGGCCCATCAGATCGCGGCGCGACTTGCTCTCGATCAGCGTGTTCAGGCACTCCGCGAGGCTTCGCCAGTCTCCCGGCTTGGCCACGAGTCCCGTCTCCCCGTGCAGATTGACGAAGGGCACCCCCGTCGCCAGGGCCGTCGAGACCACCGGCTTGCCACACATCATCGCCTCGACCTGCACGAGCCCAAACGCCTCCGAACGCTGATGGGATGGCAGGCAGAGCATGTCGCAGGCGTGAAGGTGGAGCAGCACGTCCCGGTCGTTCAGCTCGCCCAGCAGCTGAACGCGGTCGGCGACACCGAGTGCGCGGACGAGGCTCTCGGCCTTCGCTCGCATGGGACCATCGCCGATGAGCAGGCACTGCGCCGACGGCAGCCGCTTCATCGCGGCCAGCAGGAAGGGGAGTCCCTTGTAGGCGCGGAATCGCCCCACGAAGAGGATCATCGGCCGCGGTCCCCAGCGGGCGCGCACTGCCTCGACCCGGCGCTGATCTTCGGGTGTGAGATCGAATGCCTCCGGCTCGACCCCCAGGGGAACGGGGAAGCACTTGCGCCGAACGCGACGCAGCCACTTTGACGACTCGATGTAGTTGGGCGAGGTTGGCATCACGGCATCGGCGCGGCGAAGAAAGGCGCGGAGGAAGGGGCCGTAGGCCCAGAGCGCCCACCACTGGCGGACGATGTCGCTGTGCCATGTCACGACGACCCGCGCGGGGGCGCGCCGCCTGAGCAGGCCGATCTCGGCCGTGGGCATGGGATGATGGAAGTGGAGAATCTCCGCCTCTGCCCTGATGATCTCTTGAATCAGGGCGCGCGACAGCGGCGCGCTGGCCAGTCGCCGGCGGCAAGCCGCCTTGGTGACCGGGATCCCTTCGATGATCTCATGCACCGTCTCGGGCCCGTCATTGACAACGAGCACCTGTGGATCGAAGTCCCCCTGGAGTCCGTGGCAGAGCCGATGGATTGTCTTCTCCACCCCGCCCACGACGGGAGGCCAGTAGTCCTTGTAGACATGGAGAACGCGCGGGCGAGCCGTCATCGCCACAGTCCATAGGCGTGCTCAAGGAGCGGAAGACTGTGCTCCCAGGCAAAAATCTCCTCGGCTGCCCGGCGAGCGCTCTGCCGAAGCTCCTCCCGTTGACTGGTCAAACGCGCCAGCAGGGGTGCGAGATGACGAGGCCACTCGGAGGTGGCGGAGGGATCGAGGCTCACGCCCACGCCGCGGTCACGCAGAATCGCGTCGACTTCACCGATGCCCCGCGTCGCCAGCACCGGGAGACCCGCAGCGAGGTACTCGGGAAACTTGACGGGACAGGCGACGAGGCTCCCCACCGTCGAGTCGCGGACAAGCACCCCGAGGTCAGACTCGGCCAGCGCGGCTGGAATGGCATCGCGTGCAAGCGAATCACAGTTCACCTCGGGGCTCCCAAGCCGGGCACGCATCGCGTCAGCGTCGGGCGTGATCACGCGGAGAATGGCCCCTGCGGGCCAGCCCGCGGCTACAGCCCGCCGCAGCGTCAGCGCGAGCTCGGACGCCTGGTAAGGCACGTCCACGCCGACAAGAAAGACAAGCCGGAGCGGAGCGCCGGGCGCGGGGGTTCGCGTCCCGGGCGAGAATCGCTCGAGGTCGACACAGTTCCGGATCACGACGGGAGAGACATCGGCCCGCTCCGCGAAGTGGGCGGCCATGGGTTCACTGACGGCGATGACGGTGTCTGCGCCCCGGAGCAGGCGCCTTTCCAGATCACGCCACCAGAGGTAGCGCCGCGAGTCGGCTGCCCAGCCCTGGGCCGCCGCCAGCTCCTCGGGCAGAGCCCCTCGGGGATCGAAGACGAGGCGACACAGCTCTCGCCGACGCACGCCGAGCGCGGCCCAGGCGGCGATATACGACCGGGCGTGGATGACGCACGGGCGATGCTCCCGGGCGAATCGGAACGCAAGACGGCGAAGCCGGAGAACATCCCACGCGAGGTGCATGGGACTGAGAACCCGCTTCAGAAGCGGCGGCCTGGCCGTCCGTGCGGCCGGGGCGACTCGCTTTTCGAACACGTGAAGAGAAACACCCGCTCCGGCCAGGTCCCGGCTCAGATCGCGCTCGGCCATGGGGTCGCGCTCGTCGCTCCGCTCCGCCGAGACCACGGTGATCTTCAGCCGCGGATTCCGCGCCAACCGCTTCATGGGCTCGGCCACCTGCGAGCGCAAGATCCCCTGCCTGACCACTGAGTGGTGGCACAGATGCAGGACATGAATTGACTCGGCCATGGCAGGGCGAGCCTGCTCTGCGAGAGCCCGATTGACAAGCCCTCAGGCCGGGCGCGGCGAGGCCTCGCGGCCCGCAGGCAGGTCGCTCCACCGGCCGGTCGAGAACGAACGGGCAATCACCCCCCCGCACGCGACGCCGGCCGCCAGCATCAGGATTCCGATCAGGCGTGGCCCCAGGAGCCACCCCAGCGGCGCGGTCGCGAAGGGTTGGCCGACGGGATGGAACAGCGAGTAGGCGACAGCGACGTACCCGGCAAGCACAACGGCAAGGGCGAGCCCGCGCCGCTTGCCCCGGCCTGGCAGAATCTTGCTCACGAGCCCGGCGACGATCAGGCCAGTCATGAGATGCAGGAAGAAGACATCCTCGCCCGCGACCACCAGGTTGTCGTTTGCCCGATTGAGGGCGGGGCCGATGATGATCTTGCCGACGCCGACGAGCCAGAAGTACACCATCGCCGAGCCCAGGAGCCAGTTGCGCGTGTTCTCCCAGGTGAGCGGCGAGTTCACCTGGAAAGACGGATCTTCAGCCTTGACCAGGCGGTCGATGCGCCGCCATCCGATGCCGCCCGCCTGCACCCTGCGGTGGAAGGTCTTGAGCTTCTCCAGGTCGGTCGGAGCCGTGAGGAAGGTGACCAGCAGAGCGAGGCCCACGCTCGCGGGCATCGTGACCAGGAGGCTGAACGGGATGGTCCCCATCTGCTGGACCTTGAACTCAAAGAAGGTGTCCGCGAACACCCGGTGGCCGAGGACATCGGCCGGAAGCATCGCCGGCCAGCCGAAGGCGCCGTTGCAGAGGAGCCGGAGGACCAGCGTGAGGATCAGCAGCGAGAGAAGGCAGACGATCTCGGTCCAGGCGTTGATCCGCCACCAGTACCAGCGCAGCAGGTAGATCACGCCGATGCCGCCATTGAATCCCGCCAGGAGAAACCAGGCCTCTCCGATGGTGTTGAGGAAAAGCGAGACGATGATCCCAGCGAACGCCATCATCACGGTCATGATGATGCCCCAGCGGACGTAGTGCCGCTCATCGTACTTGAAATCGGGATTGCCCCGGCGCCGGGCGGCCCGGCGCTCTCGCCCCGGAGCGATGAAGGGCCGATAGAAATCGTTCATCAGGTAGGACGCGCCGAGGTTGACCTGGGTCGAAATCGTCGACATGTATGCGGCCATGAGCGCGGCCACAAGCAGGCCGAGCATCCCTGCCGGGAGAACCAGGAGCATGATTTTGACATAGCCCGCCTCCGCGACGGATCCCGAGGGCATCACACCGTTGGCGAAGGGAATCCGGGGGTAGAGCACGGCGGCGGCGAACCCGACGAGGAGCCAGGGCCACATGCGCAGGGCGTAGTGCGCGATGGCGTACCACATGTAGCCGAGGGCGGCGTTGCGCTCGTCCTTGGCGCTGAGCATTCGCTGGGCGAAATACGATCCCCCGTCAGTGAACCCGTTGGACCACCAGAAGACACACATGAACAGCAGGAACTGGAACCGCGTGAAGAGGCCGAACTCGCCCGCCTCGGCCGTGGGAAGCGGGTTGACCATGCCCCGGGCCTTCGCCGAGCCGTAGATGTCGGCCATCTGATTGAGCATCGCGTCGATGCCGCCGACGTGACGGACGGCGAGCACCGCCAGCACGATGCAGCCGAACATTGCGATCCAGAACTGGATGAAATCGGTGACGACGACACCCCACAGACCCGAGATGGCGGTGTAGGCGCAGACGATGAGGAAGAGAAAGAAGAGGATCTTGTACTGGTTGACCCCCGCGCAGACCTTGTAGAGCTCGAAGATCACCTCGACCGAGTCGGTGTCTTCGATGGGCTCGAGCACGGTCTCTCCATCGAGTTCCACCTCGCGGGAGAGCAAGAAGCCGTTCGGAACGCCCTCGATGCTGCCCACGCGGTTCAACTCGATGTCGTAGGTGATCCCGAGCGCCTCCAGGACCTCCTGGTGACGATCGGGATATTCGACTCCGTCCGGCGCCGTGTATTCGCTGTAGGCGCCCGCTTCGTACTCGGTCCACAGAATCGGCTTCTGCAAGATGTGGTGGCTGTATCCCACCTCGATGGGGTCGATCACCCCGCCCTGGATCGCCTCGACCATCGCGGGATTGATGTTGCTCGACAGCGGCGTCGCGAGGAAGAGCCAGAGCATCGCCTGATCGATGAAGGGGATGCGCGGAAAGTCGGGCACGACGTAGTTGATGATCACGCCCATCGCCTTGTTGACCCATCCCATGACAATGCAGCCGTAGGGGATCGCGAGCCACAGCGCCTTGCACGCCCGCAGCCAGTGCGCTGAGTTGCCTGAGTAGCGCACGTAGACGAACTCCATGTCGGTCAGCGGGTTGGCGCGCTTCCACAGCCGGGCGAAGAAGAAGACGCCGAGCATGGTGATCGGCACCATGGACCACCAGTACCAGTTCTGCGCCACGCCGGAGGTGACGACCCAGCCCGTCAGCGCCAGGGGGGTGTCCGCCGCAAACGTCGTCGCCACCATCGACGTCCCGAGCAGCATCCAGCCCATGCCGCCGCCGCCCTTGAAGTACTGCTCGGAAGAGCCCTGGCCGCGCTTCGAGAGGTAGACCCCGATGCCGATCGAGAGGAAGATGAATCCGACGACGATCACCCAGTCGACGGGGCTCAGGCGGCCGATGACCGCGCTCTCGGCGGCGGACTGAAGCGTCAGCATGCGGGTCCCCTCACGTGAAATCGGACCCCTGAGGGTCTCAGCCGCGCTCGGCTCCGCTGACGGGCGAACGCTGTGCCTTGATCATCTCGATGGCCCGGCGCGTGAAGCCGCCGCACTCCTCGAGGAACTTCTCGGCCTCATCGCGGCCGCAGCCGGCCAGCGCCATGATCAGCGCCGTCTTCACGCGTCCGCCGGCGCGGTCGATGACCTCCTGGGCCTGCTCGATGTCGAGCGGCGCCCCCTCCTCCGCCGTGATGGTGCGCACGATGCGGTTCGAGCGGTCCACGAGTTTCTCATTGGTCGCGCGGAGGTCGACCATGATGTTTCCGTAGGTCTTGCCCAGCTGAATCATCGCAGTCGTGGTGATCATGTTGAGCACGAGCTTGGTCGCCGTGCCCGCCTTCATGCGCGTTGACCCGGTCACCACCTCGGGTCCCACGATCGGGTTGATCACCACATCGATGTTCTCCGGGCTCGGCACGTCCCTCGCCTCGGTGCAGCAGAAGAAGATCGTCCGGCAGCCCCGGCGCTTCGCGCACGCGATCGCACCGCGGACATAGGGCGTCGTCGCCCCCGTCGCGATGCCCATCACGACGTCGCGCGGTGTCAGGCCCCTGGGCTCAATCATCTCCTCGACGTCCCGCGCCCCGTCGTCGGCGCTGTCCTCGGCGCCCTCGATGGCTTTCCTCAGAGCACCGTAGCCGCCCGCGATGATTCCCTGCACCATCGATGGAGGCACGCCGAACGTCGGAGGGCACTCCGAGGCATCGAGCACCCCCAGGCGCCCCGATGTCCCTGCGCCGACGTAGATCAGCCTCCCCCCGCACTTGAACGCCTCGACCACGAGCTCCGTGGCCTGAGCGACACGGTCGAGAACCGGCGTCACTGCCTCGACGCAGAGCCGGTCCTGCCGGTGGATGATCTCCACGCACTCGCGGATCGACCGCGTGTCGATGTCGGACGAAGCCTGATTGCGCTGCTCGGTGACGAGGTGACCTCGTCCGAGATCCTTCGCCTTCTTCAATGGGGCGTCTCCATTCTGGCTGAGGCGCGCCGCAACTCGCGCCCTCAGGGCAAGCCAGCTCGCAGAGTGGCGCCAACGTGCGGGGTCAGTCCCGAAGTTGCAAGAGATAAAAGCACGCACCGTCAGCGGGCTCGGCGCGCGGCTGCATGACGGTGGCGGCCGGATTCTGAGATGCCATCTCCGCTTTGAACCGGTCATACAGGAAGGGCACGCGGCGGAGATTGCTGCCTCCGACGACCACCGGGAACTTCTCCCCATCTGGCCACAGCCTGCGCGCGACCGCGATCGCCGCCAGCGCCAGTTCCTTCGCGGCCCAGCGGAGAATGTCGAGAGCCGCTGGGTCGCCCTGTTCAGCCGCTGCAATGACGAGCGGCGCGAGGGCCGCGACAGCGGCCTTGTCGGGGCCATGCTCGCGCATCCACGGCATCAGGCCCATCGGCTCCGCGATGCTCAGATGGCTCAGGACTCGCTCCCGGATCGCCGTCGGCGGCTCGCGGCCGTCCGCGGCGCGCATCACCGCGATCAACCCGCGGTGCGCGATGGTGAAGCCGCTCCCCTCATCCCCGAGCCATTGGCCGTAGCCACCGGCGCGTGCAGACCGTCCGTCGGGCGTGAAGCCGTAGGCGATGGAACCCGTGCCGGAAATGACCATCACGCCGTTGAGCTCCCCGCAGCCACCGACCAGAGCGACAAGCGCGTCGTTCGTCGCAACCGCCCGAGCCTGTGGGAAAACTCTCTTGACCATGGCCTCCAGGGGAGCCCGGTCCCCCGGGCGGTCGCAACCGCTGAGGCCGAGGCAGACCCCGTCGATCGTCTCTGCACCGACTCCCGACCGGGACATCAGTTCATAGGCAATGGCGCGGAAATTCGCCTCAACCACCTCAGGGGGGTTCAGGTACGGGTTCGTGGACTCGCCCACCGCTCGCGCCGTGATGCGCCCCGATGCGTCTGCCAGGGCCCCACTCGTCTTGGTTCCGCCTCCGTCGATGCCGATCACCCATCTCATGTGTGTTCACCCTCCGGCCGCTGTGAAGCCGGACACTCTGCCCCCCGTACACGCCCCTGGCAAGGGCTTCCCGCCCGCGCTGTGCTCTGGCTCACAGCGCAGATGGCGCTTGCCGCGGTATTTGGAACCGGAAAACACTCCCCCCGTTCCCTGAGGACACTTCCTGATGTGTGCAACCGCCGTTTCCGAGAGTCATGCCGCCGAGGTCCCCGCCTACCTCGTGATCGAGGGCGAACCGGCCGTCCCCATGCTCGGTCTGGAGACCGTGTGGTTTCAGATCACCGGCACGCTGTGCAACCTGACGTGCTCGCACTGCTTTGTCGAGAGCAGTCCCCGGAATCACACGCATGAGTTCATGACACTCGACCAGGTGCGCCATTCCATCGCCGAGGCCGTCCGCGAGGGTGTGCGCGACTTCGGCTTCACCGGCGGCGAACCGTTCATCCACCCCCAGATCATCGACGTCCTGGCTCTGGCTCTCGAGGCCGCGCCGGCGCTCGTCCTGTCGAACGGAACGCTCTTCACCGCCAAGATGGCCCGGCGGCTGCGAGCGCTGGTCGATCAGGCCCCCCACCCCCTCGACATCCGCGTGTCCCTCGATGGAGACACCGCCGCGCAGCACGACGCCGTCCGGGGCGAGGGAGCATTCGACCGCGCGATCCAGGGCCTGCGTCAGCTGATCGCGGCCGGCCTTGCGCCGAGCGTCGCGACCACGGCCACGTGGCAGGGGGTGAGTGCGTGTGAAATTGAGCGCCGCATGCGCACCCTGATGGCATCTCTCGGTGCGCCGGGTGCGGCGGTCCGGATTTTTCCCCCGATCTTGATCGGAGCGGAGGCCAAGCGCCTGCGCCCTTACCGGGCCACGGAGCGACTCACGCCGAAATGCGTGGAGCGCGCGGACCCCCGGAAGCTCATGTGCTCGAACAGCCGCCTGATCACGGAACGGGGGACGTGGGTCTGCACGTTGCTCGCCAACGTCGAGGAGGCACGCATGGGCGATTCCCTGGCCGAGTCGCTGCGTCCTCACCGGCTGACACACGGTGCCTGCTACACTTGCTTCACCCAGGGCGTCACCTGCACTCAGGACCGCTGAGAATCACCCGGGCATGCGCTGCCGCAGAGTTATCAACATCCGGTTGACCGCGTCGGCCAGCTCGGGGTGTTCATCGCGGTCACGGAAGCAGCAGGACTCCGGAAGCCGCCCCTCGGCAACCGTCTCCAGAATCTTCTCCACGCGGTAGATGGGGCCGGAGATGCGATTGCTCAGCCGCAGGCCCAGCCAGAAGAGCCAGCCACCGATCGCCACGAAGCCCGCCACGAGGCCCGCCGAGAGCCATCGCCAGTAGGCGCCGGCGGCAAGGGCCGGATTGAAGAGGAGGTGGTCAGCGGCGAGCGTCATCAACACGGCGGCGCCGAATGCCAGCCCCTCGAGCAGCAGAATGTTGCGCAGAAACCGCCACTGGAAGTGCGGTTTGATGATCTGCCGCCGCCGGCGGTTGACCGGGTGGATGCTCATGAGGATTCCTCCCATCGCATGGTGATGTCATCTGAGGTCCCAGGCCGGCCGTCGGGCCCGAGGCTCCAGACAGCGAACCCCCGGCCATGGACACGGTAACCGTAGGGGCGCCCCCAGAAGTCGCGGGACGGATCTCCGCGGGCCGTTCGGAAGCTCTCCCGGATGAAGGCGTTGAAGCGCTCCGGCGGCGGCAGTGTGCCCGAGACTTGGCGCTCGCGCACGATGGCGGCATGGATCTGTTGGATTTCGACGCTGGTACCAACGCCCTGGGCCAGCCGGAGGGGAGCCAAGACGGCCGACGCGACCGGCTCCTTCTGTCGCGCGAGCCAGATCAGGAGACCCGTGATGAGAAACCATCGGAGGGGTCGATGCCGGCGGCGGCGCAAGTCGTCAGCTCCTCACGTCTCGTCGCGACCAGACAAGCGCGGCCGCGGAGAGACCGGCCACACCGACGGTGAGGAGGATCCCTGTGTCGGGCCAGGGGATCTGACCTGAGGCGATGACCGCCTGGGGCCTCGCGTGCCCCTGGAGGGAGTAAAGCCTCAGGAACGCGAGCGAGGGGAAAAGCGGTGCGACCACCCCCGCGAAGAAGTTGAGCAGCCACAGACCTGCCCCGGTGGCGAGGATTCTGCCTCGCTCGGAGCTGCCGGCACTCAGGAGCAGAAGCACACCGCCCGTGGAGGCGATCAGCACGGCGTTCACCACGGCCGCGGCGGCGAATCGACCGAGCGGCATCGGGTCCTCGGGCGGCGAGATCCACTGGGCGAGCGCCGTGCCCAGCCACAGGGAGGCGCACATCGCCAGCGCGCCTGCCAAGAGGGTGGCCACAGCCGCCTGAAACATTGCCCGGCGCGGAACAGCCCGGCTCAGCAGCAGGTCGGCTTCGCCGGATTCGACGTCGCCGCCGAGAGCCGCCGCCGCCACCGACAGCGGCCAGGCCGCCATCAGGATAGCGACGAACGGATGAACGTAGGCGATTGAGGCAATGCCTGCGGATGTCGTCGGGTCAATCTCGTTCGACCCCAGCAGCTGGCCGATCCGAGGCGTCATCCGGAGCACGGTCTCGAAGATGCCCAGGCCGCCCATCGGCTCGATGAGCGCCACGAACAGAAAGGCCACGCCACCGCACAGGGCGCTCAGTGGCAACAGAATCGGCCACAGGCGCTGGAGAAGGCGCGCCGTCAGCGTCCGCGTCACGGTTCGCCCGCTCTCTCGTAGTAGGTGAAGAAGTGGTCCTCCAGCCGCGCCGCCTGCCAAGTGATCTCCTCGACCGGCAGCGCGGCCAGCCGCGCGAGGAGTGGAGCAGGACGCCCACGGACCATCAGCGCGAGAGTCTCGCCCCGCTGCTCGAACCGGATGACTCCCTCGACCGAAGACAGGTCAGGCGCCTCCCCGGTGACCCGCACTTCGACCCGGGCGAGAAGGTGACTCCGCAGATCAGCGATCTCCTCCACCCCAACGAGGCGTCCGCCGCGGACAAATGCGACCCGGTCACAGATCTTCTCGACCTCGTCGATGTGGTGAGAAGAGAAGAACACGGTGGCGCCCTGATCACGGAGTTCGCGCAAAACCTCCAGTGCTGTGCGCTGGACGAGGGGGTCAAGAGCGGTCGTCGGCTCGTCGAGGATGATGAGCTCAGGCCGGTGCATCAGAGCCTGAATCAGGCCGAGCTTCTGAAGGTTGCCGCGCGAGAGCGTCCGAATGCGATGGCCCAACGGCACCTCCAGTCGCTCGACAAGATGCGCCACCCAACTCCAGTTGATCTGGCCGTGCAGGCGTCCAAGCAAACCGAGGAGCTGATGACCTGTCAGGCGTCGCGGCAGCCGCAGATCGCCAGGCAGAAAGCCGATCCGTGCCCGATGTCTCCAGTCCCCCCAGGCGATGTCCTGACCGAACATAGAAAAACCGCCGCTGGTGGGCCTCAGGAATCCGAGCAGGAGCCGGATCGTCGTCGTCTTGCCCGCTCCATTCGGACCCAAGAAGCCGAAGACCTCCCCCGCCTGGAGTGAGAGACTGAGGTCTTCGATGCCGACGGTCGTGCCGTAGCGCTTCGTGAGGGCCGAGGTCTGCATGAAGGCGGAGGCCATGGGCCATCAGGATACGGCCACCCAGGACGATTGCAACAGGGCTTGTCTTCACGCCCCGGCCGCCCAAGATTCAAGCCATGGCCATCCGCATCCGCGCACCCGCTGACCCCGCCTCGAGGCGCGCGAGCGATCACCCCTGGGAGATCGACCAAGCCGTGCTGGCCGAAGGGGTGGACTGGCCCATGATCTTCGGCAGATCCGGACCGGTGGAGATGGAAATCGGCTGCGGCAAAGGGCTCTTTCTCTCACGCGCGTCGGCCGGGCATCCCGAAGTGAACTGGCTGGGGGTCGAACGCTCATCGGAGCATCTGCGCAGGGCGATCGACCGCGCCGTGAAGGCCCGTGTGGAGAACGTGCGCTTCGTCAAGGCCGGGGCGGAGGACCTCCTGCGCTCCTGGCTGCCGGATGCGAGTCTCCGGGCCGTTCACATCCTCTACCCCGATCCCTGGCCCAAGAAGCGCCACCACAAGCGCCGGCTGCTGGGTCTGCAGCAGGGACCGGCGACAGTCCGTCACCTCGCCCGCGTCGTCGAGCCGGGTGGGCATCTGGCCATCGCGACGGATCACACGGGATACGCTGAGGTGATCATGCAGGTGATGCGCGGAGCGGAGGGCTTTGAGCGTGAGGAGACGTTCTACTCCCAGTCTCTCTTCGCGGACGGGGAACTCCCTCTGACGGAGTTCGAGCGCAAGTACCGGATCGAGGGCCGACTGAGGCATCGCTTCTCCTGGCGACGGAGATGAGCAGACTCAGTCGAGACCGCGGGCGCGGAGGTCATCTTCGTCCCACCCCAGGTGGTGACCGATCTCGTGGAGCAGCGTGGTGCGCAGCTCCTCGTGCAGCGTTTCGCGGTCGGCGGCGATGCGCTCGATGTTGCGCTGGAAGATGAGGATGCGATTGAGGTGCTGCGGCGTGTCGAAGACGCTCTGATCGCCCCAGGGGACCCCGATGTGGAGACCGAGCACGAAGGGCGAGGTCGGCGGGTCGGTCTCGCACAGGAGCGCGCGGTCTGGCAAAGGCTCGACCTGGATGACGACTTCGCCGAGGGCGGCGCGGACCGTGTCCGGAAGCGACTCGATCACCTGGCTGAGCAGCCGTTGGACCGCATCGGCCCCCATCCGGACGGGGGAGGGAAAGCGCTCGGGGTCCGCGGCGTGAGCTCGGCGAAACAGGGCGTCGGCCTCAGCATGGTCCCCGCGAAACTCCGCGAGGATGGCCAAGTGCCACAGTGCATCGCCGACGGCCTCGCCTTCGGCCCGGTGCTGGCGCAGCTGCTCTTCGGCTTCATCGAAACGGGCCAGATGAACGAGGGCGATGCCCCTCCACAGGGGGAGGTCGGGATCGTCCGGAGCCAGACGCGCCACCTCGTCGTAGATCGGGAGCGCTTCGTGCGGCGCATCGGCCTCAACCAACAGCTGGGCATAGAGATAGAGCGTGTCGACAAGCAGATCCTGGCCGATCTCCACCGGATGCTCCGAGGCCAACCGGTACGCCCGCCGCGCCACTCCCAAGGCCTCGTCGAACTGGCCGCGGTCCAGCAGGTCGTCGCACTCGTCGTGGAGGCGGCTCAGGCGCGCCGGGATGTCGCCAGCCATGCCAGAGGTCAGACGTCGCCCAGACCCTGAGCCCACGGACGATCACCGCGGGGAGGACCGAGGATCTCACGCAGCACGATGGCATCGCGCAGACGGCCTCCTGAGAGCATGGCGCGCACAGGTACAGCTCGCCGGGAGACAATCGCATGGGTCCTGCGAGCATCGGGGGGCGCGGCTCTCGAGGAGGCCGTCATGGCCTGTGCGCCGGACGGCGCCGGGAAGTGCACGTCGACGTTCTCCACGACGGGAGCCGGGGGAGCCTGAGCCGGCATTGCCAGAGGGGCCGGGCGAACAGGGGCGACGGGGCGAGGCGGTGCGGGAGCGGCGGGACGCCT
>JABWBI010000015.1 GCA_013360565.1 Candidatus Sumerlaeia bacterium | reverse complement strand
CACACGAGCGCGAGGCGGGCCTGTCGCGCGAGCTGCGGGAGATCGCGCTGGGGGAGTTCTGCGCCCACTACCGCGAGAGCATCGCGCCGGGGCGCAAGTGCGAGGCGTCGCGCGAGCGGGACGCGCTCGCGCTGGACCTGCTGACGGAGTTCTTCGGCGTGGACCGCATGATGCACTCGATTGGCGAGACGGACCTGCGCGCGTTCCAGTCGTGGACGGGCCAGCCCTATGAGGCGGTCTTGCGCCTTGTGGTGCGCGATCCGAAGGGAGACGCGAGCCCGGTGGGCGAAAGGCAAAAGACGCGCCAGCGCTCCGCAGCGACGGTCAACCGCCTGCGCCACACCTGGAGCCATGTCTTCACGGAGGCCGAACGCGCGCGCCACATCGCGGAGAACCCTTGGCGCCGCGTCGAGCCGCTGGCCGTCGAGTCGCACGAGCCGCGCTTCCTGACCGTGGCGGAGGCCGAGGCCGTCCTGCGGGCCGCGGAGGAGTACGGCGCGAAGTGGACCACTCCCGACCGCGCGCGCCTCCATGCCGACTACGACCCGCACAACCTGCGGGACATGATCCTGTGGCTCTTGCTCGAAGGGACGCGCCGCGGCGAGATGTTCTCGTTGCGCTGGGGCGACGTGGACCTTGAGGCCGCTGTCGCTCGCGTGCGGACGCTCAAGCTCCAGTCGAGCAAGAGGCCCCGCGTGCGAGAGATTCCGCTCCATCCCGACGTGGTGGCGATGCTCCGCGCTCGACGCGCGCGGCGTCATCCCACCGGGGGCGCCGTGTTCAACTTGGACGGCTCGCCCGCGCTCGACGCTGAGCTGGTCTTCCCGCCCGTCTCGAATCTCCGCCGGATGTTCCAGAAGTGCTGTGCGCGGGCCAAGATCGCGCCTGCGCGGATTCACGACCTGCGCCACACCACGGGGACGCTTCTGGCCGCGTCGCACTCCCTGACGACCGTGGCGGCGATGCTGGGGCACTCTTCAACCCGGATGGCCGAACGCTACTCCCACACGGCGCTTCAGACGCTCCGCGAGGCCGTGGCGTCTTTGCCCCGGTTGAGGGGCTCCGAGGGGGCAGTTTGAGGGCAACTGCCCCACAGCAGTCCCGCAAACACCGAGGTGGCGGAGTCAGATAACTGACAGTGCGAACGTTAGGCCCGGGGTGTCCCCGCCCTCTCACGGCGGAAACACGGGTTCGAATCCCGTATGCGCTACCACTCCAGATCCCAAGGGGCCAAGTTTGAATACCATGAAGCGGCTCATCTCGCTCGCCGCCGCAGGGGTTCTTGTGACCGCGTCGCTGGCTCAGGCTCCCGGCCCCATCGTCTGGGCGAAGCTCTCCTGGCATCAGGCTCAGGTGTCAGCCGGCCCGGTGACTGACCGGCAGCAGGCGTTTCTCGAGGCGCAGCGGCAGCTCTATCAGCAGCAGCAGACGACGCAAATGATGTCGAACATGCTTCGCATGCAGCACGAGGCGAACATGGCGATCATCAACAACATCGGGGGCACGGGGACCACGACCCAGTGGACGCCGCAGTACAACTACTACGATCCGCAGGGCAATTACATTCGCCCGGCGCCCTGAGTCACCGCCGCCGCTGCCGGCGCAGATGGAAGAGATAGTGGAGGCGGCCCCGGAGGATCATCCGCGGGCCGCTGTGGCGCATGACCTGCCGCACGCGCGCCTGGTAGTCGGGGGCGTAGCACTGGCAGGCGCAGTCCTTGCACATCGGCTTGGGAGTGACGGGGCATCGCAGGCGTTTGACGATGCCGTGGCTGAGCAGGGCTTCGCAGCCGGCGCAGAGTGACGGCAGACGGCGGCCGAAGATGCGCGCCGGATCGACATCGGTGAGCGCGAAGGGGCGGCGGTCCGCCCCGCGGTGCCTGCCGCGGCAGAAGAGGGCGATGAACTCGCCCAGCACCCGCAGGTCGCGGCACTCTTCGGGCGTGAGGGGCTCCGGGTGAAGTCCGCCGATTCTCATGGTCTGGCCACCCGGGACGATCTGACTCCGCCGGCCTGCCGGCGCGCAATGGCAATTGACGGCGGGGAAGCGGCCGACGATGCTCGCGCGCCGTGAGTGAGACGTGCAATCCTCCCTTCGAGATCCGGGAGGCCCGGCCCGGGGACGAGCAGGCCATTGCGGGTTTGATTCGGGAGCTGGCGGAGTACGAGCGGCTCTCGCACGAGTGCCACGCGTCAGCACAGGGGTTGCGCGACAATCTCTTCGGTTCGCGCCGGGCCGTCGAGGCGCTCGTCGCGGTCGCCGATGGCGAGATCATCTCGTACGCGCTGTTCTTCCAGACGTTTTCGACGTTCCTGTGCCGCCCTGGGATGTACCTCGAAGATCTCTATGTTCGCCCCTCTCACCGGCGACAGGGCATCGGCGCGGCGATGATGCGACGGCTAGGCGAGCTCTGTGTCGAGAGAAACCTCGGCCGCCTCGAGTGGTCGGTGCTCACCTGGAACGAACTGGCGGCGTCACAGTATCGCAAACTGGGAGCGGCGCCTCTCGAGGATTGGCGCATGTGGAGACTGACCGGCGCGGCGCTGACACGCCTCGCCGCGGGAGGGCGCAGCTGATCGGGCCGTTAGTGGCCGTGCTGCTCGTGGTGGCCGCGGTGGCGGGCGTGCCAAGCGACAAATGGAGCCGCGAGCATCAGCAGGCCGCCGCCGGCGAAGAGGAGACCCATCGTCACGGGGAACGAGGCCCCTCCGAGCAGAAGCAGCGGCAGGCAGACCAGCAGACCGAACCAGAGGCTGCTGCGGACCGGGGGGGACTTCGCGCTCTCGCGGGGGAGCTCTGCGCCGAGCAGCGCTCCGCACTCTGGGCACGCCTTCGCCTCCTGCGGGACCCACTCCTGACAGCCGGGACATTGCCGTGTGGCCATGGCTCCGACCTCCTGTCTCAGTGACGCCACTCTGTCACTGCGCCGCCGAAAAGGCAACGAGAAGCCGGGCCGTTTTCTCTCGCCTCTGGGGCGCGCAGTGCACTACCAATGGGCGTGACCTCCGCCTGGGCGGAGGCACACGGACATGATCACCGGCCTGGGCACGGACATCATCGAGATTGCGCGTGTGCGCGAGGCCTTCGACCGCTTCGGCGACCGCTACCGGCGGCGGATCTTCACCGAGCGCGAGCAGGCGTTCTGCGACAGCCACTCGGCACCGATGCCTCACTACGCCGCGCGCTGGGCGGCGAAGGAGGCGCTGGTCAAGGCGCTGGGGACCGGTTTCACCGCGGGCATTCGCTGGGTGGATGTTGCGGTGCTGCCTGCCCCGGGGGGACAGCCTCTGCTGACGCTCTCCGGCAAGGCCTCCGAGGTGGCGCGGCGGCAGGGGGTGAGGGCCGCGCATGTGAGCCTGAGTCATGGACGCGAGTATGCGACGGCGGTGGTGGTCCTCGCCGACAGCGCGAGCGAGGGGACGATGATGCGCTTCGATCCCTACGCGGAGCGAGTGCTGTGAGCATCTCCGCGCCTCCGAGCCGGCACGCCGTGGCCGCCGCGCCCGACCGGAACGCGGGGCGCGCTGTGATGATCGACTGGGCGAAGCGCGAAATCGCCCGGGTGAGACAGTGGATCATCGAGAGCAACGGCATCGGGCGCGGGCTGGACCTGTGCGCGGCCCACGCGGCGGCGCTGGACCGGATTCTGGGCGAACTCTTCACCTCGGTGACCAAGGGCGCGGAGGAGAGCGCGCTGCCTTTCGCCCTCATCGCACAGGGGGGCTACGGACGCCGGCAGATGTGCCTGCACTCCGACGTCGACTTGCTGGTGCTCGCCGAAGACCGGCTCGGGGCGCAGGCGGAGACGCAGATCCGGGAGCTCATGCACCTGCTCTACGATCTGGGCGGCGAAATCGGGCATTCGATGAAATCGGTGAAGGAGGCACTCGCCGTGCTCGGCGAGGACTTCCAGCAGACGACGGCGCTCTTCGAGGCCCGGCCATTGGCTGGAAACCGGGCCCTGTTCGACGCGCTGGAGAAGGGACTGCGGCACCGGCTCCAGCGGGGATTCATGGGGGACTTTCTCACGAGCCGCATCGACGAGATGCGCGGCCGGCATGCGCGGTTCGGCAACACCGTCTACCTGCTCGAGCCGAACGTGAAAGAGGGTGAGGGCGGCCTGCGCGACGTCCACGTCTGCCAGTGGATCACGTTCGCCTGTCTCGGGACCGGGGATCTGAGTGCGCTGGTGGAACAGGAGGTTCTCTCGGCGGAGGATCTCGCCTCGCTCCTGAAGGCCTGGGACTTTCTTCTCGTGGTCCGCAACGCGCTGCACGCCGCGGCGGGGCGGAAAGTGGACGTGCTGGACTCCGCGCGCCTTCGCCAGGTGGCGCAGGCGCTCGCGATCGCGCCCGACAGCGCGCACCATCTGCCCGAGGAGCACCTGCTTCACCTCTTCCACCGCGCGGCTCACACGGTCGATCTGATGACAGGGCGCATCGTCCGGCTGCTGCCGCGGCGGACATCGATGGCGAGCCGCCTGACGCGGCGGTTTCAGGAGAAGCGGCTCCGGGGCGGCTGGATCAGCTGCCGGGGAGAGATCATGCCCGGGGCGGATGCTCCTCCGGATCTCTTCGCCCGGGACCCGGGGCAGATGATGGAGATCTGCGTCGCGGCCCGCGAGCGGGGCCTGCGCCTGAGCGCAGAGACGAAGGAGATGATCCGCGCCTCGGTGCCCGCAGCCTGCGACGACGCCTTCCGCTCGGACATGGCGAACACGCAGCGCTTCCTCTCGATCCTGCGCGGCCCTGCCCACACGGCAGCGACGATCCGGGACATGGCCGACTCTGGGCTGCTGGCAGGCTATCTCCCGGAGTTCTCCCGCATCCACCACATGGTCCGGCTCGATCAGTATCACCGCTACACGGTCGATGAGCACACGCTCAAGTGCCTGGAGGCGGCCGAGGCGCTGATCACCGGCAGCACGCAGGGGACGGAGCCGGGGCTGCTCGAGGCCGCGCAGCGCATCGACCGGTGGGACCTGCTGATGTTCGGCCTCTTGCTCCACGACATCGGCAAGGGCGAGGGCCGCGGCCACGTCGTCAAAGGGGGGCAGATCGCGCAGCGCGTCGCCCAGCGGATCGGTCTGGACGAGGAGGAGACGGAGCTGGTCCGCCAGCTCGTGCTCGGTCATCTCTGGCTGCCGCATCTCGCCTTCCGGCGCGACATCTCCGATCCCGCCGTTGTCGAGGAGCTGGCGGCGAAGGTGCAGACGCCCGAGTTTCTCAACATGCTCTACGTTCTCACCTTCGCGGACATCAGCGGCGTGGGGCCGGAGAACTGGACATCGTGGAAGGGCTCGCTCCTCGCGGGGCTGGTGAGCCAGACCGTGCGCTTTCTCGCCGGCCATGAGGACCGCGTCATCAGCGAGACAGCGGATCCCGAGGAGATCATCCCGCGCGTTCTGGCGCAGATGGAGCAGGACCCCGCTGCGGTGCAACAGCGGGCTCGAGACCTCGTCCGGAGCGCCACGGACCGGTACCGGGCGAGCGTCAGTCCGGCCCGGATGGCCCAGCACGCACGCCTGCTGGCGCGGCTGGGCGATGAGACCCGGGCGGTCTGGCAGGTCGATCACCCGCACGGCTGCAACTACAGCGAGATCACGGTGGCGGTCTACGACGCGGCGGGGGTCTTCTGCCTCATGTGCGGCGCGCTCGCCTCGAAGGGAGTGAACATCCTCTACGCGCAGGGGTACTCGACCGAGGATGGCTTTGCGATCGAGACCTTTCAGGTGGAGTCGGCGAAGGGCGGGCCGTTGCCGCATGGTTTTGTGCTCGGGCGTGTCGAGAGGTTGGTCAACCAAGTCCTGCGGGGCGAGCTGCCCGTGGATCAGGCCTTCCCCGTCAAGCTCGGTCCTCCGAAGGCGAGCGCCGAGCAGATCGCACTGGCACCGGTTCAGATCCACTTCGACAACAGGACTTCGGCGCTGTTCACGCTGATGGAGGTTCGGACGATCGACCGGACGGGCCTGCTGCACGCGCTGACGGCGGAGCTGGCCGCGGCGGGCATGACGATCAACCTCGCGATGATCTCGACCGAGTCGTACCGCGTGGTGGACGTGTTCTACCTGACCGATCTGGAGAACATGAAGATCGACGACATGCGGCGGCTGAAGGCGCTCGAGGAGAAGCTGCTGGCGATGCTCGCCGCCTGAGTCACGTGGCCGCGGCGAGGATCTGCTGGACCAGCTTGGCGTGGAGCGCGTGGCCGCTGCGCCGTGCCAAGACGTGGGCCCGGAGCGGGCGCCCTACCAACGCCAGGTCGCCGATCAGATCGAGCGCCTTGTGGCGGGCGGCCTCGTCCCTCATGCGGGGCTCGGTGACGAACTCGCTCTTGCCGATGACCAGGACGGACTCGCGTGTGCCGCCCTTGCCGAGGCCCCGGAGGAGGAGGCCTGGAATCTGCTCGGCGAAGATCCAGGTGCGCGCGGCGGCCACCTGCTCTCGATACGCCTTGGGCGTGACCTGAAGGTGGACGGTCTGCGGTTCGAGGAAGTAGCCCTCGGGAAACTCCGCGAAGAAGGTGACCTCGAAGCGCGTGGACGGCATCGCGGTGACCTCGGCGCCAGACTCCTCATCGCGCACGGTGATCGGGGCGTCGACGGAGAGGGGGGCAAGGGGAGCATCCTGCTCCTCGATGCCGGCCTCCTCGATCGCCTCGACGAAGGGGAGCGAGGAATTGTCGCAGCCGGGGACCTCGGGGCCGGTGAGGTCGACGAGCACGTTGTCGACCCCCAAGCCGGCGAGCGCGCTCAGCAGGTGCTCGGGGGTCTGCACCTCTGCCTGACCGCGGGCGAGCGTCGTGCGGTTGTGGAGCTTGGACCAGACGATGCTCTCCACGGTGGCGGGGATCAGCGGCTTGCCCTCGAGGTCCGTGCGCCGGAAGACAAGACCGTGCCCGGGCTCCGCGGGGCGGATGCTCACGGAGGTCTTCTCGCCAGTGTGGACGCCCTGGCCGCGGACGCGGGCCAGTCCGGCGAGGGTGCGCTGGCGCCTGCGCTCGGGCATGCGTCAGTTCGGCTCGGGGAGGTTCGACTCGGGACCCGGGCGGGCGCCGGCGTTGAGGCGGTCGATGACCTCCTGGGTGATATCGAGGTCTTCCTCGGCGAAGACGGCCGCATCGCTGCGGAGGACGAGATCGATGTCACTCTGCTGGGCGATGGCGCGGATGGCCTGGTAGACGCGCTCGAAGGTGGGAGTGATGACCTCCTCCTCGTTGCGGTTGATGAGTGTGCGGATCTCCGCCTCCATCTCGTCCAGCTCGAGGCGGCGCTCGACGATGTCGCGCTGCATCTGCGATCGGGAGTCTTCGCTGAGCACGGCCTCCTGCTGGCGGTACGTGTCGATGAGGCGGCGCAGCTCGTCCTCGGCGGTGGACAGCGCGCGCTGGCGCTCGGCCACCTGGGCGTCGACCTCGTCGATGGCCGCGCGGATCGGCCGGGCTTCGCTGAGCACACGGTCGATGTTCACGATCGCGATGCTGACAGGCTCCTGTGCGGAGGCGGTGGCGGCGGCGAGCCCGAACCCGGTGACGAGAGCGGCGAGACGGGTCATGGGAGGCTCCGGATCTGGGATGAAACCAGGATTGCACCCTCGTCGGGTCCCAGCGTCAAGGTCACAGTGCCGTCCGCGACGGTCATGGTCGCCAGATTGACGGTCTCGCCCGCCCGCATGGCGGCGGCGTGGTCGAACGCATTGAACACAGACGTGCCTTCTGGCCACCGGACGGGAACCGAGACCTCCACCGGCGAGTCCCCCCGGTGGAGCGCGACAACCGCGCTCTCGTGGAGCGAACCACCGAGCAGGCGGCGCTCGAACGCGTAGACCGAATTCGCATCGTCCATCAGGAGTGGACGGAAGAGGCCGTGACGCAGTGCCGGGATGCTCCGGCGAAGGTGCGCCAGGTCCGTGACATGATCTCGCATCACGGGATCAGGCCGGTTCTCCTCGGGATTGTCGTAGGGCATCAGGTCGTCCCAGAGCATCGGCTTGCGGCATTCGGGGTCGTCCGCGCCCCACATGCCGACCTCATCACCGTACCAGATCATCGGCGCGCCGACGGCGGTGAACTGGAACGTCTGAATCAGGCGGACCCGGCGGTAGGCTTCCGGGCCGGGCTTGGACGGGTCGTAGTCGCGGCCGCTCTCCTCCTGGCGGCGGTTGTTGCCGTCGACGGGGCGGTCGGGGTTGATGACGGAGGAGGCGATGCGGTCCATGTCATGGCTGGAGAGGAGGTTCTGCATCGAGGCGAACTGAGGCGTCCCGTAGGCATCCATCAGCTCGAAGAGGTAGCGGTTGAACTGCGTGGGCGTGTAGCGGGGTTCGCTCCCGGCACCGGTGCTGACGAAGAAGCGGTGCACGCCACGGAGCCACTCGTAGTTCATGTGGGCGTCGAAGAGGCCGGGAGTCGTCCAGTCGGCGTTGCGGCCCCAGAGCTCGCCGACAATGAAGGCGCCGGGGTTGATCTCCCGCACATGCTCGCACCATTCGATCCAGAAGGGCTTGGCGACCTCATTGGGGACATCCAGCCGCCAGCCGTCGATGCCGTCGCTGGGGTCGCCGTCTCCGTCGGGGTCCATCCAGCGCGTCGTGATGTCGAGGATGTGATCCGCGACGGGACGGACGAGGCCCCTTTCGTCCTGCCGCCACTCGGGCAAGTCACGCTCGCCGGCCCAGCCCTCGTATTCGAAGGGGTCCCACGAGTGGATCTTGTACCAGTCCGCGAAGGGGGACTCCTGGCCTCGCGCGAGGACGTCCCGGAAGGCCCAGTGGGCGCGGCCCGAGTGGTTGAAGACGCCGTCGATGATGACGCGGATCCCGCGGGCGTGTGCTTGGCGGAGCAGGTCGAGAAAGACCTCGTCACTGGGCGTGAAGACCCATGTGGAGGGATCGAGCGACTCCGTCCCGGCCGCCTCGAGGCTGGCCAGGTCACCCCGTACGCCGAAGTTGTCATCGATGTGGCGGTAGTCCGACGTCTCGTACTTGTGCAGACTCTCAGCCTCGAAGACGGGGTTGAGGTAGATCGCGTTGACTCCGAGGTCCTGGAGGTGGGGGAGCGCCCAGATCACGCCCTGCAGATCGCCGCCGTACTGCCGCTCGAAGACATAGTGGTAGAACCGGCTGGCCTCGCCGGCGGTCTGCGGCTCGTGCCAGTCGGCCGTCCAGCGGATTGTCGGTTGGTGATCGTTCGACGGGTCGCCGTTGCGGAAGCGCTCAGGGAAGATCTGATACCAGATCGCATCGGCCGCCCAAGCGGGGACCGGGTCGAAAGCGAGCTGGTCCGGGAGCACGGCGAACGGCAGCGCGGCCTCGAGGGATTCGGCGCTCGCGCCATCCGCGCCCAGGATGGCCTGGGCCGGTCCGTCGCGGGCAATGAAGAGATAGCCGAAGGGCGTGGACATCTCACTGGGTGAGAGAGCGAGGTCAGCGCGCCAGTGGTCGAAGAGGTCGTCGCTGTAGATGAACTCGAGCGAGACTTCGCGGGGTGTCGAGGCGCCGCAGATCAGCGAGCCCGCCGTGAGGTCTCCCCGGAGCGTCCGCAGCGTGACCGCGATCGACGACTCGCCGGTGCGGCGGATCGACCGATCCGAGGCGGGATCGTGGTGCAGCGCCCCCGCCTCGACTCGGCCGTCCTGAGCCGCGGGTTCAGCGGCCGGCCCCTGGGACGTCACCGTGAGAACGGAGTTGAAGCCTTGGTGACCGTCGTCCTCCCGGCCGGGGTTCTCGGGATCGTGAACCCAGGTGCCGCCGTCGATCACGAACTTGTAGAGATACCTTCCGGGGCGGAGGGCGTGGGTGACAGTCCAGAGGCCGTCGCCGTCCTCGTCGCTGAGCGCGATCGCGGTCGCATCCCAGTTGGCGAAGTCGCCCGTCAGGTGCACCGTCTCTGCAGTCTCCGGGGGGCGGAGATGAAACTCGACTTCAACCAGGACGGGATCGCTGCGGTGAACGGCGCCGAACTCCGTCTGGCTGCGGGCGACGGCCTCGCGCCATGCGCCGGGGGAGGGGAGATCCGCAACCGCACAGGCGGTGGTGAGGGCGAGGAGCAAGACGGAATGCTTCATGGCGCGTGGCCTCGGCAGGGGGGATTTGGAGAGATGGAGCCCGGTCAGGGCGCCGGAGGTGCGCCGACGCGAAGGACCGAGTTGTGGCCGCCGTAGTTGTCGTCCACCTGCTCGGGATTGGCGGGGTCGGCGACCCACTGGTCGCCGTTCACCACGAACTTGTACTGGTACTCGCCGGGAGTGAAGGTGTGCGTCACGGTCCAGGTCCCGTCGCCGTCGGAGTCGGACATCGGGATGGCCGTGGGGTTCCAGTCGGCGAAATCGCCCGTGAGATGGACCGACTGGGCCGCAGCCTCAGGGCGAAGCCGGAACTCCACCTCGCCGGCGGCGACGGCAGTCGCCGGAGCCGATGTCGTGGTGCTGACGGTTGAGATGCCGACGCACCCGGCCAAGACCGATCCAAGGGCGAGGGCGATGATGATACGTGTCATGGCAGTATCCTCCTCAGGGGGTCAGACGAGATGCTGCGATGCCGGTGGAAATCACCAGCCGCGAATGCCGGCGACTGCCAGCTCCCGCACATCGCTCTGGCTCATGAGGCTCTCGGGCGGCATGCTGGCTGGGTCGGAGAACCAACGCGCAGCGTATGTGACGAACTGGTAGCGGTAGAGGCCGGGCTCGAAGGCGCGGGTGATCGTCCAGATTCCGTCGCCCTCGGGATCACGCATGGGAATGGCAGTGGGGTGCCAGCCGGTGAAGTCCCCCGTGAGGTAGACGGCGTCGACCCGCGGCTGGCCGGGTGTGTACTCGAAGAGGACATCGCCCGACGTCACCGTGCCCGCGCTCGCGGGATGACTGATCGTCACAGGGTGCGTCCGGGCGCAGGCGGCCAGAGCGGCGGCAATCAGAAGCAGAGGGAGGCAACGGGCCATGGCGGGGCACTCCTCGACGGGTCGTCCTGGATCGGGGCCACCATCCAACACGCCGGGCACTCCGTCAACACCGCAAGCGGGGGTGGACAGCCGGAGCGGGCCGGTGGTATCCGACCGGGGACCAATGGCCGCGGAGTGTGTGGACATGACCTGGAGATCGGTTCTCACGCTGCTGTCTCTCGGAGCAGCGCTGGGGTGCGGTGGCGGCGACGATGGCGACGGCGGCCGCCTGAGCGCGCGTGAGGAGGAGAATGTCCGCCGGTGGGTCCGCGAGATCGGGCCCGTGATCACGCAGGTCAGCCAGATCGACTTCTTCACAGCGGAGGGCGAGCAGGTGACGCAGACCATGCGCCGCCTGGAGAACACACGCCCCCCCATGGTCAGCAACAACGTCGTCGACCGCGCGATGCGCGAATTTCACGGGTCCTTGGCCGAGCGCGCGAGATCGATCACCGCTCTCTACGAGCGGATGAATCAGAGCATCGGGCTGCTGACCGACTTCGGCGCTCTGGAACAGCTGTTCAGCGACATGGAGACTTCGGCCAACCGTGTCCGCAACTTGGCGAGCAACCTCTCCTCAGCCCTGCTGGCGGACTTCCAGGACGATCCGGCGTTCACGGCCGAGATTCAGGGGATGGCCAACATGACCGGCCAGCTCTTCGGCGGGGGCGGTGGCCTCTTCGGGGGAAGCCGTCCGGGCGGGCGATCGATGCGCACGATGCCTCCCCCGCCGCCACAGCCGGCAACGGCGCCCTGAGATGCCAACGCTCCTGGGGCTGAATTCGGGCACGTCGGCCGATGGGGTGGACGCCGCCGTCGTCCGCTTCGAGGGCGAGACCCCCACGCTGGCGCTGAAGATTCTGGCCTGGGTTCACAGGGCTTATCCCCTGCGCCTGAAGAGGACACTCGAGTCACTGTATGCGCAGGGGCGTGCGCCGCTGGACCTCCTGTGCGCGCTGCCCTACGAAATCGGCGATGTCTTTGCGATGACAGCGCTCGACGCCTTGCAGGCGGCGGGCCTCAGCGGCAACGACATCGATGTCTGCGGCTCGCACGGGCAGACGATCTATCACTTGGCGGCCGATGCAGCGCGAGACCGGGCCTTGCCCGTCTCAACCTGGCAGATGGGAGAGGCGTCGCTGATCGCGACCCGCCTGGGGTGTCCCGTGGCGTCGGACTTCCGCGCGGCCGACATCGCCAGCGGCGGCCAGGGCGCGCCGCTGACGCCGGTCCTCGACGACTTGCTCTTTCGCAGCGCCGGAAAGACGCGAGTGCGGCTCAACATCGGCGGCATCGCAAATCTCACGTGGCTCCCCCCCGTGACTCAGTCCGGCGTGCCGGGGCTGATCGCCTTCGACACGGGACCGGGCAACACGCTGATCGATTCGCTCATTCGCCGCCTCACCGGAGGCGCCGAGCACTGCGACCGCGACGGCGAACGCGCCCTTCGCGGGCACGTCGACGAGGCGCTGCTCGCGCGGATGCTGGCTGACCCCTATTTCACGGTGGCGCCGCCCAAGAGCACTGGGCGCGAACTCTTCAGCGCGGATTGGCTCGAAGGCTTCGGCGTGAATGACTCGGACGATTTCGTCGCGACCGTGACAGCGCTGACGCCCGCGTCAATCGTTCACGCGCTCAGAGAGCATCTGCCGCCGGTGCCGCCGATCGACGAGGTGATCGTCCACGGCGGCGGCGCCAGGAACCCCGCGATCATGGAGGGCCTGCGCGCGCGGCTCGCCCCCTCGATTCGCCTCGCCACCGTGGATGAATTCGGGTTCGCGCCGGAGACCATCGAGCCGCTGCTCTTCGCCGTGCTCGCCTGGAAGTGCCTGCGGCGCGAACCGACGTTCCTCCCCGGTGCGACGGGCATGAGGCGGCCCGCGGTGCTCGGCAAGCTCAGTTGGCCGGCGGGTCTCAGAGAAAGCTGATGCCCGTGCGTGCAGTGGCGCGCTCCACAAGCTGCCGCGCGCAGGTGTTGGCCTGCTCGACGATGCGGGCTTCCTCTTCGAAGACCAGGCGCCCCGCCTCGACGACCACTTGGCCATTGCACAGGACGGTCTCGGCGATCTGCGAGTCGCCGCACAGCACGAGCGCGGCGATGGGATCATGCACCGCGCCGGCGAATCCGATGCGATCGACGTTGAAGAGGGCGATGTCCGCGGCCTTGCCAGGGGCCAGCGAGCCGATCTCGTCACGGCCGAGCGCCGCCGCTCCCCCGCGGGTGGCCATCCACAGGACGTCGTCGACCGTGATCGCCGCCGCGCCGCCGAGCACGCGGTGGAGCAGCAGCGCCTGACGCAATTCGGCAAGCATGTTCGACGAGTCGTTCGAGGCGGAGCCGTCGACGGCCAGCCCGACGGGGGCTCCCTCGCGCAGCAGGGCGGGGACGGGCGCGATGCCTGAGGCGAGACGCATGTTGGACGAGGGGCAGTGGGCAACGGCCGTGCGCGTCCGCGCGAAGAGCCGGATCTCCTCCTCGTTCAGGAAGACGCAGTGGGCGAACCAGACGTCATCGCCGATCCAGCCGAGCTCCTCCATGAGCGCCACGGGGCGCTTGCCGTAGACCTCGAGGCAGTAGGCATCTTCGTCCGCGGTCTCGGCCAGATGGGTGTGAAGCCTCACGCGGCGGTCACGGGCCAGGCGCGCCGTCTCGCGCATCAGGTCACTGGTCACGCTGAACGGCGAGCAGGGGGCGAGGGCGACGCGCCGCATCGAGAAGGGGGTGGCGTCGTGGTGCTGGTCGATCACACGCGCGCTGTCGCGCAGGATGGTGTCCGGCGTCTGGACGACATCGTCGGGCGGCAGGCCGCCGTGAGACCTGCCACGGCTCATGCTGCCGCGCGTCGGATGAAATCGGATGCCGAGGCGCTCAGCGGCGCGGAACTCCTCGTCGATGAGATCGCCGCTCGTCTGCGCGGGGAAGAGGTAGTGGTGATCGGTCGTCGTCGTGCAGCCGGTCAGGAGCAGCTCGCCGAGTCCGACGAGCGCGCCGGTGTAGACCGCCTCGGGGGTGATCTCGCGCCAGACCTCGTAGAGGGTCACGAGCCAGTCGAAGAGCTTGGCGCTCTGCACCGCCGGCAGGGCGCGCGTGAGCGTCTGGTACAT
This sequence comes from Candidatus Sumerlaeia bacterium, assembly GCA_013360565.1. Classification (GTDB taxonomy): domain Bacteria; phylum Sumerlaeota; class Sumerlaeia; order JABWBI01; family JABWBI01; genus JABWBI01. Next base: position 12,351 of record JABWBI010000015.1, on the reverse strand, counting down.
GTGGTGGTGCGTGTTGACGAAGCCGGGGAGCGCCACGCAGCGCGACGCGTCGATGATCCGCGTGCCCGCGGGCACGGTGAACGTGCTCTCGTCGCCGATGGCCACAATGCGATTTCCGGTGACAAGGATCGAGGCACCGCGCAGGCGCGTGCGGCGGTCATCGCAGGTCGCGATGGCACAGGCGCGGCGAATCAGCGTCGAGGGCGGGGGGGGCGGCATGCGTTGCTCCTGGGCGAGGAGCCGGACTCTACGGCGCGGGATCGGAGGATTCAAGGTCTGTGCGGAGACGGCTGTGATCGATGAGCAGGACTGCGCCCTGCGGCTGGAGTGAAACTGTGCGAAACGCCTGCCGCGCTGCCGGGGGAACGAGCGCCGCCGTGAACCACTCGCTCGCGGACCGGCGGGTGACGATCGCCGAGGGCCGGCGAGCGGCGATCTGGTCGAGCGTGTGCTCGGGCTCAAAGGCCGCTGGGTAGAAGTCTGGAATGGCCTCGGTGAACACGGTGGAGCGGTCGAGGTGATACGCGAGGGTCGGGCCGAGGTCGGTGAAGACGAGAGACCCGCGCGGTGTCTGCGATTCGACAAAGGCGGCGGTGCCGGCCACTGATGAGGGGAAGCCCTGGCTGAGCCAATACCGGTGATCACGGATCAGGACACGCCCGTAGAAGAGCCAGCAGAGCGTCGTGATGACCAGGCACGCGCATGCGACGCGCGCACGGAGAGACCGCCAGCGCGTGCCGTGCTCGACCCACCACGCGCCAGCGCCGGCGAGGAGCAGAGCGGCGACGGGAAGCAGCGGGACGAGGAAGCGCTCGTAGTGATAGTGCCAGAGCGAGTGGGCGCCGAGATACGCGACGAAGATGAGCGCGGCGCCGAATGCCCAGGCTCCGAGCACGCCTCCGAAGGCGAGCACGAGCGCTGCAACTGTGAGGCAAGAGACCGCAAGGAGCCACGCGTCGATGGCCATGACTCCGGAAGGCACCGGCCCGAGGAAGCCGACCTGGTAGACAGCGGTGTGGATGTGGCGCCAGGCCTGCGGATCGATGGGGTGCGAGGCCGCTTCGCCCAGATAGTGCAGATTACGGCCGGCCTGCCACAGCTGCAGTCCCCAGAGGATCAGCGGCGCGCTGCCAGCGACCAGACCGAGGGCACCCCAGGCGATCCAGCGGGGACGGCTGACACGGCGCCGCGAGATCCAGAGGAGACCGAGTGGCATCGCGAGGGCGGCCATCTCGGCCCGTGTGCTGATGGCCATGCCGGAGAAGATGCCCGCGAGCAGCGCCCACAGGGCGCGCGGCCGGCGGATGCCCCGCAGAGCGCAGAGCACCGCCCCCAGGGCGAAGGTGATCGCTGTCACCTCGGACATCGGGACCGTGGCCCACTTGAGCATGACGGGGTGCGTCGCCCAGAGCGCCGCCGCAGCCCACGCGGCAGCGTGACTGCGCAGCAGCGTCTCGCCGATCTTGACAATGAGCAACGCACTGACCCAGAGCGCCGCGAGCATCGCGGCGATCCATGACCCGTTGCGGCTGAGCAGCGAGAGGGGGCCGAGAATCACGGAGTAGCCCGGGAAGAACTTTGAGTCGAGACCGGCCCAGGGCGTGGCCAGCGCCCCGGTGCGCATGAGGTTCTCGGCCTTGCTCAGGTAGTAGTAGGAGTCGAGCGGCCAGACGGCGAATCGCGGCGCCTCGATGAGGATCAGTGCCGTCGACACCCCGAGCATCATCAGCGCCCAGAGCGCGGTCAGGGGGAGTCGCGGGCGGGCTGGCGGCGGCACTGGTTCCGTCACGCGGCGAAACGTGACAGAGCAGGGAGGTGAGATCAAGACATCCCAGCTTGCCCCGGCAGGGAAAGGCCACTAGCGTGCCGTGGCCATGCCCGTGCGCATTCTCATCCTGTTCGGAACGCGGCCGGAAGCGATCAAGCTCGCCCCGGTCATTGCCGCGCTGCGGAGGAGACCCGCGACATTCGAGGTCGTGACGGTGACGACGGGTCAGCACAGGGAGCTCCTCGAGCCGATTCTGCGCAATTTCGCACTGGCTCCCGAGCATGACCTCGCGGTGATGCAGCCCAATCAGACTCCGCTGGGGGTGCTGGCCCGCGTCACGTCGCAGCTCGAGCCGCTGCTCGCCAGCCTGAGGCCGGCGCTGATGATGGTGCAAGGAGACACGACAACGACCCTCGCGGGCGCTCTGGCGGGGACCCACGCGAGGATTCCCGTCGCCCATGTGGAGGCGGGCCTCCGGTCGGGATCGGTGCTCAATCCGTTTCCAGAGGAGATCAACCGGAGCCTGACGACGAGGCTCAGCGCCTACCATCTGGCGCCGACGGAGCACGCGCGGGAGAATCTCCTGCGTGAAGGGGTGCGTCCAGAGCGCATCGCGATGACCGGCAACACGGTGGTCGACGCGCTCCTCGCGACCCGCGACCGCCTGACGAGCGAGCCGATTGACCTGAGTGAGCACACGCCCGGCCTGAGCTGGGAGGAGACGCCGGTGATCCTCGTGACAGGGCACCGCAGGGAGTCGTTTGGGACCGGCTTCGAGCAGATCTGCGACGCGCTCGCCGCACTGGCCCGGCGCCATCCCGAGGCGCACATCGTCTACCCGGTTCACCTGAATCCCCAGGTGCGCGGGGTCGTGCACCGGCGCCTCGCCGGTCACCCGTCGATTCACCTGCTGCCACCGATGGACTATCCGGCCTTCGTGCAGATGATGATGAAGTGCGCCTTTATCCTGACGGACTCCGGCGGCATCCAGGAGGAGGCGCCTTCGCTGGGCAAGCCGGTGCTCGTGATGCGCGCGGTGACGGAGCGCCCCGAGACGCTCGAGTCGGGCGGTGGAGACCTGGTCGGGACGGAGACCGAGCGCATCCTGGTGGTGGCCGAGCGTCTGCTGGCGAGCCGGGAGGCGCGCGAGCGCAGGGGTCACGTGGCAGTGAATCCGCACGGCGACGGGCGCGCGTCGGAGCGGATCGCGGACTTTCTGGAATCCCACATCCCCTTCAGCATGGAGTGAGATCAATGGCCTACAGGAAGATCAAAGGCGTGATTCTGGCGGGTGGTCTCGGGACACGGCTGATGCCGCTGACGAAGATCACCAACAAGCACCTGCTGCCCGTCTACAACCGGCCCATGATCCACTGGCCGATTCTCTCGCTGATCGACGCCGGCGTGACGGAGATCATGATCGTGACGGGCGGGAGCTTCGCGGGCGATTTTCTCCAGCTGCTCGAGAACGGCGCGGAGTTCGGCCTGAGAGACATCCACTACACCTACCAGAAGGGGGAAGGCGGCATCGCGGCCGCGCTGAGCCTCGCGGAGGACTTCGTCGACCGCGACCGGATCGTCGTGATCCTCGGGGACAACATCTTCGAGAAGTCGCTGCGCCCCCACGTCGAGGCCTACCGGCAGCAGGCGACAGGCGCGAAGATTCTGCTCAGAGAAGTGCCTGACCCTCAGCGCTTCGGCGTGCCGGAGCTGCGGGGCGACAAGGTCGTCGGCATCGAGGAGAAGCCGAAGGCGCCGAAGAGCAGCTACGCCGTGACGGGCGTCTACATGTACGACGACTATGTGTGGGACATCATCCGGACTCTCAAGCCCTCGGGCCGGGGAGAACTCGAGATCACCGACGTCAACAACGCCTACATCCGGCGGGGTGATCTGACGTGGGGCATGATCGACGGCTGGTGGTCGGACGCCGGGACGTTCGACTCGCTGCTGCTCGCCAGTCAGCTCGTCAGCGAGCGCGAGAGGGCCAAGGCCTGAGACCCGCCGGGATCACTGCCTGACCCGCCAGAGGTCTCCGTCCGAGATGGTCCCGTTGGTCGGGTCATAGGAGAGGACAAGCAGCTCGGCGGAGGGCTGAGCGAGCTCGCTCTTGTAGACCGTGCGAGGGTTGACGTCGAAGTCGCCATCCGGCCCGGGGCTGAGGAGGATCCAGCCGGGACCGTCCGTGTAGTAGGCGAACGTGCTCGGCACGTCCGGATTGAACGGATCTGGGACCAGGGAAGTGATGTAGGCGATCGGCGTGGTCAGTGTCAGGGGGATCACGCAGCGGCCTCCCGGCGGGAGAATGCCCCGGCGAAAGGTGGGCATCGCCGCGAGCACCGAATTGCCCTGGACGATGCTCTCACTGCTGTCGGCGCTGACCCAGGCCGGGTAGGCGTTGCAGTCGACATAGTACGACTCGATGGCGGTCGCCATCGCGCGCATGTCCGCCCGGATTCGGCTGACCGCCTCGCGGATGGGAGCGGCGGGGCTGAGGTCCTGGGCTGGCACCTGCGGGGCGAGCGCCGCGCTGATCGCCGTGAGCATCACGGTGAGCGGTCTCATGGGGGAGCTCCTGAAGGAAGATCTCTCTGCGACCGTCCGCCGCTGTGTGACGGACCGTCGCGGCGCGGGGATGACAGCCATTTTCCGATTGCCCCGTGGCCGGCCGTGGGTCAGAGTCCGGCTGTCTCAGGCCCTCGGCAGGGGAAGCGGGTCTGGAGGTCACCATGTTCAAGCGTTCTGTCCGCGCCGTGCTCTACGCGGCCGCCCGCAGCCAGGGCGCCGTGCTCCTGCGTCAGTTTCGGGCGGCCACGCGCAGCGTGGCCTCGGCCCAGCGCACGGTGCTGGCGGAAGTTCTCGCGCAGCAGGCCGACAGCGAGATGGGCCGGCAGCTGGGCCTGGGGCGGATCGGGGACCCCGAGACCCTTCGCCGGCGGCTTCCGATCACGACCTACGAGGACGTGCGGCCATTCATCAACCGCATGCGAGACACGGGAGACACGACGGTGATGTTCGGCTCGGGCGAGCGGCTGCTGATGTTCGCCCTGACGAGCGGAAGCGACGCCGAGCCCAAGCACATTCCGGTCACCGCCGAGAGCCACGCACGCTACCGGCGCGGCTGGTCCACGTGGGTGGCGCAGTCGACGATTGACCACCGGCGGAGCCTCAAACACCACGTCCTGCCGATCGTCTCGTCGTCCGTCGAGCGGACGACCAAGCACGGCGTCCCCTGCGGTTCGATGTCGGGGCTCTCGACGGAGACCCAGTCGCGCTTCGTGCGGACGATCTACGCCGCGCCACCGGCCCTGTACGGGATCCGCAATCAGGCGGAGAAGTACTACTCACTGGCGCGCTGGGCCGTGTCGATGCCGGTCAGCTTCCTCGTCACGGCGAACCCATCGAGCTTTCTGCTGCTGGCCAAGGTGATGGACCAGCGGGCCCAGGATCTCATCCGGGACATCCGAGACGGGTCGCTGAGCACCGACTGGCACTCCGAGGGCGACCGGCTTCTCGACGAGGTGGCCGCGCTGCGTCCCGATCCCAGGCGGGCGCACTTCTTGGAGAGTGTTCTCGAACGGACCGGGCACCTCTACCCCAAGGACGTGTGGCCGGAACTCGGACTGATCACGAATTGGAAGGGGGGCACGCTCGGCCACTACCTCGACCTGTACGCCGAACCGTTTGGCGGGACGCCCGTGCGCGACATCGGCCTGCTGGCGAGCGAGGGCCGGATGACGATCCCGATGAGCGATGCGGGGTCGGCCGGGCCGCTCGATCTGTTCAGCCACTTCTACGAGTTCATGCCGGTGGAGGAGGAGTCGACCTCTCAGCCGGCCACGCTTCTCGCGCACGAGCTGGAGGCGGGCCGACAGTACTACATTCTGCTGACGAACTTCAGCGGCCTCCACCGCTACAACATCAGCGACGTCATCGAAGTCGTCGACTTCATGGAGCAGTGCCCCGTGGTGCGGTTCCTGCACAAGGGCTCCCGGTTCTCCAGCATCACGGGCGAGAAGCTGAGCGAGCATCAGGTCTCGACCGCTGTCCACGCCGCCGCGTGCGAACTGGGCTGGAAGATCACCGACTTCATGCTCGTGCCGGTGTGGGGTGAGCCACCGTGCTACACGCTGATCACAGGCCGGGGATCGCTCGGGCCGCGTGATGCCTGGCCGCGGTTGCTCGAGCGCGTCGAGCGGCAGCTGCAGACCAGCAACATCGAGTACGAGTGCAAGCGCCGGTCGATGAGGCTGGGGCACCTTCGCCTGGGCCTCGTGGATGATTCCCACTTCGAGTCATTGCGGCACGAGCGCATCACGGCGTCGGGCGGGCGCGCTGAGCAGTACAAGCCGACCTATCTGACGCCCGACCTCGAGTATCACCGGCGCCTCACGATCCACGAAGAGGTGACGGTCGACGACGAGCGTGAACCCGCCCCGATGGTGAGTCCCTGAGTCGCATGGCTCGATTTCGGCCCCGCCGCCTCCAGCTCCACCTCGTCGACGTCCCGTTCAAGACCACGTTCAAGCACGCGGCCCACGAGCGCAGGTCGTCGCGGAACGTGCTCGCCGGCTTCGAGGACGACCAGGGGCGGTGGGGATGGGGCGAGGGGCTTCCACGAGATTACGTGACGGGCGAGACGGCCGAGGAGGTCTTCTCCGCCGTCGCCAAGCTGCCTGCGACAGTCGATTTTCCCGCCTGTGACACGCCTGAGGCGTTTGCCGAGGCGCTCACCGCGCTCGCCGGGCACCTCCTGCCGCAGCATCCGAGCGGCCGATGCGCCGTCGAGCTGGCACTGCTCGACCTTGCGGGGCAGGTGTTCGAGACCCCGGCATGGCGGATCATCGCGTCTCTCGGCGAGCGGACGGGCGTCGCCGTGCGGGAGGCGCCCCAGACGGTGATTCACTCGGGAGTCATCGGCGAGGGCACGCTGTGGCAGGTGACCAAGCGGGCACTCAAAATGCGGATGTATGGCCTGCGAGAGATCAAGGTGAAGGTCGGCTCCGGTCTCGACGAGGACATCAGCCGTCTTCGCCGGCTGCGGCTCGTCTTGGGCCGGGGGACGGACCTTCGGGTTGACGCGAACGGGGCCTGGATATTCGAGGAGGCGGTGGCCGCGATCGGCGCGCTCTCGACGTTCGGGATCTCGAGCGTCGAGCAGCCGCTCGCGAAGGGGGACGAGTCGCGGCTCGCCACGCTTCGAGAGGCTTCGCCGGTGCCCATCGCGCTCGACGAGTCACTGGTGTCGCTGGCCGATGCCAAGCGAGCCGTGACGGAGGGCTGGTGCGACCTGTTCAACATTCGCCTCTCGAAGTGCGGCGGCGTCGTCTCCGCGCTGCGACTCCTCGCGGAGGCCCGGCGCGGCGGCCTGGGTGCATGGCTCGGGTGCATGGTGGGCGAGTCGCCACTGCTCTCGGCCGCGGGGCGTGCCTTCGCCGGGATCGTCGAGGGACTGCGCCATGTCGAGGGAGCCTTTGACCGGCACCTGTTTCGGGAGCATCTCGCCCTTCCGCCGGTCGGCTTCGGGCGCGGCGGAGCCGGCACACCGCTCGACGGGCCGGGCCTGGGGCCGGAGATGCAGCCGGGACTGCTGATGCGATGGACAACCCAGTGGGACACGTTCAACCTGCGCCCATGACTCACGGGGTCCGCCGATCCGAGGGCTTCATCCGGCGACTGGGCCAGCCTGCGCTCTCCTACCAGGCGTGGCACGCGGAGCCGCGCCGCAGCGTCATCGTCCGGCTGCACGGGATCGAGAGCCATGCGGGCTGGTACGCGGAGACGAGCGAGGACCTCGCGCGCGCGGGGCACACGGTGTACTTCGTCGACCGGCGCGGCTCGGGACGGAGCGAAGGGGCCCGGGGCGACATCGATCACTGGTCGACGTGGCTGGCCGACCTCGCCACGGTCATCAGCGACGTCCGGTGGCGCGAGGAGGTCGAGACGATTCACCTGATGGCCAACTGCTGGGGAGCAAAGCCGGCACTCAACTTCGCGGCCCGGTGGCCACAGCGGCTGGCGACCGTCACGGTGATCGCTCCGGCGCTCGTGCTGCGGACATACTACACCAAGCTCGAGCAAGCCGCGATTGCGTTCAACTACATCTTCCGCCCGGCCCACCGCCGCCGTCACCCGGTGGACGACCCCGGCTACTTCACGCGCGACCGCCACAGAGTCGCTCGCATCGCCGCCGATCCGCTGTCCCTGCGGCACTGCACGGACCGGTTCTTCGGCAACACACGGGCCATCACGAACCAGCTCTGGCGGCTCCTGCCCCGGCTCACGGTGCCCGTGCTCGCACTCTTCGGCGGTTGCGACCAGGTGCTGGACCTTCCCCGGACGCAGGAGCTGATCCGGCGCGTGCCACCGGATCTGCTGACGGTGCGGACCTACCCGGGGCAGTGGCACATGCTTGAGTTCGAGCCTGAGCGGCCCCGCGTGATGGCCGAGATCGCCGGTTGGCTTGCAGCGAGCGACGCGCAGGCCGCGGGGGCCGCAGACGCCCCTGTGATGCGCATCTCCGATCTGCTGCGCTGAGTCAGCGCTTGGGCACGAGCCTCAGCGACGCCGAGTTGATACAGTAGCGCAGGCCCGTGGAGGCCGGACCGTCGTCAAACACGTGGCCGAGATGGCCTCCGCACCGGCTGCACGTCACCTCCGTCCGGACCATGCCGTGCGAGTGATCGGGATGAGCCTCGACGGCTTCCTGCTCCGCGGGTCTGGCAAAGCTGGGCCAGCCGGTCCCGGAGTCGAACTTGTCCTCGGACCGGAACAGCTCCTGGCCACACCCCGCGCAGAGGTAGACTCCTGGTGTCTTGGTGCGCCAGTGGGCACCCGTGAAGGCGCGCTCCGTCCCCTTTTGGCGCAGAATGCGGAACTGCTCGGGGTCGAGCTCGGCGCGCCACTCATCGTCAGTCTTGGTGATTTTGCCGGGCATGGCATTCTCCTTGTCGAGCTCTCGGCGCCACTCTGCTCCAGGGCGCCGGTCTGGGCCAATCTCAAACCATGCTCCGCGTGAGTGCTGTGAGGCCTTTCACAGAGATCAGGTCTCGAGAGGCAGCGTCCGTGCGACCTCCAGCCGGTCCTCCCCGGGCGTCCGCTCCGCCTGATGATGCTGGAAGACCCGCTCGTCGAGGACGGCAGTTGCCATGTGGACGGCCACGCGCATGGGATCGCACGTGGTGGCCTCGATGCGGACATCGCGCGCGACCGGGTTCGTCCAGCGGCGCAGTGCGACGTCGATGCGCGGGAGCAGCGCCTCTCTCAGCTCATGCACGTTGCCGGCGAGCAGGCAGACCTCAGGGTTCAGGAGGTTGATCAGCGCACAGACGCCACGCGCCACCTCCTCGAACACCTCCGGGGCGGGGTGTCTCATGGGATTCGGCAGGAGGGTGCAGTCTCGCCAGGACACCTCGCCGGCCGCGCCTGACTTGCCGCGGACAAGGCGGCCGTCGACGACCAGACCGGCGCCGATGCCGGCATGGACATAGAGGACGACGGCGTTGCGCACGCCTGCGAGGACTCCGTGCTCCACTTCGCCGAGGGCGACGGCGTTCGCGTCGTTCTCCACCAGGATCGGCCGGAGACGCCGCGGGACGAGCCGCTCGAAGTCCAGCTCCCGCTCGAAGTACCGCACCCGCACGGCGGCGCGGGAGACGAGGCCCATCGAAGCGATGCCCACGCCCGCGAGGCGGCGCTTGCCCAGGCGGCGGCGATCGGTCACCGCAGCCACCGTCTTCTGGATGGCCGCGGCGATCTCCTCCTCGTCTCGGCGCGCTCTGGTCGAGAGTGGAACGGCCGATGACGCCAAGACATCACCCCGCAGATTCACCGCCACTCCGGTCACCATGTTCCACGCCAAGTGAATTCCCGCACTCGCCACGGTTGAACCCTGCAGTGCCCATTGCATGGCCGGTCGTCCGCTGCCTCCGCCGGGGCTGACCGGTCCGGTGCCCTCGATCAGCCGCTGGCGCCGAAGCTGCCGGACGAGCCGGAGCACGGTCGAGGGCTGCAGGCCGGTCATCCGGGCCAGCGTGCTCATCCGGACGGGCTGGTGCTCGCGGATCAGGCGCAGGAGCAGGAGCCGGTTGTGAGCCCGGATGCTGGAGAAGTCGGCGCGGCGCATGGTTCACAGCGGGCCCGAGGCGATCCCCGGCCCGGCACAGACGCTGCCCGTGGTCCTGAAGTACTGTCCAGCCACTTGTCGAGACCGGCAGCGACAGGCGGATGGGAAGGCCGCGGGCTCACTCCGCCGTGAAGACGCTCAGCTCGGCGGGGACCGTGGTCGCGCTGTAAGTGAGGAGCAGGTAGGAGGTGCGGCCCGTGAGGTTGGAGTTCGAGAACGCCGCGGCGACGACGGCATTGGCCCCTTGGGCCATCATTGGGGTCGTCACCGACCAGGTTCTCACTCCCCCCGATTCGCCGGTGAGCGTCGCCTCGACCAGCTGGCCGTTCACCGCCAGGAGAACGGCGTTGGCCGCGAGGTCGGTCTCGATCGTGACGGCCTGCGGGGTAGCGGTCGGGAATGTGGACCCGTCGCCCGGCGAGACAGTGATCAGATCCGGCGGCGGGATGCTGCCGCTGCTCTCTGGCCCGGGGATGACGATGGCGTAGGTCAGGACAACGCTCGGATTGCCCGTGTTGTCGATGATGCCGTCGACAAGCGTGGCGCGCCCGTAAGCGTTCTGCGAGACGCCGGGTTGGCCGCCGAGGACGTCGAGAGCGTCGGCGCTTCCCACAATGCCACGCGAGGACTCGATGTCGTTGTTCCAGCCCACGACATTCTCGAACGTCGCGGCCTGGATGTGGACGGTCCGCGGCCCCGGGCCGGCGAGACCGAGCGCGGCGCGCGGGATGGAGAACTCGATCAGACTGTTCGCGGCGCTGACATGGCTCCGCTCGCCGGAGGGGGAGAACCACGTGGCGGGGCCCACGTCGTCGAAGACTTCCACGCGGCTGAAGTCGGCCGTGGTGAAGTGGACCTGGGTCGTGTAGTCGTAGGTGCGGCCGACGGTGTCGAGCAGCGTCTCGGAGTTGTCGCCGATGAAGCTCACCGAGGTCGTGTCTCCAGGTTCGTTCGTGTCGAAGGCGATGGCGAACGAGGGGCGGTTGACATTGGTGACATCCCGGTAGCGGGCCAGGAAGTGGAGATCGGTCTCTGTCGGGCGAATGCGGAGTTCCGTCAGATCCATGTTGCGGTCTCCGAGGTCGGAGGTGTTCGCGATGTTCGTGTCGTCTCCCAGGTCGGTCCGTGAGTCGGCGATGTCGCCGGTGTAGATCCACTCGAGGCCGCTGACCGCCGCCGTGTGGATCTGGGAGGGCGGCGTGCCCGTCCAGTCACTCGGCTGGCCGTCGACGCTCATGGCTGTCAGCGAGGGGACATGGTCCGCCGCACCGAGAATCAGGACATGAGTCGAGCGCTCCTCGGTGATTCCCGCCGCGCCGGGCCCCGTGCCGGCGATGACGCGGATCGTGGCGCGGCCATTGCGGAACTCCTCGGATGAGCTCGACGTCAGCGTGACACTCGCGGGCGGGCTCGCGAAGTCGACGCTCTGCATGAGGATCTCGCCCTGCCCGGCATCGAGATAGGCGGTGAGTGAGCGGGCCTCGGCGGAGATGTTCTCGACCGTGACGGAGATCGACGGCGGCTCGATCAGGAGCAGGTTGGGGAGCCCGCCCGGCGCCGGCGGCGGCGGCGAGGTGATCGTGAACCCCGGCCCGGCGACGCTCTGGGGAACCTCGATCGTCCGCGTCACGATGGCCGGGGGCAGACTGCCGTCGTTGAGCTCGGCGCTGGCCTGGAATTGGTGGAATCCGCGCGAGTAGCCCCGCCAGTTGAAGCGGAAGGTGTCGAAGTTGTCCCCGAGATTCGTGTCGTTCTGGTAGAGGGTGTTGAGCGAGCCGACGAGGCCGGGGCTGTAGGCCTGCGCGGGGTAGGTGACGCCATCGACGGTGAGCTGCAGGTTGAACGAGTGGGGAGCGAGCCCCGCCGGGTCGAAGGTGTAGTGAGGCGGCCCGCCTGCGCGGAGGAAGTCGACGCTGATCTGGATGTCGTTGAACTCCCGGGACGTGATCACTGCGGGCAGGTTGGCAAAGGTGGCAGCCGGCGTGGGGATCGACGCGCCGATGTTGTTGAACCGCGTCACGCTCGCGTTGCCTGTCTCCTCGAAGGCGACGGCGGTGAGCGAGTGGATACCCGGCGTGATCCCCGTCCAGCCGAAGCGGAACTCGGCCCGGTCCACCCGCGAGGCGCGGTTGGCGGCGCTGACGGCGGCGAGCGCCGCCGCGTCGTCCCCCGCGAAGTCGACCTGGAGGTACTTGCCCTCGGCCCCTTCGTCCTCGTCGATCTCGAAGTAGTTCATGCCCAGGCTCTGCGGGGCGTCGCGCTGCTGGTCCCCCTCGTAGGGAAGCGATCCCACGTCGTCGATGGACTGGATCTCGTAGTAGTAGCCGGGCTCGGCGAAGTCCATGAAGGCGGTGCTGGCCATGAAGCCCTGCCACAGGCTGTCGAAGTCCTCGCCCATGTCCTCGAGCACGTCGGGCAGCCAGGCGTCGTACTGTCCGTTGTCGCCCTTGACCTCGTC
>JABWBI010000195.1 GCA_013360565.1 Candidatus Sumerlaeia bacterium | reverse complement strand
CGAACGGATGCACGCCTACCTCCCCGGCGAGCAGCCGGCGGGCTCCGCCGTGAAACTCAACACCAACGAGAACGCGCACCCGCCCTCGCCCCGCGTTCTCGACGTGATCCACGCCTTCCCCGGTGAGTCCGCCCGGCGCTACCCCGACCCCATGGCCACGGCCCTGCGCCGGGCCCTCGCCGCCCACCACGGCGTCACGCCCGAGGAAGTGCTCGCCGGCAACGGCTCGGACGAGATCCTGCGCCTCGTGGCCTACGCCACGATGGACCCCGGTGCGCGCATGGCCGTGCTCTCGCCGACCTACTCGTACTACGAGGTGATCGCCGCGTCCTTCGATGCTCAGGTCGTCGAGTACCCGCTCGGGGACGACTGGTCGTGGCCCGACACGCTCTGGAGCGGCGACGAGCCGCTGCTCTACCTCGCCAACCCCAACCCTCCCGTCGGCACGCTCTTTCCGCCCGGCGACATCGCCCGCCTGTGCCGCGCGCGCCCGCGCACGCTCGTGGTCGTCGACGAGGCCTACATCGCCTTCGCGCCCCCGGGCTCGAGCGCCGCCGCGCTCCTGCCCTCCCACCCCAATCTGATCGTGTCGCGCACCTTCTCGAAGTCACACCAGCTCGCCGGCCTGCGCGTGGGATACGCGCTCGCGCGGGGCGAGGTCATGGACGCGCTGCTCAAGCTCAAGGACTCGTACAACGTCAACGCCCTCAGCCAGGCGGCCGCGCGGGCGGCGATCGAGGACTCCGGACACTTCACCCGGACGCGCGATGCGATCGTCGCCGAGCGCGACCGGCTTGCCCGCGCGCTCACCGAACGGGGCTTCGATGTCGCCCCCAGCCACGGCAACTTCGTCTTCGCCCAGCACCCGCACGCCCCCGGGATCTTCCGCGCGCTGCGAGACCGCCAAGTCTACGTGCGCTGGTTCGACCGCCCGCGCACGCGGCTGGGGCTGCGCATCACCGTGGGGCTCCCCGAGCAGACGGACGCTCTGCTCGCCGCGCTCGAGGGCCTGGTCTGACTCACGGCCGGTAAATCACCGTCGAGTTCTCATACTCTTTGACCGCCACCTGCTTCAGGCGCACGCCGCCGCGGTTGAACATGCCGGCCAGCCGGTCGTGGATCCACTTGGCCAGGTTTTCGCTCGTCGGCGAGATCTCCGTGAACGGCGGGATGTCATTGAGCATCGCGTGGTCGACGTCCCGCCGCAGCGGCTCGAGCGCACGCTCGATGTCGTAGAAGTCGACGAGCGTCCCGTTGGGCGCGAGCGCCTCGCCCTCGAGCGTCACCCACACCTCCCAGTTGTGCCCGTGCGGGTTCTTGCAGATGCCCTCGTAGTCGCGCAGCCAGTGGCCGGCGCTGAAGGTGAGGCGGTAGTTGAGCTCGTACATCGGACCTCCAGGTCAGCGGCGCCGCTCGGGTGACGGGCCCAGCGCGGCCTGCAGCGCGGCGGTCAGAAGCACCTCGCGCAGGAGCGGATCGCGCGAGCCCTGCGCCCGGGCGGCGAGAAGAATCGGGGGCAGCGCCGGTTGGTCCTCGCTCTCCAGACCAGGCAGGTCCCACAGCGCGTGGAGGCAGTCGCCGCCCCGCTGGAAGACTATGTTGCGCCCCGCGGAGAACGTGCGGTCGAAGCCCTGCGCCGTGAGGCTCGTCTCCACACGGGCCGCCTGACTCGGGCGCAGCGGCGCCAGCACCGTCGGCTCCGGCGGGGTCGAGAAGTGGAGATAGAGCGTGGCGAAGCCCTCGCGCTCCGCGAGGCGGAAGAGCGGGATGGCCACGGGGTTCTCCGTCGCGATGCCGCCCTCCAGGCGCAGGTTGACCATGCGGCCCCGGTTCGAGTTTCCCAGGTAGCCGCAGAACTCCTCGAGGATCGGCGGAGGCCGGTCATGCGGCAGCGGATACTCGGCCACGCAGTCGAGCGTCGGCGTCAGCAGGAAGAAGCGGGCATCGCCCTCACCCAGCAGCGGGATCTCCAACTCATCGCACCCGGGCAGCGTCAGGGCGCCGACGGAGGGCAGCACCCCGTGGCTCTCGACCGTCTCGGGCACGGAGCGATAGTCCTCGGGATAGAACGACTCGAGGGGGACATCGCTCAGTCGCAGCCAGAGCGACGTGAGAGGCCCCTGCGGAAGCGCCAGGTCGGCCGCCTGCTCGGGCAGATCACTGAGTGTCTCGGGGAGCGACGCCACGAAGTGCTCGCCCTGCTCCACGGCGGCGAGCGCCTCGGCGTCCCCCTTGAAGCGCGTCCGGCACAGCGCGAATCCCTCGCGCGCGCTCTCACGCAGGTGCGCGATGCCCGCCGGCGCCAGGGCGATGCGCCACAGGTCGAGGTCGATCCGCCACTGAGCCCAGTGATGGAGGTCGATGAAGTGAAAGACCTCTCCCTCGGGCACCCAGCAGATGTTCGACGTGCCAAAACCAGTAGTCATGCGCCAAGGGTGGCACAGTGCGGCCCGCGCGCAAGGGGGAAATGGCCAGCGGGTCAGCGCGCGGTGTTGATCGCGGGCGTGCGGAGTGCCGCCGCCAGGCGAAACGCATTGGCCTTGTCCGGCCGCCCCGCCTGGCTGTGGTGCTCGCCCAGACGCAGCAGATCACCGGACGAGAGCCGCGGATTCGCGCGCTCGATCCGCGAGGCCTGCTGCACGACGTCGCTCACCCGCTGGAGCTGGCTGTGCAGCCGGTTGAGCATGCCGACGAGGTGGAGCGACCAGCCCTGCACGATCGCGCGGTCTCCCGCGTCGAGCTCGCTCCACCGCAGCTCGGGATTCGTCGCGATCATGTCGAGCAGACGCCCAGCGTGCGGCACTCCGCGCTCGTGCAGTCTCGCGAGCGTGTCGCGCAGACTGATCAACAGAAAGTCGGCCGGTTTGTCACCCATGACGCCCTCATCCCTCGTGTGTCGAAATCGACAGGGCCACTCCCCCTCAGAACGCCTCCTCTCGCCAAGAGAAAAGTGATGTAAGGTGCTGAAAAATCGAGAGTTGAGACAGGATTTGGGACACCCCGGGCAAAGGGTGTCTCCGCCGAGAACCGGGGGATTCGATCTTGACTTCGCAGCGTCCCTCTCGCTTTGATGTTACGCCGCCGCGTGGCAGGGTAGCTCAGATGGTCAGAGCGTCGGACTCATAACCCGAAGGTCGCGGGTTCGATTCCCGCCCCTGCTACCACCTCCCTCACCGGCTCCGCGATACCCCGGCGACACGCCGCCGCCGGTAGCCCTTTTGCCTTGCACGTCCGCGGAGCGGCAGCTACAAGGTTCAGGACCCAGCCCGCGAGGTCTCTGAAACCCTTGGAGATAGGCCGCTCCGTGAGTCGACTCCGCCGCCTGCTTCTCGCCAGCCTCTTCGCCCTCGCGCTCGCCTCCGGGGCCGGGGCCGCCCCCGTCATCCGCCAGATTCACATCCGCGGTCTCGAGTCGATGGACTCCGAGAGCATCCTGCGCCTCCTCCAGAGCCATCCCGGCGAGGAGCTCGACATGGCGAAGGTCCGGACCGACCAGCAGACCATCCTCGCCGTCGGCATCTTCGACCCGGCCCAGATGAGCGTCTTGACGGAGGATCAGCCCGACGGGACGGTCGACCTGATCTTCGCCGTGCGCGAGAACCCGGCTCTGAGCCGCATCGACATCGTCGGCAACGTCCAGGAGCGCACCAGCCGTATCGAGAGCCTGATCGACGCCGACGTGGGCGAGCGCATTCCGCATCAGGCCGAGCGTCGAGCCGAGCAGGCCATCGCCGATCACTACCGCCGCCAGGGTCACGCCAATGTCCGCGTCTCCGCCCGCCGTATCCCCCAGGACGACGGCACCGCCGTGCTCAGCGTGGTCATCGACGAGGGCGCCGTCCTCAGGATCGGCGACGTGATCATCGAGGGCAACGAGGCGATCAGCGACCGCCGCATCCGCTGGCGCATGGCGACGCGCGAGTCGGGCATCCTCGGCCGCAACCATTACAGCGACGAGGTCTTCGAGCAGGACCTGATGGAGATCCAGCGCCTCTACTTCTCGCGGGGCTACATCGACGCCTCCGTCGAGCGCGGCGACTTCCGCCAGTCGTCCGAGGAGGGCACGATCGACCCGGTCATCCGCGTCACCGAGGGGCCGCGTTACCGCTTCGGCACGTTCTCCGTCCGCGGCAACACGCTCTTCACCGACCTGGAGATCACGTCGAAGTTCGACAGCCTGACCGGGGACTGGTTCGACGGCAGTGACCTCAACCGGGGCACGGCACTCGTCCGCACCATGTACGGCGACGAGGGCCACATCAACGCCGTGGTCGAGCCGCAGTTCGACGCCGACCCCGCCACCGGCACTGTCGACGTCACCATCGCCGTGCGCGAGGGCCAGCGCGTCCGCATCGGCGCCGTCTACCTCCAGCGCTCTCAGACGGCCCCGGACCTCGAGCCCCCGGTCTCGTCGTTCATCTCCGGGGTCGCCGAGAGGCTGAGTCCCCCCGTCACCGATGACACCGTCCGGCGCGTTGTGACGCTGCGCGAGGGCGATGTCTACCGGCACTACGAGGAGGTCAAGACCCGCGAGCGCCTCCGCCGCCTGGGCATCTTCAACGACGTCGCCCTCGAGCGCCGCCCGACGAGCGACCCCACGGTCGAAGACGTCTACCTCACCGTCGACCAGCAGAGCACCGGCTTCCTCACCGTCGGGACCGGTTTCGGCGACGAGGGCGGCCTCTTCGGATTCGTCGGCCTCACCGAGAACAACTTCGGCGGCGAGGCCGACCAGGTCCGCGCCTCCGTCCAGCTGGGGACGCGGTCGCTCAACTTCGACGTCTCGTACTTCAACCGCTTCCTCGCCGAGACCGACCTCTCGCTGCGCCTGTCCGCCTACCACAGCCAGCTCCAGCGCCGCGAGTACGACGAGACCCGTTCGGGCGGCGCGGCCGAGATCGGCCAGCCCCTCGGCGAGTACGTCCAGCTCTTCTACCGCCTCCGCGCCGAGTACGTGAACCTCGACCTCGACGGGGATGCCTCCGAGGCGACCCGCGACGCCATGGACCCCTACTGGCTGGCGCTCGCGCGGCTGCGCCTCGTCGAGGACCGCCGCGACGACATCGTCTGGCCCACCCGCGGCTGGCTGCGCGGCGTGAGCCTCGAGGCCGGCTGGGCCGACGACTGGCTCGTGAAGCTCTTCGGCGAGTTCCAGTACTACCGCCGTCTCTACCGCGAGCTCATCTTCGCCTGGAACCTCCAGGCCGGCGTCATCCCCCGCAGCGTCGAGGACGTCGCCTTCGGCGAGCGCTTCTTCCTCGGCGGCTCGAACGATCTCCGCGGCTTCCGCTTCCGCGGAGCCGGGCCGACCGATGCCGAGAACGAGGATCTCTTCACCGGCGGCTCCACGCGCGTTCTGTCACAGTTCGAGCTGCGCTTCCCCATCTATCAGCAGCTCAAGGGCGTCACGTTCTTCGACGTCGGCTCGCTCGGTGACGATCCCTTCGTCCTCGACCAGATCCGCGCGAGCGTCGGCGCCGGGATCCGGTTCACCCTGCCGGGCATCGGATTCATCGCCGTCGATCTCGCCCAGGCCGTCGCCGCCTATGGCGATGACGACCGCCAGACGCTCCACTTCACCTTCCAGACCGACTTCTGACCCTTCACATCAGCGCCGAGAACCACGACGTCCACGGCCGCGGGCTCTTGCCCCACGTGTTCCGGTTGAAGCGGTGGAGCGCCGGCTCGGTCTCCGGGTTGTCGATCAGCCTCACCAGCCCCCGCCCCGCGAGCGACGCGAGCACCAGCCGTGCGTGCGGCGCGAGCCCCGCCAGGCCGGGTAGCGCGGCGCACGCCTGGGCGAAGTCACGCTCGGTGAAGGCCACCGGCACCGCGTTGAAGACCATCCCCGTGGTCAGCGCGTCCTTCTCCAGCTGCAGCAGAACCGCGTCGAGCACCGCCCGGTGGTCGAAAGCCAGCGCCGGCGGTGTGCGGACATCGAACCACCGGGCCGCCGCGGCGTCGTC
>JABWBI010000194.1 GCA_013360565.1 Candidatus Sumerlaeia bacterium | reverse complement strand
GCACCGGCGAGATAGGCTCCCGCGCCGCCAATCGCACCGAGTGCCGGCGCGAGCAGAGGGCGGCGTCGGAGCCAGCGCAGGGAGTGGTTCAGCGTGGTCGCGAAGTTGAGCCAGAGCGTGAGCATCCAGAGCGGCTGAAGACCGAGCCGGGCGGGATTGGCCGGATGCGCGAGCACGCCGAGGGAGGTGAGCAGCGAGTCGAACACGAGGCCGAAGGCGGCGACGGCGAGGAGCAGCGCGGCCTCGGAGCGCCGCGGCGCGATCCAGCGGAGATGGAGCGCGAGGTGCAACGCGCAGACAGGGAGAGCCAGAGCGTCCCACCCGCGGGCCGCGGCGAGCGTGCAGCCGAACCACGTGGCCTGGAAGAGGGCAAGATTGGCGAGGTTGGCGAGCATCGGCGCTCTCAGGCGCACCCCCGCTTCTCGAAGAGAAGATGGGCGACGCCGATCTTTCTCTCCGCAAATCCCCCGGCGCAGTAGCACAGGTAGTAGTCCCACAGGCGCAGGAACGACTCCGGGAAGCCGAGCTCCCGGACCTGGCCGGCCCGGGCCATCAGCCGCTCGCGCCAGGCCTGCAGGGTGGTGACGTAGTGGGGCGTCAGATCGTCGAAGTGCGTGAGGCGCAGCTCCGATGCGCGCGCGACGCTCTGCATGATCGAGGTGACGGACGGCAGACAGCTCCCTGGGAAGATGCGCCGCTGGATGAAGTCGGCCGAGTGCAGATAGCGGGGGTGCTCCTGGTCGTTCATCAGAATCGCCTGAAGTGCCACCCGGCCACCGGGGCGCAGGAGGGCGCTGAGCGTGGAGACATAGCCGTCGAGGTGCCGGTGACCGACGGCTTCGACCATCTCGACGGAGACGGCCTTGTCGAACTGGCCCGCGAGTTCGCGGTAGTCGCGCTGAAGCACGGTGACTCGGTCCTCGAGACCCGCCTCGCGGACCCTCTCGGACGCGAGCCGGTGCTGCTCGGCCGAGATGGTCGCCGTCGTCACGCGGCACCCCGTGCGCTGCGCGGCCCGGATGGCGAAGCCTCCCCAGCCGGTCCCGATCTCGAGCAGATGGTCCTGCGCCGACAGCGCAAGGAGGTCGCACAGGCGGTCGATCTTCGCCGTCGATGCCTCGGCGAGGGTCATCGTCTCCCGTTCGAAGAGTGCGCAGGAGTAGCTCAGCGTCTCGTCGAGCCAGAGGCGATAGAAGCCGTTGCCGAGGTCGTAGTGCGCGTGGATGTTGCGCCGCGACCCACGGACCGTGTTCCTGCGGAGCAGGTGAGCCAGGCGGTGAAACGGGGCACGGAGCCGAGCGAGACCCGAGTCGAGCTTCCCCAGGTGCCGCTCGTTGCGGACCATGATCCGGATCAGCGCCGTCAGATCGTCGCAGGTCCACAGTCCCTCGGCGAAGGCGTCGGCGGCGCCCAGCGTTCCCCCGGACGCGACGCGCCGGAAGAAGGCGGGGTCGTGGACGCTGACGGTGGCGCGGAGCGACGGCCGGCCGCCGGCGTGACCGAAGCGGAAGGTCTCATCGCCGGCGTGAACGTTCAGTTGCCCTTCGCGGATCGCCGCGAGATGGCGGAGGACCGTGCGCTGGGCGAGGCGCGTGATCAGGCCGCCACGCGCAGCGCGCTCCGTCCCGGGGGCAGCGAGGATTCCGGTGCGGCTCATGGGCGGCGAGTCTCCGTGGGAGTCAGGTGCTTGGGATGAGGATGGACGGGGCAGCCCTTGAGCCACAGCCGCAGCGCGTGCCAGTGAATCGCGGCGATCACCTTGAGCGGCATCAGCGGGAACCGCGCGAGCGAGAGGGCAAGCGCCCCGCCGGAGATCTCCCGGCGCCGGAGGACGAGCGTTGCATCCAGCACCTTCGCGCCCCCGCGGTGATTCTCCATGTGGACGACGAGGTGGCGGCCGGGGAGCACGAAGGACCAGTCGTACTGCATGTCCATCGGCAGGAAGGGCGAGACGTGGAACGCCTTCGGGAAGCGGTGATGTCGCCGCCGGCGTCCGCTCGCCGAGCTCTCCGGCGCCGGCAGCACATAGCAGTGACGCTCGCTCCACGGCGTGTTGTTGACCTCGGCGACGATCGTCTCGACATCGCGGCCCGTGGCGTCGAAGACGTGGTAGAAGCTGACGGGGTTGAAGCAGTACCCGAAGTGGCTCAGATTCGTCAGCAGCCGGATCGCCCCGGCCGGCCGAACCCCTGTCCGCTCCGCCACCAGCTCCCGCACGCAGGCGTCGAGCGGCCGGGCGGGATCCCCCAGGTGATCCCGCCGGCGGAAGGCGACCGGTGTCCGCCGGTCCACGGACCACAGCCATCGTCCCCGGAAGACGGTATCCAGCTCCGCGAGATCGAGATACGCCATCGACACGCGGTGCGTGAACTCGTGGCCGGCCGGCGAGAAGCGCCGGTGACGGAGCGTTCCCTGGTAGAGGCAGCTGTGCATGGTCAGGCGGCCTCCTCGAGGCGGGCGCACACGCGCAGCGCGCTCACGACGCCGTCCTCGTGAAAGCCATTCCGCCAGTACGCGCCGCACAGGTGCGTGCGCCGCACCCCGCTGATCTCGGCGTGACGCGCCTGGGCGCGCAGCGCCTCCCGTGTGAACTGCGGGTGATGGTGGGTGATCGCCCTCAGGGCTCTCCCGGGGTCGACGCTCTCGGAGCGGTTGAGCGAGACGAGCAGCGGCTCGGGTGCGGCGATCCGCTGCAGGATGTTCATGTTGTAGGTGACACTCACCCGCGGTGCCGGCTCGGGCAAGCGGTGGAAGTTCCAGCTCGCCCAGGCGCGGCGCCGGCGGGGCATCACCGAGGCGTCCGTGTGCAGCAGCGTGTCATTGCGCTCGTACCGGATCGAGCCGAGGATTTCGCGTTCCGCCGGGCTCGCGTCCGCGAGCAGTGCGAGAGATTGGTCACTGTGGCAGGCGAGGATGACTTCGTCGAACGGCTCTGGCTCGCGATCCGGAGTGCGGATGAGCACGTGACCGGTGTGGCGGGTGACGGACTGGACGGGGCATCGCAGCCGGACGCGCTCGCGCCAGGGAGCGGTGATCCTCTCGACGTAGCGCGCCGAACCGCCGCGCACCGTGCGCCACTGGGGCCGGTCTCTCAGGTCGAGGAACCCGTGATTCTCGAAGAAGCGGGCGAGCATGAGCATCGGAAAGGAGCGCATCGCCCCCGGCGCGGTGGACCAGACCGCGGCGCCCATCGGGAGGAGGTGGTTGTCCACGAAGGCGCGCGAGTAGCCGCCGCGGTCGAGAAACTCCCCGAGCGTCGTGGCGTCGTCGGAGCCCTGCGCGAAGCGGCGCGCCTCGCGGTAAAACCGCGGGATCTCCCACACCATCCGGAGAAAGGAGGGGTGCAGGAGGTTGCGCCGCTGGGCGAAGAGGCCGTTGAGCGACGTGCCGTTGTATTCAAGGCCCGAGTCCTCACAGCGGACACTGAAGCTCATCTCGGTGGGCTGCGTCTCCACACCCAGCTCGGCCAGCAGGCGCGAGAAGTGGGGATAGGTCCGCTCGTTGTAGACGATGAAACCGGTGTCGACGGCGAAGTCCTGCTCACCGAGCGGGACGCGGACGGTGTCCGCGTGGCCGCCGAGGTGATCGCCCGCCTCGAACACGGTGATCTCGTGGCGCCGGTGCAGGCGGTGGGCGCAGACGAGCCCGGAGATGCCCGCTCCGATGATGGCGATCCTCATGGCGACATGACCTCAACCCCCGGCGGGCGCCTCCACGGCGCGCAGCACGCGCGCGGGGACGGGGCGGAGGTCCCAGATGAGCCCCGTCTTCGAGAGGAGCCAGAGCAGGTAATAGGTGATGTCGATCTCCCACCACCGGAAGCCCTGGCGGGTGGAGCCGGGAAAGTGATGGTGATTGTTGTGCCATCCCTCGCCGAGGGTGATGAGCGCCAGGATGAGAGAGTTGCGCGAGTCGTCGCCCGTGTCGAACCGGCGCCGGCCGATGCAGTGCGCGAGGGAGTTGATCGTGCAGGTGCCGTGGATGAGCACGACGGTGGAAATGAAGAAGCCCCAGACGAGCATCTGCCAGCGGCCGGTGCCGAGACCGGGGGCCCAGACCTCGAGCGCGGCACCGAGGCCGAAGCAGGCGAGGGCCAGCGTCATCGGCGGCAGAACATCGAAGCGGTCGATGAATCGCAGCTCGGGGAAACGGGCGAGGTCGCGGACGGCGTGCAGGTCAGTCGGGAAGTTCGGGCGTGAGGTGAACCAGAGCATGTGGCTCCAGAGGAAGCCGTGCTGACGCGGCGAGTGGACGTCGCTCGCCCGATCGGACTCGCGGTGGTGCTTGCGGTGATGGGCCGACCACCAGAGCGGACCGCGCTGAGAGGAGGTGGCGCCGAGCCAGGCGAAGAGGAACTGCGCGGGCCGTGAGGTCTTGAAGGTGCGGTGAGAGAAGTAGCGGTGGTAGAATCCCGTGATGGCGAACATGCGGACAAAGTAGAGGCCCGCGGCCACGCTCAGAGCCACCGGGCTCACCCCCGTCCAGAGGGCCGCGAGGCACACGAGGTGGAGGGCGATCAGCGGAACGATGCGGACCCAGTCGGGCCGGTTGGGAGCCCGCAGATGCTCGTCCCGGTCTCCAGCCCAGGAGTCGAACCAGTTGACAACGGGGCGCAGCGAGCGGACGAGGCGCGTCGAGAGCGTCATGGGGGTCTCCGGCGGAGTGGTGGCCGTCGCCGGAGTGCGCTCAGGGGGCGCGCATCCGTCGCGAAGGCATATCACTTCGGCACCGTACGCAAGCGGCGTCGGCCCCGCCACGGAATCAGTCGCAGATGGTGTTTTCTCGAGCACGGAGGTACTGTGCCCCATGTTTCTGTACGTTGTCCAGAGAAATATTGGCGTGATATAGACATAAATATTGACATCTCTTTGGGCTTGTGGTCTCGTGAGCCAGTCGCTCAGAAGTGAGCTCCCGCGAGGTGCCTCAAGCCATGCAGATCATGTCCGGCGTCAAGCCCCTGAAGCCTCCGAGCGACGAGCGTCCGCCCATGAGCATTGGCCGGCTGGCGCGTGAGGTTCACATCAATCCCGACACTCTCCGAATGTGGGAGCGGCGCTACGGCGCGCCGAAGTCGATCCGTCTGCCGTCGGGCCACCGCCGCTACACGGCGGCCGAGGCGCGCCGGCTGGGGCTGGCGGTCCAGGCGATGAGGCTGGGCCGGCGGCCCAGCGAGGTGGTGCCGGCCTCGACGGAGAAGCTGCTGGAGATCCTCGGCCAGGCCAAAGCGGCCGAGAGCACCGTGGACGAGCGCAGGCGGTCCTCACGTGAAGAGTCGCTGGCGCGATGGGTCGCGGCGGCGCGGCAGCTGGACGCACAGACCCTCGCGCACCTCTTTCACCAGGAGTGGGCCGAGCTGGGACCGCTGCAGTTCCTCGAGGAGCGCGTCGGGCCCGTCCTCGAAGAGGTCGGCGAGGCGTGGCGCTGCGGTCATCTGACGGTGGCGCAGGAGCACTTCCTGTCGGAGCAGCTCAGCGACTTCCTCTCGTCGCAGTGGCGCCGGCTCAGCGAGCGGGCCCCACGGGCGCCCTTCATGCTCGCGACCTTGCCGGGCGACCTCCACCAGTTCGGTCTGATCATGTGCGCCGTCGTGTCGGCCGTCGCCGATCACGCCGTCGTCTTCCTGGGGCCGCACACGCCGCCCGAGGAGCTGGTCCGGACAGCGATCGTCCATCGCCCGGCCGCGTGCGTGGTGAGTCTCTCCAAGACGTGCGACCCGGCCAAGGCGCGGGAGTGGCTGCGCGAGCTGCGTGAGGGACTTCCCGAGGAGATCCCGCTCGTGGCGGGCGGCGGAGGCCTGCCCGAGGTGGTGGAGGGCGTCCTGCGCTTCGAGACGCTGCGCTCGTTCCACGAGTGGGCGGCCCAGCAGCCGTGAGTCCCTGGGAGCTGCTCGGTCTCGTCTGGCTCGGCGGCGCGGCCCTCATGGCGGCGCTGTGGCTGCTGCAGCAGCGCTGGCGCGATGCCGGCATCGCCGA
>JABWBI010000193.1 GCA_013360565.1 Candidatus Sumerlaeia bacterium | reverse complement strand
CCCCTGGCCGCCGTCTGCGCCCCGCCGGGCCGCCGGTCAGCGGGGCGCTCTGCAGGGCCTCAATGCCACCCGCTGAATGTGACTGACAAAAGCCTCCGATCCTTCGATCGCGACCTTGTTCTCTCCGATTTGAATGATTCAGGGAGCCATGGGAAATCTTTTTGCCTCACAGGGGGATAAGATTTCGCCTCGCCATGCGCACGTGGGAGTCTCTGCGCGCCGCGGAATCCTGGCATATCGCCAAAGGCGATGGCTGGAAAGTCGAATTGCGGCCGATTGTCTGCGCAATCACTGCGGCGGCGTAGAGCTGCCCTCCACCGCAATGGCAAGTCCAAAGTGCCCCCCCTGGCCCGCCGCCGAACAGGCCCGCCGGCCCCTCCCGCTGCCGCGCCTTCTCGGCGTGCCCGTCCGCGCTTGACGCCTCTGTTCGGCAGTGAGACACTTCACAGCGCGGCCAAGGGGGATGGTGCTTGCTTGCACGGGCCGCGACACAACGGCGTCCCCCCCAGAGCGTGCCTGGCCCTGCTTCTCCCTCCCCCCGACGGGGTCAGGCCAGCCCGCGGGGCTGGGCGACCGGCCCCGCGGGAATTTCCCTCTCGCCAGAAAGCAGGCGCCACCGATGACTCGCCCCACATGGATCGCACCCCTGGCCCTGGCTCTCGCGGCGGCCACTGCGGTTGGCGGCGTTCTCGATCTCACCGCTGTCCAGGTCAACGACCTCCCCGAGGAGGCGCGCGAACACTACGAGCAGGCCGCCTATGATTACGACCACGCGTACGAGGATGGCGGCCTGCGCAACCTCTTGGAGGCGGCAGCCATCGCCCCGGATGCCATCCCCCTCCAGTTCCTGGCCGCCCGGATGGCCGTCGACCGCGCGGAGAAGACCCGCAGCGCTGAGGCGCTCGAGGCCATCGATGCCGCACGCCTGTGCTACCAGCGCATCCTCGAGAGCCCGGCGGCGCGTGAGCGCGACACGGCACGGGCGCAGACGGGCCTGGACGCGCTGGGCGAGGTGATGGACGAGGTCAATCAGCGCGAGCGCCGGCTGCGCGAGGCCGGGGACACGTTCCTCGTCCAGTTCTCCGCCCTTCAGGAGCGCATCGCGGCCTCCCGCGCCATGCGCGCCCGGGAGCGCCGGACGTCCCGTCCGCAGACCTACGACGGGACGGGCCCGAATCCGTTGCTGCCGACAAGCGACTCCTCGCGGCGAAGCACACAGCCCGACCGGGTCAACGCCGGCAGTTCCCTGCTGCCCGACGCCGACCACTCACGCAGGCACAACGCACCCGTCATCGAGTGACCCGTGGTGCGGGCGCACTGCGGCGTTCTCCCCCTTGCACATTGCCTCGCGGCACGGCTCAAATGCCTCCCGGCCGCAGTCCAGCCGCGAGGAGGCGGGCGTGAACGCACACATCGAAATGTGGGGGGCCGTCGGGACCGTCACTGGCTCCATGCACGTGCTCGAGTTCGAGGGGTTCCGCATCCTTCTCGACTGCGGCCTCTTCCAGGGCCGGCGAGCCGAGGCCCGCGAGCGCAACGCGGAGTTTCCCTTTGAGCCCGACCGCCTGCACTCGTGCGTCCTGAGCCACGCGCACATCGACCACTCAGGCAACCTGCCGACGCTGGTCAAACGCGGCTTCACGGGCACGATCTTCGCCACCATGGCCACCCGTGACCTGTGCAGCGCGATGCTGCGGGACAGCGGCAAGATCCAAGAGGCCGACGCCGACTGGCTCAATCGCCGCGCCTCCAAGCAGGGCCGGCCCCAGAACTATGAGCCCCTCTACACCATCGCCGACGCCGAGCGCGCTCTCTACCAGTTTCACGGTGTCCCCTACCACCGCCCCTTCCACATCCTCCGGCAGGTCCGCTGCACCTATCTCGACGCGGGGCACATCCTCGGCTCCGCCCTGTGCCACTTCGAGCTCGGCCACGGCGAGGCCACTCGCCACTTCGTTTTCACCGGAGACATCGGCCGCCCCGGCCTGCCCATTCTCCGCGACCCCGAGTTCCCCCCCAAGGCCGACGTCATCGTCATGGAGTCGACCTACGGCAACCGGTCCCACGTCCCCGTCGGCGACACCCCGCACCAGCTCGTCGATGCCCTCGGCCCGGCCATCGCCCGCGGCGGCAAGGTCATCATCCCCGCCTTCAGCGTCGGCCGCACCCAAGAGCTCGTCTATCACCTCCGCCAGCTCTGGAAAGACCGGCTCCTTCCCCGCGTCCCCGTCTTCGTCGACAGCCCCCTCTCGGCCAACGTGACCGAAATCTTCCGTCACCACCCGGAGTGCTACGACGAAAAGACGCGCGACATCCTTCTCCAGGAGAGCGATGGCGAGAACGACCCCTTCGGCTTCGAGTCGCTTCAGTACGTGCGCGACGTCGAGAAGTCCAAGTCACTCAACAGCCTGTCGATCCCCTGCATCATCATCTCGGCCTCGGGCATGGCCGAGGCCGGCCGCGTTCTCCACCACCTGCGCAACGCGGTGGAGGACCCCAAGAATCTCATCCTCATCACCGGCTACATGGCGGAGAACACCCTCGGCCGGCGCCTCGCCGAGCAGGCCCCCGAGGTCAAGATCTTCGGCGAGGTCCACCGCCGCCGCGCCGAGGTCAAGGTCATCAGCTCACTCTCCGGCCACGCTGACGCCGATGGTCTCTTCGGCTTCGTGCGCGAAATGAACCGGCGCCATCCCGTCAGGCAGGTCTTCCTTGTCCACGGCGAGCCCCGCGCCCAGGAGCCGCTCGCCGAGCGCATCCGCACCGAGCTGGGCGTGGAGGCGACGCTCCCCGAGCGCGGGCGGCCCTACTCCCTCTGAAACCGGCCCCCCCGCAGGAAATTCAGCGTCGCCTCGATCACCGCCGCGTCGCGGAACAGGGCGCCGTGCAGTCCCTCGACCAGGAGGAAATCGCTCTCGCCCTCCAGGTGGGTGCTCGAGACCTCGACGAAGCCGTCGTCGTTCCCCGGGATCAGGGGACTGTAGCCGTGTTCACCGCGCCCGCCCGCGATCACTCCGAACTCGCACGGCGGCGCCGGAAGCCGCGCGCAGAGCGACGCCGCCCCCGTCACGAGCTGCTGCCCCGAGGGGCCATACACCAGATGATACGAGAAGAAGTCGCGGCACAGGTCTGCCGTCACGGCGCCGTGGTTCGGCGGGGCGATCATCACGACGCGGTGGGCGTCAATGTCGTCGTGCTCGGCGAGCAGCTGGCGGACCACGAGTGCGCCCATCGAGTGGACGACAAAGCTGAGTTCCTCGTGCTCGGGCAGGTTCTCGATCACCGTGGCCAGCTGGTCGGCGTGCTCTTCGATCGAGCGCCGGGTCGACGGATAGTTGACGTCGATCACCTCGTAACCCTCGCGCCGCAGTGCCGCCGCCATCGACGCCCAGCGGTCCTTCCAGCCAAGGATGCCGTGGACCAAGACGGCGATGCGCTCGCTCTGCGGCTCGATGCCCGCCGCCTCGTGCAGCCGCCGCATTGCCACCTCGCACTGCTCGGAGGTTCCCCACGCCTGGCGCGTGTCCTGCGCGTCGAGGAGGCGGCAGTGGCCGGTGAAGACGTTCCGCTGGACGCGCCAGCCGCACCGGACGATCTCATCCGCCCAGAATTGCATGCCGCCCAGCGTCGGCAACCGCAGGTTCGGGTTGGTGCGCCCGGCCGGCGGGCCGAGCAGCCGCGCCAGGGCTGTCTCGCAGGCCTCCAGGTCTCCAAAGCCCCGCCGCGTCTCCTCGCCGTCGATGACACGGTGCATCCCAGTCACCCGGTTGACCTGGAGGCGGTAGTCGCCGACCTGCGCGAGGTCGTCCCACACGGGGCCGTCACCAAGCCCAGGCGATGCCGTCGGTGTCGAATCCGGCATGGTTCCACTCTCTCCGGACGCCGGCGCGCTGCGGTCGGCGACCCCTGCGCCGGTGTCCACGGTTGCCCCCAACATAGCACACGCTGCCCAGAAAGCCAACCGCTGGACGAAGCGCATCACGCGTCCCCCGGATCGCGTGGCGCCGCCGCAGGCTCCGACGCTGGCGCGAAGAGGCGCCGCCGCTGGAGCGTCAGCCCCAGCGCCACCACAATCAGCCCCCCGCTGATCAGCTGCGACGTCGACACCCAGCCCCCGAACCACAGGCCGCGCTCGAGGTCTCCGCGGAACAGCTCGAGCACGATCCGCGACGCCGCGTACAGCCACAAATACAGCAGAAAGATCTGCCCGTGGAGAGTCCGCCGCCGCCACCACATCCACGACAGCAGCGCAAACAGCCCCAGCTGGATCGCCACGTCGTACAGCTGCACCGGGTGCACCGCCAGCGACGCCGTGTCGCTCCAATCCAGCTGTCCGTGCTTCACCTGATCGTAGAAGGCCGGACTCCCCACCACGTCGCCCACCCGGTCCACGCCGTGGTAGATGGCGCCCCCCGGGGTGAACTCCGCCTCGGCCAGATCCACCGGCCCCCGGCGCCAGTCGATGATCCGCGGAAAACGAACCGCCCACGGCCGATCGCACACGCCCCCGTAGCAGCACCCCGCGAAGAAGCAGCCCATCCGCCCGAAGGCGTGCGCCAGCGCCAGCGAGGGCGCCAGCAGATCGGCCATCGCCAGATAGCGCACGCGCCAGCGGCGCAGCACCACGGCGATCACCGGCAGCGCCGCGAGGAATCCGCCCAGAAACACGAACCCCTCGCGCGAGAAGACGAGCGGCAGCGGGTCCCGCAGGAACGCCCCGAAGTTCACCAGCACGAATGCGATCCGCGCCCCCACGAAGCCCAGCAGCACGCCCCAGAAGACCGTGTCGTACACCGCCTCCTCGGGAATGCCGATCGCGCGGCCGCGGCGCTTCGCCACCCAGATCCCCGTCAGCATCCCGAGCGCGATCAGCAGCCCGTACGGGCTGATCGGCAGACCAATGACTTCGAAGAGGACAGGGTGCAAGGCGCCGTCTCAGAGGGACCAGAGTCGGCGCCAGCGTGCCACACGCCCCCGCCAATGCAAAGGTCATTTCCGAAGTCCCCCCTCTGGCGGAGCGGTGCGCGCCCTTGCCCCTTGTCACTCTCCTTGCCAGCCCCCATCCTGTCCCGCCATGCCCGGCGTCCCCCAGCGGCTCGACCTCCGCGAAGAGCACCTGAATCGAACGATTCTCCTCCTCGCCTGGCCCGCCATCGTCGAGAACCTCCTCCACTCCCTCGTCTACTTCGCCGACACGCTCGTCGCCGGTTGGCTGCGGGACGAGCGCGCCCTCGCGGCCTCCATGGTCGCCGGCACGCTCATGTTCTTCGCCAGCTCTCCCTTCGCCGCCCTCGCGATGGCGGCGGCTTCCCTCGTCTCGCGCCACTGGGGCGAGGGCGATGTCGAGCGCGCCCGCCGGTGCGCTGGCCAGTCGATGGCGCTGGCCTTCCTCTTCGCGCTCGGTGTCATGGCCGCCGGATGGCCCCTCGCCGGGTGGGCCATGCGCGCCCTCGGTGCCGAGCCCGGTGTTGCGGGCCTCGGGGCGCTCTATTTCCGCATCGTCCTCCTCTCGGGCCTCCTCGGCCTCCCGCTGATGATCGCCAATGGCATTCTGCGCGGCGCGGGCGACTCGCGGACGCCCATGCTCATCACGCTCGTGATGAACCTCCTCAACGTCATCGCCAACATCGTCCTCGCCTTCGGCTGGGGCCCCATCCCCGCGCTTGGCCTCGCCGGCATCGCCTGGGGCACCGTGATCGCCCGCACCACCGGCGGCCTCCTCGCCCTCGCTGTCCTGGCCCGTGGCCGCCACTCCGTTCATCTCCCTCTCCGCAGCCTCGTCACGCTCGAGCGGCCCACGCTCGCCCGCGTCTGGCGCCTGTCGGCGCCCGCCATGGCCGAGCGCGTCCTCCACAGCGGCTCGCACGTCATCTTCATCGGCATCGTCGGCCTCCTCGGCACCACCGCCCTCGCCGCCAACAACATCGGCGTCCATGTCGAGTCGCTCGCCTTCATGCCCGGCTTCGGCCTCAGCGTCGCCGTCGCCACCGTCGTCGGCCAGGCCGTCGGCGCC
>JABWBI010000192.1 GCA_013360565.1 Candidatus Sumerlaeia bacterium | reverse complement strand
CCCCGCCGTCCCTCGCGCACCACGCGCGCGCCGAGCGATGCGGCGACGGAGGCCGTCGCATCGGTGGAGGCGTTGTCGGCGACAATGATCTCGCGCCGGTCCGGCGGCCAGTCGAGGGCGAACAGGCTCGCGAGACAGCGGGGCAGATGGCCGGCCGCGTTGCGCGCGGGCACGACGATGGTGACGAGGGGGACGCTCACGGGCCGAAGGTAGTGCCTCCTCGCCGCGATTTTGTAGTGCTTTCTTTGGAACGGCCCCCGCGGGTCACGAGCTCAGCGGCTGAGGTCGAGCCCCAGCCGCACATGGATAGCCGTGATGAGTTTCTCGGCCAGCGCGTGCCAGCTGAGCTCGGTCTCGGCGACACGGCGTGCCTGGCGGCCGAGGTCCTCCCACTGGGCGCGGTCGTCCCAGGCCTGAGCGATCGCCCGGGCCAAGCTCTCGGACGTGGGCGATCCGACCCAGCCGATGCCATGGCGGCTCACGAGGGCCGGCGCATCGCCGACGTTGGTGGTGACGATGGGGCGGCCGGCGGCCAGGTAGTCGCCGATCTTGTTGGGCCAGCGGCCCCGGTTGTAGAGGCAGTCGGAGAGCGGCATGAGCAGCACGTCCGCCGCGGCGAGGACCGATCCGATGCGCGGAAACGGCACGGGTCCCAGCGCGCGGACGCTGCGTGTGCGCTGCCTGGGGGTCAGATGGCGCTCGGGGTGATCGAACGGCGGCCCGAGCACGAGGAGCACCGTCTCCGGCGCGGCGTCGAGCAGTCGAGCGAAGGCACCGAGCAGGAGGTCCTCGTCGAGGTGCGCATTGGCCATGTAGCCGAGGACGAAGGCGCCGCCGGGGAGATCCAGAGCAGCGCGCGCGGAGCTCTTGTCGCCGGGCTGAATCGCGTCGGCGGGCGCACCCGACGGCAGCAGCAGAATCCGGTCGCGGCGCGTGCCGAGGCTCTCGGCGCGGTCGGCGAGGGCCTGGCAGATCACCGTCATCAGGTCCGCGGACAGGCGCGCCCGCTCTTCGCGGCGCTCGTCGCGGCGGAAGATCCACTCGCGCCAGCGCCGGACACGCGCAGGCAGCGCCTGAAAGCCCTCACCCGGGATCACCCAGCGGCGGAAGAGCCCCTCGGGACCGCCCCACCAGTCGCACCAGTCACTGATCCACGGGCACCCCGAGCGCAGGCGCGCGGCCTTCGCGGGAATGATCGCATCGGGCTTGTGATCGAAGCTGAAGACGAGGTCCACGCGCCGGGCCAGTCCACGCGCGGTGCGGAACAGGACGTCGAGCGGCCCCCAGCCCTCCTGCGGATCGAGTCCCGGCGCCCAGTGGGGCGTCTCGAAGAGCGTGAAGCCATCGCGGCTCGAGCGGCGGGCGCGGAACCGCTTGTCGGCGGCAACGCACATCAGCGTCACCTCGTGCCCGCGCATGTGAAACTGCCGTGCGAATTGGAGCGCGCGCCAGTAGGTGCCCTGGCCGCGGGTGTTGTGATTGAGGAGGAGAAGGCGCATGGCGTTCGGAGCGTAGTCCGGGCCCGGGCGGCAGGCAAGAACCCCGACCGCCGGTTGACCCGCCCCCCGTCTCCGTGCACTCTGCCTGATCCGTCATGGCCCTCGCCCCCGCCGCTCCGCCGCCCCACGAGCCGCTCCCGCCGGAGATGGAGCCGCTGCTGGCAATCATCCGCACGGGCAACATGAGCGTCGTGGGCGAGGTCGAGGCGCTCTGGCACCGGCATCCCAACTGCCCCGATCTGCTGCGCCATCTCATCTTCGTCCACGCGGCGCGGCGTGAACACGAGCGGGCCATCGAGCTCTGTCACGAGCTGTTGAAGATCGAACCGGGGAATCCCGAGACACATCTCTGCATTGCCGACCGGCTGGTCCGGATGGGCCGCCTCGACGAGGCGGAGGCGGCCTATCGCGAGATTCAGCGCACCTGTCCCGCCCACGAGGGGCCGCCGATCGGCATCCGCTATGTCGACTACCTGCGGCGCCGCGGCGGGCGCAGCGAAGCCGAGGGTGAGGACGAGCCGCTGAGACGGCGCACAGCCACGAAGCGTCAGGAGGCCAATCGCCGGCTCAACGCGGCGGAGTGGGAGGCCGGGCGGCTGCGGCTGCGCTCGATGCCTCCGCGGCTCAATGTCGAGGGGACGCACCGCTGCAACTTCTACTGCCAGACGTGCCTGAAGGGCTACGGCGCTTACTTCGCCGCCGACATGGAAGCCGGTGTGCTCGCGAAGGTGCGCGAGGAGCTGATCCCGACGGCCACGGGCATCGGCATCAGCGGCTACGGCGAGCCGACGATCGGCAACCTCTTCGATGACATTCTGGACACCTGCGTGGCCGAGGGGGCCGCGCTCGACATGACGACGAACGCGACGGGCCTCAACTTTCGGCGCATCGAGCAGATGATCCGCCACAAGGTGGCGGTCAACATCTCCGTCGACGGCGCGACGAAGGAGACGTTCGAGCGCATTCGCCTCGGGGGGAGCTTCGAGCAGCTGCTCGGTCACCTCGCGACGATCCTGCGCCTGCGGCGCATCCATGTCGATCAGCTGCTCAGCGCGTGGCACTTCAACTTCGTCGCCGTCCGGTCGAACGTCCACGAGCTGCCCGGCGTCGTCCGTCTGGCCGCGCGGTACGACATCGCCTCGATCCACGTCATTGACTACAGTCTGAACTGGAACGCGTTCGACGCCGAGTCGCTCCGCAACGACCCCGCGCTCGCCCGGCGGTGGTTCGCCGAGGCCCGGCGCGTGGCGCAGGAGACAGGCGTCGCGCTCACTCTGCCGCCGGACCATGCCGAGACCTCGATCCCGACCGTGCCGCTGCCGCTGTGGCGACGCATCCGCGCCGCGGGCCGGCTCTTCCCCAAGCGGAGGCGGTTTCCGCAGCGCTGCGGTTCGCCCTGGATTCACCCTTTCATCACGCCGACGGGCGACGTGCAGCCGTGTTGCGCTCATCCGCCGATCGGCTCCATCCGGAACCGCCCGTTCCGGAGCGTGTGGAACGGCTGGCGCTACCGCGTGCTGCGGCTTCGCATCCACACGGCGTTTCCACCCCTGGCGTGTCGCCACTGCCACGTCGAGACGGGCATCAACGCGGGCAACGCGGGCAACTGCATCGCGCAGGAGGGGCTGATCATCAAGACGCTCTACTGGATCGAGATCCGGCTGCGGCGGGGCGGGCGGTGGGCGTGGACGAAGATCATCCGGGCGAAGCCGCCCGCGCCGAACTACGAGCGCGGACGGCCGATCACCGGCGGGTGAGATCGAAGATCAGCGATTCCGGCCCTGGCGGTTGCCGTCGCGGCTGAGGCCGCTCTGGGGCCGGTCCAGGCCGGAAGGGCCCGCGAGACCCACCGCGCCGCTCGGGAGGGTCAACTGAGCCGGGATCGTGGTGGTCGTCAGGGCAGAGGTCACGCTGTCGATCGTCGCCGGGCTCTGAAGCACGATCGTCTCCCCGTCATCGGGCCAGCGTGCGCTGCGATTGGGCTGCGAGTAAGAGCCGCTGCCCCGCAGCGTGGCCGTGCCGTTGCCATAGACGGTGACGCGCAGCGACTCGCCTTCGAGAGTCATCTGAACGTTGGCGCCCGTGACTTGGACGCTGTTGCTCGTCGAATTCACCGTGTAGCGCAGGCCATTGCTCTCCTGAGCGACCTGGACTCGCTCGGGGTCTTCCCAGACGACCTGGCTCATGCTGTCGATGTGGAGCGTGCCGCGGCCCGAGGCGCTGATGCGCAGCGTCCCGAGGAGCTGAATCGTCCCCTCGCCGGTCGCCTCGAGGGCGGGCTCGGCCTCAGCATCGACGTCCGTGGTCCCCGTCGTGAGAGTCGCCCCGCGTGTCTGCCGGCCGCTCAGCGCCTCAGTGGCGGCCTGGCGGGCCGACTCGACGGCCTCGACCTGCTGACCTCCTGTGGCGGGATTCACGGGCAGCGTCATGCCGTTGGGAAGGGTCGTGGGGAGCTGGCCCGTGCCCCCGGCCTGCCCCTGCCCGAGCCCATGGAAGCCTCCGCTGGGGGGCTCCGGGCGAGAGTGCCCCGCTGACCCGGAGCGCCCGCCGCCGGAGCCGCGATCGGGGAGAGACGGAGCGGCGAGGGCGGATGCCGAGAGGACGAGTGCAGCCGCGGCAAGAGCCAGGATGCGTTCCATTTGGATCACCTCGGACGGTGAGGGTGGGCATTCCTCGTTCAGAACATATCGGCAGCCAGCGGCGGATCTGAACCGCTTGACGGGTCAATTGGCTCTGTGCGACGCGTTCGGCATCCGGCTCACGCAGAATTCGGGATGATGTGAAAGCGGTGGCATCCGTCAGCATGAGTGATATCACAGATCAGGCCGCGCCCATGACGCAGGCGCAGCTGGATTCACTCGGCGAGCTCGCCCCCGCGAATCCCACGCACATCTGGATCGAGCCCACGAACCGCTGCAACACGCGCTGCACGCACTGCGGCCACTTCTATGGCAAGTTCGGACAGGACATGGACGCGGGTCTGTACCGCAGGATCGCCGACTCGGTGCTCGAGGGCGTGGAACGCGCCGAGCTCATCGGGTACGGTGAGCCCTTCATGGCCAAGCCGTTCTGGCAGATGTTCGACGAGTGCATGGCGCGCGGGATCGAAGTGTACTCGACGAGCAACGGCATCCTGCTCCGAGACGACGAGCGCGTGGCCAAGATTGTCCGGAGCAACGTCGTGCTCTGTCTCTCGATCGACGGGGCGCGCCGGGAGACCTTTGAGGCCATCCGGCCCTTCGTGAAATGGGACGGCATCCTCAAGACCCTGGAATGCATCAGGCGCAACGCCGAGGCGGCGGGAAGCGAACGGCGATTCCGGTTCCGGATCAACTTCGTCGCGATGAGACAGAACGTGGCTGACTTGCCCGAGCTGGTGCGGTTGGCCCACCGCTACGGCGCGGCCGAGATCTTCGTTCTCCCTCTCGGGGGCGAGGACGTGTTCGGCGAGATGAAGGGGCAATCGGTCAACGATGCTCCCGAGCTGGTGGCGCCGGCGTTCCTCGAAGCCCTGCGGATCGGCTCACGCCTGGGCGTGCAGGTCGATGTGCCCGCCGCCTACTGGCCGATGATTCTCGGCGGTGCGGACCGGGGGCGCGGCCTCTCAGGCAAGACGCGCCGCCTGTGGCGGCGAGGCCAGCTGGCGCGTCTGAAGGCGCGTCAACTCGGCCTGAGAGCCGTCCTCTCCCGTCTGCGGAGCCGCCGCGAGCCGCGCGGCAAGGCGGGTGTGACCTACTGCACCATGCCGTGGAAGGATGCGTACTTCGCGTCGGACGGCACGGTCTTCCCCTGCTGTATCATGGGCGAGAAGCTCGGCGACATGACACAGCAGTCGTGGGAGGAGATCTGGAACGGGCCGCTCTACCGGAATCTGCGCCGCACCATTCACGGGTGGAACCCGTCGCGCGTGTGCCGCGAGTGCGCGCTCCCCACGGGCATCAATGGCGGAGACGAACATCATCACCGCCGCTTCTTCGAGCAGTTCCGCGCGGTGCCGCTGACCCTCGACTCCACCGAGATCGAATTCGGCGACGGATTCCACGCCCTCGAGCGCGACGCGGATGGCAGGCCGAGCCACGTCTGGATGTCGCGCACGGGCACGCTCACGCTGCCGAAGAGGGAGGGGGCCCGGTTCGTCCGCCTGGAGATCAACTCCCGGCAGCCTGTCAGGGAGACCAATCCCGGCCGGTGTGTCATCAACGGCCGCGAGGTCCACTTCTTCGACAACACGTGCGATCACCTCCACTTCCCCGTCGACGCGTTGCCGGGCCCGCGGATTGAGCTGCGCCTGGAGATGGAGCAGGCGCACCGCGTCGCGCCCGATCCCCGCGAGCTTGCCCTGCCCGTGCGGGGCATCGCTCACCTGGCCTGAGCGATCACCGCCTCCGGAACACCGGCGCAGGCAACGCGCCTCTGCTCACCTCCACTCAGGTCCTTGAGCTGCACCTCGCCCGCGGCGATCTCGTCGGGGCCGATGAGCGCGGCGAAGCGGGCGCGGGCGCGGTTGGCGTCGCGCA
>JABWBI010000191.1 GCA_013360565.1 Candidatus Sumerlaeia bacterium | reverse complement strand
ACCGCCAGCAGCGCCGCAGAGCAGGCGCCGGCGGCGGCGGCCCAGGGCTGAAGCCACCAGCGGCGCTGCGCGCCGCGCCACTCCCGGGTCCACAGGGCCGCACTCATGACGGCCAGTGTCGCCAGACCTCAGCGCGCCGCCAGCACATTCTCCAGCTGAGCACGGATCGACTCGAACTCCGCGTGGATGCGGCCGAGCAGAGTCTGCGCCTCGTCGAGCGAGTGCGCTTTCGCGGCCATCTCGACCTCGCGGGCCAGCTGGCTCATCGCGTGTGCGCCGAATGAGGCGGAGGCGCCCTTGAGCGTGTGCGCGACCTTCGCCAGAGCATCGTCGCGCCCCGTCGCCACGGCGTCCTCGATCTCGGTGATCTCCTCCGCCGTCTGCCCCAGATAGAGTTCGATCATCTCCCGGACGAATCCCTCGTCGCCCGCCGCCGTGTGGCGAAGTGAGGTGAGATCGACCGGGCCGGCCGTCGCAACGGTCTCGCCGCAGGCATCGTCCGGCTCGTCCCCGGGCTCCGCGTCGCTGCGAGACAGGCACCGGTTCAGCGCGTTGGCCAGATCAGTGGTCCGGACCGGCTTGGAGACGTACTCGTCCATCCCCGCCGCCAGGCAGAGCTCGCGGTCGCCCTTCATCGCATTGGCCGTCATCGCGATGATCGGCAGATGCACCCCGTTCGCCTCGCGGCGCCGGATGGCCCGCGTGAGCTCGTACCCATCCATCTCCGGCATCTGGATGTCCGTCAGCAGCACGTCGTAGCGCTTGGCCTCGAGCGCCGCCAGGGCCTCGCGCCCGTCACCGACCGCGTCGGCTTGACACCCCAGGCGCTCCAGAATGCGGAGCGCCACTCTCTGGTTGACCGCGTTGTCCTCGGCCAGCAGGACGCGCACCCCGCGGCGCTTCATCTCCGCCAGCGTGTGCTTCGTGATGAGCGCCTCGCGCCCGCGCTCCGCGTCCCCGGTGCCCGGCGCCGCCGAGCCGACCGCGACGAGGCAGTCGAAGAGCTGCGACTGCTTGATGGGCTTGGTGAGATAGGCTGAGAACCCCGCCGCCGCCATCCGCGCCGCGTCCCCGCGCCGTCCCACCGACGTGAGCATGATCAGACGCGTCGACGCCGTGCGCGCATCGCCCGACACCGCGCGGCCGAGCTCCTCACCGTCCATCCCCGGCATCTGGTAATCCACGAGCGCGAAGCGGTACGCATCCCCCGCCTCCGCCGCCGCTCGGAGCACCTCAAGCGCCTGCGCGCCGGATTCGACCTCCGTGTGCCGCACACCCCAGGACTCCAGCAGTGTCGCGAGGATCGTGCGATTCGTCGCGTTGTCGTCGACGACGAGCACGCGCGAGCCCCGGATCCCGCCGTCGGCCAGACTCGGCCTCGGGGCCGGCGTGCGCTGGCGCTCACAGCGGACCGTGAACCAGAACGTCGAGCCCTCGCCGACCCGGCTCTCCACGCCCATCTCCCCTCCCATGGCCTCCGCCAGCTGCTTGGAGATCGCCAGTCCCAGCCCCGTGCCGCCGTACCTGCGGGTCGTCGAGGCGTCGGCCTGCGTGAACTGATCGAAGATCGCATCCACCCGGTCGGCCGGGATACCGATGCCCGTGTCCCGCACCGCGAACCGCAGCATCACGCCATCGCCCCCGCCGTCCGCCAGCCGCACGTCGAGGCCCACCTCGCCCTCATGGGTGAACTTGATCGCGTTCCCCAGCAGGTTGAGCAGCACCTGCCGCAGCCGGCCGGGATCCCCGCGCAGGGCCGCCGGCACCGCGGGGTCAATGTGACAGGTCAGCTCGAGCCCCCGGTCATGGCACCGCTGCGCCAGCACGTCGGTCACACTCTCGACGGCCGTCACCAGGTCGAAGTCGATCTTCTCGATCGCCAGCTTCCCCGCCTCGATCTTCGAGAAGTCCAAGATGTCGTTGATCAGGTCGAGCAGTGACTCCGCACACTGCTTGACGGTCGAGGCGAACTCGCGCTGGTCCGGTGCCAGCTGAGAGTCGAGCAGAAGCTCCGTCATCCCGATGATCCCGTTCATCGGCGTGCGGATCTCATGGCTCATGTTGGCCAGGAACTCGCTCTTCGCCCGGTTCGCCGCCTCCGCCGCCTCTTTCGCCCGCCGCATCTGCTCCTCGGCCTGCTTGCGGACGGTGA
This sequence comes from Candidatus Sumerlaeia bacterium, assembly GCA_013360565.1. Taxonomy (GTDB): domain Bacteria; phylum Sumerlaeota; class Sumerlaeia; order JABWBI01; family JABWBI01; genus JABWBI01. The sequence continues at coordinate 3,877 of JABWBI010000191.1, read as the reverse complement.
TGTCCTCGGTGATGCCGAGCAGATAGACGGGCCGGTCCTGCGTGTCGAGAATCGGAATCTTCTTCGTCGTCAGCCACACCTCGCCCGCGTGCGGCGTCGTGATCCGCTCCTCCGGGATCTCCCGCAGCATCCGGCCCTCCAGCACCTCGCGGTCCACCCGGTTGAAGAACTCCGCCTGCTCTGGCCAGAACTCGCGGTCGCAGTGCCCGATCAGCTGCTCGGCCCGGTATCCGAACAGCCGCTCGGCGCTGCTGTTCACCATCACGAAGGACAGGTCCCGCGCGTCCTTGACGAACACCGCCACCGGGATGTGCTCGATCACCGCCCTGAGGAAAGCCCGGCTCCGGCTGAGCTCCTCCTCCGCCGCCTTGCGCCCGGTGATGTCCTCCTTGATCCCCAGCAGATAGACCGGCTTCCCCTGAGAGTCGAGGATGGGGATCTTGCGCACCGAGAACCACCGCTCGCCCGTCTGCGGCGTGTCCATGTGTTCCTCGGGGTTCTCGTGCATCTGTCGCGTCCGAAGCACCTCGCGGTCGACCGCGTTGAGCTCCTCCGCACACTCCGGCCAGAACTCGGCGTCGCGGTGGCCGATCACCCGCTCCGCGCTCAGGCCCATCTGCTGCTCGGCCGCGCTGTTGATCATCACGTACGACAGGTCGCGCGCGTCCTTCACGAACACCGCGAACGGGATGTGCTCGATGACCGCCTGGAGGAACGCCTGACTGCGGTGCAGTTCCTCCTCCGCCGCCTTGCGCTCGCTGATCTCGCTCTGGATCGCGATGAAGTTCGTCACCCGCCCCTCGCCATCCCGCAGCGGGGTCACCTCGGTCTCCAGCCAGTACTTCCGGCCCGACTTCGCGTAGTTGACGATCTCGGCGTGGCACCCCTCGCCCCGGGCAATGCACTCGCGCATGCGGGCCACCGTCGCCTGGTCGGTCTCCGGCCCCTGCAGCACGTGGCCCGGTCTGCGCCCGCGCATCTCCTCGAGCGTGTACCCCGTGACCCGTGTGAAGCCGTCGTTCACCCACTCGACGCGCCCCTGCGCATCCGTGATGATCACGAGGTTGTCCGTGTGACTCGCCACGAGGGCCAGCTTGCGCGCCTCCGCCTCGCTCGCCCGCAGCGCCGCCTCGCCCTGCTCGATGCGGTCGAGCATGCGGTTGATCTCCCGTTCGAGCTCGCCGAGCTCATCCACTCCCTCCGCCCGCAGCCGTTCCGGGAGCGTGCCCTCCCGCCCCAGGCGCCGCACCGTCTCCCCGATCGCCGCCACCCGCCGCACCAAGAGCCGGTTCACCACCCACAGGGCGATCAGAAAGCCCGCAATCCCCAGGCCCAGCGTCGACAGCAGCGCCGTCCGGAGCGCCATCGCCCCCCGCGCGGAGATGTTCCGCTCCACGTCCGCGCGCAGCACCAGCGCGGGGTCGCCCGCGATGTCTTCGATCACATGGTAGACGTGGATGAGAGACTCGCTGTGAACGACGAAGCGCGCCGCGCGGTCGCGCAGGTCACCCACCTCCTCCTCCACCTCCTCGGGCAGGAGGCTCGCCACCGCGGGCCAGATCTCCAGGTGCACCCGTGTCTGCTCAGACAGCCCCCGGATCAGCGCGGCGTCGAACTCCCGGGCCATCACGAGCACGCCGCGCATCGGACCCGAGCCGTCGGTGCGAAGGATCGGCCGCGAGGCGACGAGCATCGGGCCCCGCTCGGTCAGCATCAGCCCCTGAAGGCCGCGCCCATCCGCGCTCACCCGCAGCAGCGGCGAGTCCGGAGCAAGCCCGGAGGCCGGAAACGCTTCGAGCGAGATTGGCTCCCCGGTCGTCTCATCGTGTGATCCGCCCCAGATCCGCTCTCCCCCGGCGGTCAAGACCTGCACCGATGTCAGCCGGCTCTCCGTGAAAGTCTCCGGCAGGAAGTTGACCTCGATGAACTCCTCCCCCGGCGCCCCCGCGAACTGCCACATGTCATCCCACCGCGCGTAGTCGTAGCAGAAGAGACCGAGGTGATACGCCTCGCGGTCCACGGCCTCGACACCGCGCCGCGCGTCTTCCAATGCCTCCTCCTCTTCCAACTGGGCGTAGCTCGGTGCCACGACCAGCCGGTGAACCACGACCGTCTCCAGCATCGAGAGGCCGAACATCGCGATGACCAGAAGCGAGATGCGCATCCGCAGCGACAAACCGGCTCTCCTCGAGGCCTGAGCGCAGGCTCAGGGGCCTCATCGGACTTCTCGCTCCGAACTTGATGATGAATGCCTGAAATCACTCAACTTCCGGAATTCCCCTACATCCCGATCGTCTCACGGTCACGCTCCACGTGTTGATCTCTGATTTCACAGCGCTTGGGACCATCTGAGTGGCCGCCTGGGGCTGGGAGGGAATTGACCCCGCGCGTCCCTCCGGCTCAGAGTCCGCCCCGCCAGAGCGAAGAAAAATCGCAATGAGGTGCCGCCGAGATGCCCATCGAATCCGTTCCCGCCAAGCCGCCGCTCGAGCGACTCCCCTCCCCCAACGCCGAGACGGGCTTCCTGCCCTCCGGCCACTTCGACCGGCTCGCGGAGATTCTGCGCACCGCGGGAGACCGGCTCGGCGGATGGCGCAGCGTCTACGACCTCTTCGACGAGATGCTCGACAAGGATGGACATCTCTACTCCGTGATCCAGACACGCCTCTACGGCGTCCTGGGCCGCGAGCGCACGGTCGTCCCCGGCGGCGAGACGAGCCGCGATGCCTCCATCGCCGAGTGGGTGCGCGAGACGCTGGAGGCGATCCCCGGCTGGGAGGAGGCGCTGCGCGGGCTACTCGACAGCCTGGCCAAGGGCTTCAGCGTCGTGGAGATCGAGTGGGCATACCGGGCCGCGGCCGCAGGTGAGGCCGCCGCGGCTCCTGGCGGGCGGGTGGCGCCGGTGAGGCTCCGGCGCCGCCTGCCTCAGGAATTCGTCTTCGACGACCGCGGCCGCCTCATGCTGCTCGAGGGGCGAGACCAGCTCTTCTGGGGGCGCCCCGGGGCGCTCGATCGCGCCCGGCCCGTGCCTCCGGAGAAGACGATGGTCATGGTCTTCAATCCCGGCCCGGGCAATCCCCACGGCACGGGGCTGTGCCAGAAGGCCTTCTGGCTCCACTGGTTCAAGAAGCAGACCCTGAAGTTCTGGGTGATCTTCAACGAGAAGTTCGGCCAGCCCACCGTCGTCGGCAAGTACCCCAGCGGCGCCAGCCCCGCCGATCAGCAGGCCCTGCTCGATGTCGTCGAGAGCATGCAGTCCGACGCCGGTGTCACGATCCCGCAGAGCATGGCCGTCGAGCTCCTCGAGGCCAAGCGGTCGGGTACTGTCAACACGTACAAGGACCTCGTCGACTGGTGCAACGATGAGATGAGCAAGATCGTCCTCGGCGAGACGCTGACGGCCGACGAGGGCCGCCGCGTCGGCTCCCTGGCACTCGGTCAAGTCCACAATCTCGTCCGCAACGAGTACATCGAGTTCGACGCCAAGGCGCTGATGGAGACCGTCAATCAGCAGCTGGTGCGCCCGCTCGTCCGCTTCAACTTCGGGCCGGACGTCCCCCTCCCGCGCTGGGTGATCGACACGACGGCGGACGAGGATCTGCGCGAGCAGCTGGAGATCGACCGCGGCCTCATCGCGGCGGGTGTCCCGCTCTCCGTCGCCCACTTCTATCAGCGCTACCGCCGCCCCGCGCCGGGCGAGGGCGAGCGGGTTCTGCGCTTCGACGACCACAACCTCTTCCAGTACCACCTGGAGTTCGGCGTGATAACCATCAACGAGATCCGCCGCGTCCTCGGCCTCCCGCCCGTGGCGTGGGGCGATGGGCTGCCTCGCCGCCGGCAGCCGCTCGGTGGCCGCGGGGAAACCGCTGCCGCGTCC
>JABWBI010000190.1 GCA_013360565.1 Candidatus Sumerlaeia bacterium | reverse complement strand
GAGCGCCGCGCCGGGGCCGCCGCAGACCGCGCGCCCGGGCATGAGCGACCTCGAGGTGTACATCCGGGCGCGGTACCCGCTTCTGTACGTCCTGACATGGGAGGAGAACCGCGCCGGCGGGGAGATCGAAGCGATCGCGGGCAAGCTGGGCAAGCGCGTCTACCAGTGGACAATCTCCGGCGGCGTGCAGCGCTATCGCCACCGCGCCGGACCCGCGCCGGGGGAGGAAAAGAAGGGCACGAAGGATCCGGTGGCGGGCCTGCGGGAGATCGGATCGACGACGGAGCCGGCGATCTTTGTGCTCAGGGACTTCCACGCGTTTCTCAAGGACGCGACCGTCGTGCGGACACTGCGTGACCTGTGCGGTCAGCTCCACGCAACCCAGACCAGCCTCGTCATCACCTCGCCGGTCCTCGAGATCCCTCCCGAGCTGGAGAAGGAGACGACCATCGTCGACTTCCCGCTGCCGGCGAAGACGGAGATCGCCGACCTGCTCGGGCACATCGCCGACGACGTCCGGGGCAACGCCCAGCTCCAGGTGGACACCTCCGCCGAGGCGGCGGCCGAGATCGCCGACGCGGCCGTCGGTCTGACAATGACGGAGATCGAGAATGTCTTCGCCAAGGTGCTCGTGATCACCGGCCGGCTCACGCGCGCCGAGACGCCCCTGATCTACGCCGAGAAGAAGCAGATCATCCGCAAGACGGGCCTGCTCGAGTACTTCGAGGTCGACAGCGGCCTGGAGAACGTCGGCGGGCTTGAGAACCTCAAGCACTGGCTCGCGCAGCGGCGTCTGGCGTTCAGCGAGGAGGCCCGGCGCTACGGCCTGCCGCTGCCCAAAGGGGTCCTGTTTCTCGGCGTTCAGGGCTGCGGCAAGTCGCTGGTCGCGAAGGCGTGCTCGCGGCTGTGGCAGATGCCCCTGCTGCGCCTGGACATGGGTCAGCTCTTCGGCTCGTACATCGGCGAGAGCGAGGGCAACGTCCGCCGGGCGGTCAAGATCGCCGAGTCAATCGCGCCGGTGATCCTGTGGATCGACGAGATCGACAAGGGCATGGCGGGGGTCCGGGGCGGGGGCGACACCGACTCGGGGACGACGGCGCGCGTGCTGGGGACCGTGGTGACGTGGCTGCAGGAGAAGAGCGCGCCGGTGTTCGTCATCGCCACGGCCAACGACATCCGGCGGCTGCCGCCGGAGCTGATCCGCAAGGGCCGGTTCGACGAGATCTTCTTCGTCGACCTGCCCAGCGCCGCCGAGCGGCGGGAGATCTTCGGCGTCCACCTGGAGAAGCGCGGCCGGCGGGCGGATCAGTTCGACCTCGCGGCGCTGGCGGCGGCCAGTGAGGGGCACAGCGGCGCGGAGATCGAGCAGGCGGTCATCTCGGCGATGTTCGACTCCTTCGCGGCGGGTGAGCCCTTCGACACGGCCAAGCTGCTCGCGGCCGTCCGCGCGGCACGGCCCCTCTCGCAGACGATGCGCGAAGACATCGCCGCGCTGCGCGACTGGGCCAAGGGCCGGGCGGTGAGTGCGTCGGGGAGCTGAAAAAAATTTCCCGTCTCCTCTCAAGTGCTCTCACCCGGCTCCGATAAGTGGAGTGTGACAACCGATAGCAGGCCGGAAAGCGGCCTGGGTCAACTGGGTGAGATGCAATACGGACTGATGTGATGGGCTCGGCGCTCGCGCGGGGACCTCCCGCCGGGCGCCCACACTGAGGTTCCCATGGTTCGCCGTCAGGGATGCGGCGCGGGGAACACGGAGGTTGAGCCCATGGCACTCACCGTCAACAGCAACATCACGTCCCTCAACGCACAGCGGAATCTGCAACAGAGCACGATGGCACTGGGCAAGGCGCTCGAGCGCCTGAGCTCGGGGCTGCGGATCAACCGGGCGGGCGACGACGCGGCCGGTCTGGCGATCAGCGAGAACCTGCGCGCTCAGGTGCGCGGTCTGCGTCAGGCGGTCCGCAACGCCGGCGATGGCCTCTCGCTCGTCGGCACGGCCGAAGGGGCGCTGAATGAGACGACGAACATCATTCAGCGCATCCGCGAGCTGGCCATCCAGGCGGCGAACGGCACAAACAGCGACGCGAACCGCGACTCGATCCAGAACGAAGTGAACCAGCTGATCGACGAGCTGGACCGCATCGGCAACACCACGCAGTTCAATGGCCGGAACCTGCTCGACGGCTCGTTCAGCGACGTCGTCCTGCACGTCGGCGCCAACCAGAACCAGACGCTGTCCGTCTCGATCGGGGACGTGCGCGCCTCGAGCCTCGGGGCCGTGGCCACGGTCGACGGCAACCAGATCGCGACGGCTGTGAACTCGGCCGCGGACCTGGCGGATCTGTCGATCAACGGCGTGGCGATCGACGACCCCGTCGTCGCCGACGACGTGCTGTCGACCGCCCAGCGCGACGCCTCGGCCATCTCGCTGGCCGCGGCCATCAACCGCGCGTCCGGCCAGACGAAGGTCTACGCCGAGGTGCTCGACACCGTCGTCACCGGCGGGGCGATTGCCGGCGGCACGCTCAACTCGACGAACTACGTCGAGATCAACGGCGTGCGCCTGCAGGGTGCCACGCTGGCCAACGACACCGACAGCGCGCTGCGCCAGAAGATCAACGCCGTCTCGAACCAGACCGGCGTCGTGGCGAGTCTCAATGGGTCCAACCAGCTCGTGCTCACCGCCGAGGACGGCCGCAACATCGAGATCGTCGCCGCCGGCACCGGCGCCACGATCACCGGCCTCGCCGCCGAGGTCTATCACGGCAACATCCGGCTGGTCTCCAACGAGACCTTCTCGGTCGCCGGGGCCGACGCGGCCGACGCGGGGTTTGGCATCACGTCCTACACCGTCGACGTCAACACGGCCATCAACCGCGTGAACGTGACGACGGCCGAGGGCGCCCAGACCGCCATCCGCACGACCGACCACGCGCTGACGCAGCTCAACCTGCTGCGCTCGGACCTCGGCGCGATCACCAACCGCCTCGAGGCGACGATCTCCAACCTCCAGGCCACCGCCGAGAACCTGTCGGCCTCCGAGTCGCGCATCCGCGATGCCGACTTCGCCCAGGAGACCGCGGCGCTCACGCGCGCGCAGATCCTCCAGCAGGCCGGCGTCTCCATCCTTGCCCAGGCCAACCTCGTGCCACAGGCGGCCCTCAGCCTCTTGCAGCGCTGAGTCCTTCCGCCCCCATCCCCCGGTGATGCGCCGGTGTCTCTCGGGACCCGGCGCGTCGCCGTTCAAGGAGCCGCTCGGCCGGCCTCGCGCCTTGCTCCTTCTCTCCGCTTGCCTGATCCTGACCTCTGTGACCGTCGACCCGCGCCGCCTCCAGCATACCGTCTCGGCCCTGGCCGCCGAGCCTCGGCCCGGGGGATCCGAGGCCCACGCTCGCGCCCGCGCCCTCATCCGTGCGGAGCTCGAGGGTGCTGGCTGGGTCGTCAACGACGACCGGTTCGCCATCCCCGGCGCCGACGGCGTCAACCTGCTCGCCGTCCATGCCCAGGCCCCGCTCGACCGGCCGCGCCTCCTCGTCGGAGCCCACTATGACAGCCAGGAGGAGACCCCCGGCGCCGATGACAACGCGAGTGCGGTCGCCGTGCTCCTCGAGCTGGCCCGCCTCATCACGCCCTCGCCCGCCGACGCCGTGCAGCTCCAGCTCATCGCCTACGACCTCGAGGAGTGGGGGATGCGCGGCTCGGCCCACCACGCCCGGCTCCTGCGCCTCGCGCGCACGCCTGTCCACGGCATGATCTCTCTCGAGATGCTCGGGTGCTGCGACCCGCGCCCCGGCTCGCAGTGTCTGCCCGACGCTCTGCGCGGGCACTACCCCGACACCGGCGACTTCATCGCCGTCGTCGGCAACGACGCCTCGGCGTCCTTCACGCGGGCCGTGGCCCGCAGCATGGCGACGTGCCCCGGGCTGAAAGTCGAGATGCTTCTCCTGCCCGGCGACGGCTCGGCTGTCGGCGGAGCCCGGCTCAGCGATCACAGTCCCTTCTGGGACGAAGGTTTCCCCGCTCTGATGATCACCGACACGTCGTTCTACCGGAATCCCCACTACCACCAGCCGACGGACACGCCGGAGACCTTGGACTATGGCTTTCTGGCACGGGTGGGCGAAGGCGTACTGGCCGCCGTCCGCACATTGATGCAAGGCCAGTAGGCCAAGTTATCTGACATCAATCATGCGCATTCGCCCGGCCAGTCCGCCACATTCGCCTCTTGACACGCAGAATCATTGTGATATCATATCGATATAGCACGCAGGAGGTGCGTCCATGAGTCAGGCGAGTCAAGAGCGCGTCATCCAGCCCGCGTCGGGCTGGGGGATGTTGGGGCTGACGATCTTGCTGTATGTCTTCACGGCCGCGGGTCTGGTGTGGTCGATCTCGAACGAGAATGTCCCCGGCCTGATCTTCACGGTGGTGGCGCTGCTGGGGGCGGTGCTGTTGAGCTGCGGCTTCTTCATGCTGCAGCCCAACCAGGCGGCGGTGCTTCTGCTCTTCGGTGCCTACCAGGGCACGGCGCGGTCGAGCGGCTTCTGGTGGGTGAATCCCTTCTACTGGAAGAAGAAGCTCTCGCTGCGCCTCCACAATTTGGCGGGCGAGCGGCTGAAGGTGAACGACAAGACGGGCAACCCGATCGAGATCGCGGCGATCGTCGTGTGGCGCGTCGCGGACACCTACGCGGCGTCGTTCGACGTCGACAACTACATGAGCTACGTCGAGACGCAGGGCGAGTCGGCGCTGCGGCACCTGGCGACGCAGTACCCCTACGACGCGTGGGAGGATGAGACGGCTGTCTCGCTGCGGGCGAACATCGACGAGGTCTCGCACGCGCTCGAGCGCGAGCTGCAGGACCGGTTGTCGAAGGCCGGCGTCGTCGTGGAGGAGGCGCGCCTGTCGCACCTGGCCTACGCGCCGGAGATCGCCGAGTCGATGCTCAAGCGCCAGCAGGCCGGCGCGATCATCGCCGCGCGCAAGAAGATCGTCGAGGGCGCCGTCGGCATGGTCCAGATGGCCCTCGAGCACCTCAAGCACGACCAGATCGTCGAGCTCGACGAGGAGCGCAAGGCGTCGATGGTCTCCAACCTCCTCGTCATCCTGTGCGGCGAGACCCACGCCCAGCCCGTCGTCAACACTGGCACGCTCTACGCCGGGTGACGGAACGGAGCGCACGGTCATGCCCGCGGAGAGACGTGCCCCGCGCCGTGAGCGGCCCGGGCCGCAGGCCCTCTTCACCGAGGTGCAGTGGATGCGTCATCCGCTCCTGCAGGGGTCGCTGGCCGTGAGCGCCCTGGTGAGCGCGGCCATCCTCGCCGGGCTGGCCCTGCGCGGGGCGATCTCCCCCGCCGCGCTGACCGGTCTGGCGGGGGGAGTGCTCGGTCTGCACCTGGTGCTGGTCCTCGCGTTCTGGTTCGCGTCGATGACGACCGAGGTCGGTGCCGATGGCCTGTGGATCACCTGCCTGCTCCCCTGGAGCCGCCACTTCACGCTCGAGGACCTCGCCGAGGCCCGCCCGGAGACCTACCATCCCGTGCGCGAGTTCGGCGGCTGGGGCTACCGCGTGACTTGGAGCGGGAAGCGGGTGTACTCTGTGCTGGGGAGCCGGGGGGTCCGGCTGATTTTCACCGACGGCAGAGAGGTGATGATCGGCTCCAGGCGGCCGGAGGAGCTGGCGAGGGCCATCGGCCGCGTGGTGTGTCTTCGGGGAAGGCGCCGGCCGTGACGAAGAAATTCCTTCTCCGCCTCTCGCCGGCGCTGTACGACGACCTGCAGCGATGGGCTGAGGCCGAACTGCGTTCGGTCAACGGGCAGATCGAGTATCTCCTGCGCGAGGCGGTCGAGCGGCGCAAGCGGCGGGGTCCTGAGCCGCCGCCGGAGCCAGCGTCAGAGCCCGAGTAGTGTGGGCGGCGCCGCCCGGCGAGCGAGGAAGCGCTCGGCCGTGTCGCGGACGAGCCCCTCCTTCGACAGAATCGCCCACAGCTGGCCCTCGCTGAGCAGGCGGGCCTCGACCATCTCGAGCGCCTGCTCACGGCAGCCGA
>JABWBI010000189.1 GCA_013360565.1 Candidatus Sumerlaeia bacterium | reverse complement strand
TCAGAACAAACCGGGCGGTCAGCGGGCGAACCGGCTCCGCCCCCGCAGGCAGAGCCTGACCAGCAGCAGCATCACGGGCACCTCGATCAGCACACCCACCACCGTCGCCAGGGCGGCGCCCGATCCCAGGCCGTAGAGCAACACGGCGGTGGCGATGGCCACCTCGAAGTGGTTGCTGGCTCCCACCAGGGCGCTGGGGGCGGCGTCCTCGTAGGACAGCCCCATCCGGAGGGCCAGCCACCAGCCCAGCACGAAGATCAGCAGGGTCTGGAGGAACAGGGGCACGGCGATCCAGAGGATGGTCAGGGGGGCGGCCGTGATCACCGCGCCCTTGAAACTGAACAGCAGCACCAGGGTGAGCAGCAGGGCCGAGATCGACACGGGCGTGAGCCAGTGCAGGAAGCGCTCGCGGAACCAGGTCTCGCCCTTCACACGCAGAACCCAGCGGCGGGAGAGATACCCGGCGGCGAGTGGCAGCGCGACATAGATCCCGATCGACAGCGCGAGCGCCTGCCACGGGATGGGCATTGCCGAGACCCCCAACAGCAGCCCGCCCAGCGGCCCGTAGAGGACCAGCATCGAGAGCGAGTTGATCGCGACCATGACGAGCGTGTGACCGTCGTTGCCCCGCGCCAGGTGGCCCCACATGAGCACCATCGCCGTGCACGGTGCGATCCCCAGCAGGATGCAACCGGCGATGTACGACCGCCACAGCTCCACCTGCGTGCCGTCGCGCAGCGTGTCCATCCCCGGCAGCAGCGGCCGCAGCAACACGCCGAGGAAGAGCCACGCCAGGGCGAACATCGTGAAGGGCTTGATTGCCCAGTTCACAACGAGCGTCAGCAGCACGGGCCGCGGCGTCCGGCCCGCTCGCACGGCCTCGGCGAAGTCGATTTTCACCATGATCGGGTACATCATGAAGAACAGGCAGATCGCGATGGGGATCGAGACGACCGGCGCGCCGTGAGACGTGATCGCGATGCCGTCGAGCCACTGTGCGACGCCCGGTGCCAAGCGCCCCAGTGCGATTCCCCCGACGATGCACAGCGCCACCCAGATGGTCAGGTAGCGCTCGAAGACGGACAGCTGCTTCCCGTCGGATTCCATGTCATTTCACCTCCACGCCACAGGTCTTCAGAAGCGCCCTCACGCGCCGCTCGATCTCGTCGCGCACGGCGTTGAACTCCGCCGGCGGCATGTGCTTGGGGTCCGGCAGAGCCCAGTCGTCGCGGTTCCGTGCCGGCAGGTGCGGGCAGGCATCGCCGCAGCCCATCGTCACCACCCAGTCCCATGTGACGGGCGGGAGATCATCGAGGCCCTTGCTGCGCTGAGCCGCCAAGAGGTCGACGCCCCGCTCGCGCATCGAGGCGACGGCCTTGGGATTGATGACGCCCGAGGGGCGCGATCCGGCGCTCCAGGCGTCGACACGGTCGCCGCCGTGGAGCCGGGCGAAGGCCTCGGCCATCTGGGAGCGGTTCGAGTTCTCGACGCACACGAAGAGCAGGCGGGGTCTGATGGCCATGCAGTTGTCTCCCGTCATGAGGTCAAGGCTCCGAAGACCATCCCGGTCACCGTCGCCATGACGATCACGAGCGACACGAAGGTGATGGTCTTCTTGGGGCCGAGGATCGAGTTGATCACGAGCATGTTGGGCAGTGAGAGCGCCGGACCGGCCAGCAGCAGCGCCAGGGCGGGACCCTTTCCCATGCCCGAGGCGAGCAGGCCTTGCAGGATGGGGACCTCGGTCAGCGTGGCGAAGTACATGAACGCACCGACGAATGAGGCGAAGAAGTTGGCCCAGAGCGAGTTGCCGCCGACGAGACTCGCCACCCAGGCGTTGGGGACCACTCCCTCGCCCGCCGGGCGACCGTCCATCGCGGGCGTCCCCAGGAAAAAGCCCGCCGCCAACACACCCCAGAACAGCAGCGGCAGAATCTTCTTGGCGAAGTCCCACGTCTGCTCGAGCCAGTGCTCAGTCTCGCCGGGCGTCCGCGCGAGGAAAACGGAGAGCGCCGCGACGCCGGCCGCGAAGGCCCAAGCCGGATGCGTGGGCAGCGCAAGCGCGAGAGTCGCGGCCGGCGCGGCGATCACGGTCAGATGCCACCACCGCAGGCCAAACCACAGCACGAGCACGACGCCGAACGCCGCCGACAGCGCCGCGGTGATCGGCCACTTGGCGACCCAGATCGCGTGCCAGAGCCCGGCCTCAGCGTCCGAGCGACCCCAGTTGGCGAAGACCAGAATGCCGGCCATCAGTGCAAAGTGGACGGCGGTCTGCCAGAGCGGTCGACCGCCGTCGCTCTCCGGCATGACGAGGTCGCCGCCGTTTCGCTGCTGTTCCTCGCGGCGGAAGATCCAATTCATCAGCAGGCCGATGACGACGGCGAAGGCGACGGCGCCAATGGCGCGCGCGATGCCGAGCTGCAGTCCGAGCACGCGCGCCGTGAGGATGATTGCCAGCACGTTGATGGCAGGTCCGCTGTAGAGAAATGCCGTGGCGGGACCCAGCCCCGCGCCGCGCGAGTAGATGCCCGCGAAGAGCGGCAGCACGGTGCACGAGCACACGGCGAGGACCGTGCCGCTGACCGACGCGACGCCGTAGGCCATAACGCGGTTCGCCCGCGCGCCGAGGTATCTCATCACCGCCGCCTGGCTGAGGAACACGCCAATCGCCCCGGCGATGAAAAATGCGGGCACGAGGCACAGGATCACGTGCTCGCGCGCGTACCACTTGGCCAGATGGAGCGACTCCATCACAGCGCCATCGAAGCGCGCCTGCCCCACCGGCAGGAAATAGACCACGCCGAAGACAGCCAGGACAATGGTCAGCGGCGCGAGTTCGCGTTTCCAGGTCATGCGGTCACCAAGTCCAGAGCAGATACAGGCCCCCCGCGATGACCAGGGCCCCGCAGAGGCGCTTGAAGAGCGTCGCCGCCCGCGAGCTCTCGTTCCACTGCAGGACGCGCTGGGCGAGCGGCATCGACGTCCCTGCCAGCGCGATCACCGAGCAGTGGCCCACGGCGAAGGTCAGGAGCAGCAGGACCGCGTAGGGCAGGTCGGTGCTCGCCACGCGGAACGTCACACCGAGCACGGGCGCCATGTAGGCGAACGTGCACGGCCCGAGCGCGATCCCGAACACGAGCCCGAGGATGAGCGCGGCGGGGAGACCTCGCAGCGAGGTCGACGCAGGGCCACTGCCCCACTGCGGCAGACGAATGACGCCCATGAGATACAGACCCACGGCGCAGAGGATTCCGCACAGCACCGGGTTGGCCCAGCCGCCGACGTCGCCGACCATTCGCCCCAGGCTCGCCGTCACGACCCCGACCGCGGCAACGGTGATGAAGATGCCGCTGGCGAAGACGAGCGAGAGCGACAGCGCACGGCGCGGCGTGACGTCCGGCCCCTGCCGGCTGATGAAGCCGACCACCAGGGGGATGCTCGCCAAGTGACACGGGCTCAGGACGAGCGAGAGTACGCCCCAGACGAAGGCGGCGAACAACGCGGCGAGCGCCGAACCCTCGACCGCCCTGGTCAGCCAGGTGAAGAGCTCGACCATGGGGAGTCACTCGGTCTCATGTGGCGGCGGCGAGATGCCCATCGCCTCGAACTGCGCGACGATGTCCTCGCGCGGCATGAAACCCTGGTGGCGAAGCACCTCGGTGCCCTGTGCATCGTAGAAGATCTGGGTGGGAATCACACGGATGCCGTACAGGTCCCCCGCACTCGGGTTCTCCCAGACGTCGATGAACTCGACCGACACCACACCCGCATATTCCTCGCGGAGGCCGTCAAGTGTCGGCGCCATCATTCGGCACGGAATGCAGCGCGTCGCACCGAGATCGACGAGGCGAGGGAGTGTGGCCTCAGGGGCGTCAGTAGTCGTGGCTGCGGCTGGCTGCGGGCTGGGCACAGCGGCGGTCGCTTGGCCCTCGGCCCGAGTCGAGTGGTCACAGCTCGTGAGTGACAACGGCGTCAGGCAGAGGATCAAGACCTTCATCCACTTCATCATCATGGCCGCACCTCCAGCGGCATTCCCGCGCTGAGCCGCTCGGCGGCGGCGATGACGGTCTGGAGCTGGCCGTCGCTGTAGCGCGAGTCGAGGCGCTTCTCGATTCCCAGCTGCGTCACGTCGAGATGGACGAACTCGCGGAACCCAGCCTTCTCCATGATCTTGCGCGCGCACGCCTTCTCGCACCCGTCGAGCACGAGCAGGCGGCCGGCGCACTTGGCCAAGTCCGTGACCTCCGGGTCCTCAGCACCGATGGCTGCGAGGCAGACGAACCGCGCCGTTCCGGTGCGATCGATGAGCTTGGCCGCGTCATTCGTCAGCTGCCCGGTGTTTGACCGGCCCGAGCACGCGACGGTCATCACCACCTTGTCGCCGCCACAGCAGCAACTCTGCTTGGAAGGCATGGTCGATCTCCTCTCAGCCTGCGATGAGCTTCTTGATCTCCTCTGGCGACAGGACGCGGCCCGAGGCCTTCACCTGACCGTCGATGGCGAGCGCGGGGGTCATCATCACGCCGAACTTCATGATCTCCTGGAGGTCGGTGACCTTCTCGACGCTCGCCTCGACCTCGGCCTCCACAACGGCCTGCTGGGAATTGGCCACCAGCTGCTGGCATTTGGGGCAGCCGGTTCCCAGGATCTGGATCCTTTTCACTTGCGCCTCCTTGCCCCCGGTGAGGGGGTTCGTCTCGATCGCCCCGAAAGAGGGAGCTTGACAAACTGATCGTCTATTCTATATTTCGCCATAAAACGAAATGTCAAGACAAATGAAAGAGACCCTCGCCATCACCCGGGCTCTCAGCGACCCGGCCCGCATTCGGACCCTCCTTGTCGTGGGCGAGAACGATCTGTGCGTCTGTCAGATCATTGAAATGCTTGGACTTGCGCCGTCGACCGTCTCAAAGCATCTGCAAATCCTCTCCCAGGCTGGACTCGTCATCACGCGCAAGGAGGGGCGCTGGGTGCACGTGCGGCTGCCGCGGTGCGACGAGGCATCCCCAGCGGTCTGCGGCGCCCTCGCGTGGCTGCGGGCCTCGCTGGAGGGTGACCAGCAGGCCGAGGCTGACACGCGCCAGCTGGCCCAGCTTCTCTGCATCCCGCGCGAAGAGATTTCGCGGCGGCAGATCGAGCGGATGCGTTCGTGCTGCCGCTGATTCCCACCAACTCCCTCTCAAAGGAACCACCCAATGGCATCCACTCTCTCTCCCAATCCCGACGCGCAGACGGTCCGCGAGGCCGTGCGCGAGGGCTACGCGGCCGTCGCGCAGCGCAGTGGCTCATGCTGCGGGGGCAGCTCTCCGTGCGGAAGCGCCCCTGATCCCGATCAGTTGGCTGAGGCTATCGGCTACAGACCCGAAGAGCTCGCGGCGCTGCCCGACGGCGCCAACATGGGCCTCTCCTGCGGCAACCCAGGCGCGATCTCTGCACTCCAGCCGGGTGAATTCGTGCTCGACCTCGGCAGCGGCGGAGGCTTCGACGCCTATCTCGCCGGCCCGAAAGTCGGCGCCACGGGCCGCGTGATCGGCGTCGACATGACGCCCGAGATGCTCTCGAAGGCGCGCCGCAACCTCGAGGCCTACCGCCGCCGGACGGGGCTCGACAACATCGAGTTCCGGCTCGGCGAGATCGAGCACCTGCCCGTCGGCGACGCGAGCGTCGATGCCGTCATCTCCAACTGCGTCATCAACCTCTCGCCCGACAAGCCGCAGGTGTGGCGCGAGATTGCGCGCGTCCTGCGCCCCGGCGGGCGCGTCGCGGTCTCCGACCTCGCGCTGCTGCGGCCGCTGCCGCCGGAGGTGAAGTCGATGGTCGAGGCACTCGTCGGCTGCATCGCGGGCGCCGTGCTCGTCGGCGAGACCGAAGCGATGATGCGTGCGGCGGGACTCACGGACATCCGGCTCACGCCGAGGGCCGGCTACATCGAGGCGATGACCGCGTGGAACGATCCGCTCTATCAGAAGATCACCGCGGCGCTGCCCGCGGGCACGAGGCCGGGCGATTTCATCGTCAGCCTGGACATCGCCGCCCGCCGCGCCGACGGCTGA
>JABWBI010000014.1 GCA_013360565.1 Candidatus Sumerlaeia bacterium | reverse complement strand
ATGGATCTCGCGGCGCTCACCCCCCAGGAGTGTTGCCGCGGCCGCATCTCCCACGAGGCGATGTGCCAGCCGAAGCCCCGGCCCGTCTGGCAGCTCGGCTCGCACCGCCATGTCAAGGTCCACCAGGGCCTGCACTGCGCCCTCCCAGTGGGCTTGCTCTTCAAGGAGTGACCGCAGGGCGCCATCCGTGGCCTCGCCGCCGGCGACCGTGAGGCACTGCAGCACGCGCAGCGATGCGCGCTCCAGCGTACGGACGCGTTCCACGGCCCAGACCAAGGGGTTCTCGTCGAAGGAGACGGCGCTCTCCGGCACGAACAGGTGGAGGGTCCCCGAGGCCGCCCTGCGCGCTTCGCCGCGGGCCACCAGCAGCCGCAGCGCCTCGCCCAGGTGATAGGGGTTTCCCTGGGCTGATGCGACCACCCGTGTCAGGAGGCCCTCCGGCAGCGATCCCGGGGCTCCCGCCAGTTCCCGCAGCAGCGTGCGTGCCTCGCCGCTGGGCAACCCGTCCAGAACCAGCTCCCGTCGACGCCCTCCGCCTGGCAAGACCCGGGCGAGTTCCGGCCCATGCGTGGCCAGGACCAGAACCCGATTTCCCCCGATTCCTCCTTGCCGGAGAAGCTCCGCAATCAGCCATTCCACCCATCCCATCGTTGCCCCATCCGCCTCGTCGAGGTCGTCGAGGACAAGAATCGTTCTCCTCTGATCGCCCAACCCGAGCGCCAAGCCTCCCAGGCCCGCGAAGAGCCGCTGCAAGCGCTCTGATCCCTCCAGGGAGGCCCAGGTCGCATCCTCAGGCGACAAGTCGAGGACAACCCGTGCCGCGTCCAGGTCGTCAGCGCTCAGCCCCTCCCGCCTTCCCAACGCGTTGAGGCGCTCCCTTCTCTCGTGCTCCGCTTGCCCCGCCTCCACGCCCGCTGCCAAGGCCAGCAGCCGTCGCACCGGTTCCCAGGGAGCCCGCACGCCCAATCTGTCGCAGGGGCCCCAGACCCATCGGAGGTCCTCGTCCGACCACTGAGACTGCAGCTCCTGGAGGATCCGTGTCTTGCCCATGCCCGGAGCTCCGGACACGGCGATCAGCACCGGAGCGGTCGATGCGCCCTCCGCGAAGGCCCGCAGCCAAAGAGAGAGTTGGCGTAGCTCATTGCCACGTCCGACCAGGCGGGGCGCAGGGCGGGAGGGCGCGGTCTCGGGCAAGATGACTCTGTCTCAAGAACTTGAGTCACTCTGCCGATAGGGAGTCCAGTGCGCAAGAGGTCGCGGCACTCTCGCAAGTGGCCGCGACCGGCGCCGTGACACCGCCCATGGAAGCCCTCCTCACAGCCGACGAGATCCGCGCCTGTCCCATCCTGTATGTGGATGACGAACCGGACAATTTGCAGGGCTTCAAGATGACCTTTCGCCGGCGGTTCTCGGTGACCACCGCCTCGTCCGGCGCCGAGGCGCTGGCGATTCTGCGGCAGCAGGAGGTCGCCGTCGTTGTCACGGATCAGCGCATGCCCGAGATGACGGGCGTCGAGCTGATCGCGAAGGCGCGCGAAATCCGGCCGGACACCGTGTACCTGATCCTGACGGCGTTCTCCGACTTCGACGCGATGGTGGCCGGCATCAACACGGGGGCGCTCTCCGGGTACTTGTCCAAGCCGTGGGAGCGAGCCGAGGTGGAGACGATTCTGACGACCGCCATCGAGCGGCATCTGCTCTCGCGCCGCCTGCGCGAGCGCAACGCCGAGCTCGCCGCGATCAACATGCAGTTGGAGGAGAAGGTCCTGGACCGGACGGCGGAGCTCGAGGCGACCGTCTCGCGCCTCAATGAGGCCAATGCCCAGCTCGCGGAGCTCAACCGTCTCAAAGATGACTTTGTCGCCTTCTGCTCCCACGACCTGAAGTCACCCCTCACGGCGCTGATGGGTTACCTCGACCTGATGGAGGTGCGACTTGCCCGGCAGCCGGGCATGGAGGTCTTCGCCGGGACGGTGAGCACGATGCGGACAGTCGTCGACGAGATGACGTCTCTGGTGCTGCACATCCTCGACCTGTCGCGCCTGCAGTCCGGTCGAGACGACATCCGGCCCACGGTGGCCCCACTCGAGCGGACGCTCGAGCGGGCACTGGCGACGATGCGGCCCCTCGCGGAGACGAAGGGTGTCGGGGTCGAAGTCGCTCCTCCCTGCGGTCTGCCGCCGATCGAGCACGACGTCGAGCGCATCCAGCAGGTGATCTCAAATCTCCTGAGCAATGCCATCAAGTTCACCAAGCCGGGAGGGCGCATCGAGGTCTCGATCCACCCCGGCGATGGCGGCCGGCAGGTCGTCGAAGTTGCGGACACGGGCATCGGGATGAAGCCCGAGGACGCCGCACGGGTCTTCACCGACGGGCAGAGTCTTCGCCGGCCCGGGACCCAGGGGGAGAACAGCAGCGGTCTGGGGCTCACCATCTGCCATCGTCTCGTCGCCATGCACGGCGGCTCCACCTGGGCCACGAGCACGCCCGGCGTGGGCAGCGTTTTCGGATTCGAACTGCCCCCGCATCCGCCGGCCGTCTCCACCGGGCCGCCGGCCGCGTCGCGCCAGACCATGCTCGCATGAGAGCCGTCATCGCCGCTCCCGGACCCGGCTTGGCCTCCGCGGTCGCGGGGGCCGCGCCGTCGATCACCGGCATCGCCCTTCTCATTCTCGTCTTCATCGCCTTCCGTGACACGGTCGCAGGTCATCAGGGGCTCCTGCTCGCATTCACCGGCCTGTTCTCGATCTCCCTGGCCGTTGCCGTCCACGCTATCCGGCGCCAACTCCGGTTCGCCTCCTCGATGCGCGCGCTGCAGGCGCACGCCGAGGCGCTGGCCCGCGGAGACCTCACGGCGCGCCTCGAGATCCCCGGCCACGCCATCGGCGAGGGCTGCCGCGACGAGATTGATCAGGTCGCCAACGCCCTGAACATCCTCACGGCGCAGCACGCCCAGCAGATCTCCGAGCGCGAACGCTACGAGACCCAGCTGCGTGCCCTCAATGCGGACTTGCAGTCGCGCATCGACGAGCGCACCCGCCAGCTCGAGGACGCGCAGGCGCAGATTCTCCGCGTGGAGAAGCGGCTCGCCCTGGGCCAGCTGGTGGCCGGTATCGCCCACGAGATCAACAACAACGTCAATGCCATCACCTCCGCCGCGGAACCGCTCGAGCTCGGCGCCATCGACCTTCTTCGCCTCGCCGACGCCTGGAACCGCGTCACGACGGCGACGCCCGATGAACTCCACGGGCGTCTCGACCAGATCGCCGCCCTCGAACGGGAGCTTGACCTCCCCACCGTCCGCGATGAGCTGCAGACTTCGCTCCGCCAGATGCGCGACGGTGCCGCGCGCATCCGATCCATCGTGGCCAACCTGCGCACCTTCTCCCACCGGGGCTCGGACGATTTCCAGACAGTTCCCCTCGAACCTCTCATCCGCCAGGCTCTCTCCCTCGTCCAGCATCGCCTCCACGAGCAGATTGAGGTTCGGCTGAACCCTCAGTCTCTTCCCCCCGTTCCCTGCCTGCCTGTTCCACTCACGCAGGTCCTCGCGAATCTGCTGCTCAACGCCGCGGATGCCGTCGGGGAGACCGGGGCCATCACGATCTCACTCTGGCGCGATGGCCCGGATGTCAAGATCTCCGTCCGGGACACCGGCCCGGGGATTCCCCCCGAGCATCTGTCCAAGGTCTTCGATCCCTTCTTCACGACCAAGCGCATCGGCCAGGGGACCGGGCTTGGGCTCTACGTCTCGCAGCAGATCATGGAGGAGCATCACGGCGGCATCGGCATCGAATCGATCCCCGGCCAGGGCACCGAGGTGACGCTCCACTGGCCCGCCCGGTGCGATTGACACTTCGCCACGGCCCGCGCTAGTCCTCCTCCCTCCCGCGGGACCCCACACGTGAACTTCGCCACTTACCTCACCGAGGGCTTTTACGACGAGCTCTTCACCGGTCCGTCCTCCCCGCGGCCGGGGGCTCGCCTGCTGGTCGAACGCCTGGAATCGCTCCCGGAGGGCGAGATTCTGCGTCGGCAGGCCGCCGCCGAGACGGCCCTCCTGCAGATGGGCATCACCTTCAACGTCTACGGGGACACCGCGGGCACGGAGAGGATTCTCCCGTTCGACATCATCCCGCGCATCGTCGAAGCCGGCGAGTGGGAGACCATCGAGCGGGGCCTCAAGCAGCGCATCCAGGCGCTCAACCTCTTCATCGAAGACATCTATCACGGGCAGCGCATTCTCCGCGACGGCGTCGTCCCCGAGCACGTCGTCCGGTCTGCGAAGTCGTTTCGCCCGCAGTGCATCGGGCTGCGGCCTCCGCGTGGCGTCTGGTGCCACGTCACAGGCACCGACCTGATCCGCGACCGGGACGGCACCCTGTATGTGCTCGAGGACAATCTACGCTGTCCCTCGGGCGTCTCGTATGTTCTTCAGAATCGCCAAGTGATGAAGCGCACCTTTCCGCTCGTCTTCGAGGCCTCACGCGTGCGCCCGGTGGACGACTATCCCTCCCGCCTGCTCGACACCCTGGCGTGGCTCGCTCCGGAGGGGCGGGGTGCGCCCACCGTGGCCGTGCTGACGCCCGGCATCCACAACTCCGCCTACTTCGAGCACTCCTACCTTGCGCAGCAGATGGGCGTCGAGCTCGTCGAAGGGCCAGACCTGGCTGTCATCGACGGCCATGTTCATATGCGCACCACGCGCGGATTCCAGCGCGTGGACGTGCTCTACCGCCGCATCGACGACGACTTCCTCGATCCCCTCGCGTTTCGCGCGGACTCGCTTCTCGGTGTTCCCGGACTCATGGAGGCCTACCGGACCGGCCGCGTGGCGCTGGCGAATGCCCCCGGCACGGGGATTGCCGATGACAAGGTCGTCTACGCCTACGTGCCCAAGATCGTGAAGTACTACCTCGACCAGGACATCATCTTGCCCAACGTCCCCACCTTCGTCTGCTGGGAGGACACCGAGCGCGACCATGTCCTCGCCCATCTCGACTCCCTCGTGGTGAAGGCGGCCAATGAGTCCGGCGGCTATGGAATGCTCATTGGCCAGCAAGCGAGCGCGTCTCAGCGCGACGAGTTTGCCGCGCGCATCCGGGCGGACCCGCGCAACTACATTGCCCAGCCCACCGTCGCGCTCTCACGTGCGCCTGTGATCACCGGTGAGGGTTTCGCCGGGCGACACGTCGACCTGCGCCCCTACATCCTCTGTGGCCGTGAGATCTCGGTCCTGCCCGGCGGCCTCACGCGCGTTGCGCTTCGGCGCGGCTCGCTGGTGGTCAACTCCTCGCAGGGGGGCGGCAGCAAGGACACGTGGGTGCTGAGCGAAAGTGACGTCGCAGACACCCCCGGGGCGGTGGGCTGAGATGCTGAGCCGGGTCGCCAACTCGATCCACTGGATGGGGCGCTACATCGAGCGGGCCGAGAACGTCGCGCGCTTCGTCGACGTCAATCTGCACCTCGCCCTCGATCTTCCCCCCGGCGCGCGCGAGCAGTGGCAGCCGCTCATCGCCGTCACGGGGGATGACGAGCTCTTCGCCGAGCGCTACGGCATGGCGACACGCGAGCGCGTGATCGAGTTTCTGACGTTTGACCGGGATAACCCGAACTCGATCCTGTCGTGCCTGGCGGCGGCGCGGGAGAACGCGCGCACGGTGCGCGAGATCATCTCCTCGGAGATGTGGGAGCAGATCAACAGGGCACACCTGGCCATCCAGTCGGCGGTCCCGCGCTGGCGCGAGCTCGACATGGCGTCGTTCTACGCCGAGGCGAAGACCGCGGCTCACCTCTTCACCGGGATCGCCGACGCCACGATGTCGCACGGTGAGGCGTGGCACTTTCTCCGCCTGGGCCGGCTGATCGAGCGCGCAGACAAGACCTCGCGCATTCTCGACGTGAAGTACTTCATTCTGCTGCCGATGCTCACGGATGTGGGGACGCCGTTCGACACCATCCAGTGGGCAGCTCTGCTGAAGAGCGCGAGCGCCCTCGAGATGTACCGAAAGCGTCACAGGGCGATCGCCCCGGAGCGCGTCGCGCAGTTCCTGATTCTCGACCACGAGTTTCCGCGCTCGATCCGCTGGTGTCTGGGGCGGGCGCAGCGGTCACTGCACGAGATCACGGGGGCACCTCCGGGGGCCCCGGCGTCGCTCAGCGGGCAGCGCATGGGCCGGCTGCTCGCCGAGCTGATGTTCACGACGATCGAGGAGATTGTCCGCGGCGGGCTGCACGAGTACCTTGACCGATTCCAACTTCGCCTCAATGAGGTGGGGCAGGCGATTCACAGCGACTTCTTCGCGCTGCGTCCCCTCGGGCCAGGGACTGAGAGGCCGGAGCCATGACGTTCTGCATCGCGATGAAGATCCAAGAGGGACTCGTCGGACTGGCAGACACCCGCGTGACATCGGGCAGCGAGTGCATCACCGCGAGGAAGGTGACAGTGCACTCGCACGGACGCCACTCGCTGTTTCTGATGGCGTCGGGCAACCGCTCGCTGCGCGACAAGGCGTTGACCTACTTCGACGAGGTCCTCGCGGAGGGCGAGGCGACGTTCGACCGCCTGTACCGGGCCGTGAACGCCCTGGCCGCTCAGATCCGCCGCGTCGCGGCGGAGGACAAGGCGGCACTGGCCGAGGAGGGCATCGCCTTCAACCTCCACTGCATCGTGGGCGGCCAGCTCGAGCGAGATGCCGAGCACCGGCTCTATCTGATCTACCCGACCGCGAACTGGGTCGAGGTCTCCTACGGATCACCCTACTACGTCATCGGCGAGTCGAGCTACGGCAAGCCGCTGCTGGATCGGGCTCTGCGCCACGAGACCCCCATGGTCGAGGCGCTCAAGATCGGCTATCTCGCCTTCGACGCGGCCCGCCGGAGCGCCAACGATGTGGACTTTCCACTCGACGTCGTCCTGTACCGGCGAGACACGCACAGCATGGTCGAGCACCGCTTTGAG
The DNA here is from genome assembly GCA_013360565.1 of Candidatus Sumerlaeia bacterium. Classification (GTDB taxonomy): domain Bacteria; phylum Sumerlaeota; class Sumerlaeia; order JABWBI01; family JABWBI01; genus JABWBI01. The sequence continues at coordinate 20,168 of JABWBI010000014.1, read as the reverse complement.
CGGCAAGACCTTCAGCACATCTCGGACTGGTGGCAGCAGCGCATCCGGGCCGCCGTCAACGAGTGCCCAGAGGAGTGGACGCAGACGCTGCTCTCACGTCTCCCGCCGCGCTGACACCCAATGTACTTCGAAATCCGCCACACGACGCGATACACCTACAGCGGGCCCGTCTCGCTGGAGCCGACGCTGGTGCGCCTCAGGCCGCGGAGCGATTGCACGCAGAGGCTCCTCGATTTCTCGTTGACTGTCGGCCCGCCACCGGCGGGACGCTGCGAGGGCATCGGCCTCGAGGGCAACACGGCCATCACGCTCTGGTTCACCGGACATGTGAATCGCCTGACACTCGAGTCCAGGGCAGTGGTGGAGACGCTGCGCACGAATCCGTTCGATTTCCTCGTCGCCGACCCCGGGCTTCTGAGCCTTCCGGTGCAGTACCCGGACCCAGTTGCCCAGTCGCTCGCGCCACATCTGCGGCGCACCGGGGAGAGCCACGCAAGCGAATCTCTCGCCTCCCGTGTGGCATCGGAGGCGGGAGGCGACACGGTGCACTTCCTCGTCGCGCTCACCGAGCACATCGCCTCGTCGCTGAGAAAAGAGCGACGCCCGGAGGGAATGCCACTCTCGCCGGCGCAGACGCTGGCCCGGGGCAAGGGAGCCTGCCGCGACCTCGCCGTGCTCTTCATGGACTGCTGCCGATCCCAGGGTCTGGCGGCGCGATTCGTGAGCGGCTATGAGGAGATCGGAGTCGATGAGCCGCGGAGTGAGCTCCACGCCTGGGCAGAGGTGTTTCTGACCGGCGCCGGCTGGCGCGGTTTCGATCCCAACGAGGGGCTCGCCGTCGCCGACCGCCATGTCGCGCTCGCCGCGGCGAGCGATCCCGCCGGCGCGACGCCGATCGAAGGGACGTTTCGCGGTGACGGGGTCACCTCAGCGCTGGAGACGGACCTCACCGTGAAGCGGGTCGACGGACCGGAAGACCGCGACGAGCCGAATCGCGCAGGTGGCCTCGAAAGACGGGAGTCGTGAAACACCTCTCCGCCGGGCAGCGCGGCGAACTGCTGGTCCTCCTGGGGGCGCTGCTGTGGAGCACCGGCGGCGTCAGCATCAAGCTTCTGAGCGGCGAGCATGGTGCTCTGGCGATCAGCGCCTCCCGGTCGGGCCTCTGTGCGCTGCTGTTCTTCGGGTTACTCCGGGGGCGCGTCTTGCCTCGGCGGCGAGAGTCGCTCTTGGTTGCGGCCGGATCGGTGATCTATGCGGCCGTCGTCACCCTGTTCGTCATTGCGAACCAGCTGACGACGGCTGCCAACGCCATTCTCCTCCAATACGCTGCTCCGCTGTGGGTGGCTCTCGCGGCGTGGCTGTTCGCAGGGCGACGGCCGGCGCTGAGGCAGTGGGGCGCGCTCGGCATCGGTTTCGCGGGAATCGCGCTCTGCGCTTGGCCCGGCCTCACATTGCTCGCGACCTGGGGCCCGAGTTCGGGACTCACCGGCGACGCTGCGGGGCTCCTCTCGGGTGTCGCCTTTGCGGCGCTGATCGTGCTGATCCGCCGCATGAATCGCGCACACTCCCGCGAGCCGGCAGGGGCGGCACCCGCACTCGTCTGCCTCGTCTGGGGCAACGGGCTTGCGTTCGCCATTGGGTTGCCCTCGCTGGCCTCGTCGCTCTTCGGCGACGCGGCGCCGGGGCTTGAAGGCCGGGATGCCGCCGTCATGCTGTGGCTCGGCTTCGCGCAGCTCGGCGGGGGCTACTACTTCTTCCAGCGGGGCGTGCGCTCGACGCCGGCGCTCACGGCGAGTCTGCTGAGCTTCGTCGAGCCCGTGTTCAATCCCGTCTGGGTGGCGCTCGTTGTCGGCGAAGTTCCCGCCGTCACCACATGGGCTGGCGGCGCACTCGTTCTGGCATCCGTGGCGATCACGTTCACGGCACCGCGGCCACGTGGTGCACCGCCGCAGCACTCTGGCGAGGCGGACTGAGGCCGAGCACGCCGGCGCCGTCGGCCGGCTGCCTCTCTCGATGACCGGAGACGAGGTCGTGAATCTCCAGTGTCTCACCGGGGCGGAAGCCACGGAGGAAGACCCGTGCCGAAGCGGGAGAACCCCAGGCGATGACGAAGACGAGCAGTGACGCGTCAGGCAGCTGCTGCAAGCGCACGGTGGGCGGGGGCTCGCCGGGCTCGTCTGTCTCGACGCGGATCCGGCTCTGCACGCCGGCCCAGCGGAGCAGATTCAGGAGGAATTGGCGCTTCTCGAGCGTGGGATGAGTCCGCTGAGCGAGTCCGAAGAAGGTGCCAGTGAGCACCGTGGCACCGCGTCCGAATTCGCTGGCGACGATTGCGGGGGAACCGTCCTCCCACACGGCGAGAACAGATGCCCGTGCGCCCGGCCTGAGAGCGAGGGATTCCGCGAAGTGGGCGCCTGTCAGGGGCGTCCCCTCGGCCAAGTCGGCGAGCGACAGGTGATCGGCATCGGTGAGAATGAACTCCGGCCGCTCGGCCATGCGCACGGCACTTTCCATGGCGCCAAAGACCGGACCGAGTCCCAGTCCGGGGATGCCATCGCTCATGTGGCCGCGCTCGTCGACCATCGCGAGGCGCGCCTCGGCGAGCACATGACCACCGGATTCAATGTAGCGTCTGAGGCCGTGGGCCGCACGCGATGTCAGCGCGAGAGGGTGGGGGAGGATGAGGAGGCGGTGCTCGGGCAGAGCGTTCTCCTCGAGATCGCGCCGGTGGATGAAGTCCACCGGAATCGCCTCATCCGCGAACGTGCGATGATAGCCGGCCAGCGAGTCGGTGTGGAGAGATGCCGGACCGCAGGACTGCTCGCCGCCGAAGAGTTGAGAGAGCGGATTGTAGACGACGGCGATCTCAGCCGGCACCGGGCGTGCACTCGTGAAGAGGGCCATGTTCTCGCTCACCGTCTGGGCAATGCGGCCAGCGGCCTCGGCGCGGGCGGTGACAGCGGCATCGGACGAGAGAAGACCATAGCCTCCCGCCTCGTAACCGGAGGTCATCGGGTGGAATGCATAGAGATTCACGGCCTTCGCGCCCTGAGCCAGGCACGTCCAGATCCAGCGCTGGTGATCCTCGGGAGTGACGGGATCTCCCGCGACGACTCCGCGGGCGCCCGGACCGGCCTGGAGCTCGCCGACCGAGAAGCCGCCGTGGCGGCGACATGCGCTGCGGGAGAACTCGACGGCGTAGTCGATCTTCCAGCGCTCCCAGTGATGCTGGGGATGAGAGTGCTTCGGATAGAGCGAAAGGCCGTAGAGATCGACGGCGCCGGCCATCAGGAAGTCGTCCGTGCACCCATAGCCGCCCCACTCGCTCAGCGGCGACGTGAGCCCCGACGGCACGGCGGCGTGTGATGTGACGAGGTGGTGAGGATCGGCCGAGCGCACGGCCTCGGCACGGATCTGCAGGTCCTCAGCCATCTTCTCGAAAGTGAACAGCTTCCAGTCCAGAAAGTCGGTGTAAGTGAGAATGGTCCCGAAGCGGGGCGGCTCGATCATCTGCCAAGCGTCAAAGCGGCGGCCCCAGGCCTCCGCGAGGGCGTCGAGGCTCGTGTACCTCGCCTCCAGCCAGCGTTGGAAGCGCGCCCGCGTGTGAGGGCAGAAGCAGTACTGCACCTTCGGAATGTGACTCACGATGGTCCAGTTGACGATGTGGGGCTCACTCCAGAGATCCCACGAGTGGAAATGGGGAATGGCAGAGGCGACTTCGGCCGCCGCCCGGTAGAAGCGCAGGAGGGCCTCTCTCACGCCGGCGTGGTCCGGGCAGACGCCGGGGACACCCTGCGAGGTGATGCGCTCGCCGCTCTGGGCTTCGAAGGCCGCGCCGGGGAACTGGCTAGCCAGCCAGGGGGGTGTCAGCTCTGCGTAGACCTGAATCAGGACGCGCAGATTCTCCTGAGCGGCCAATCGGGCCAGGAGAGTGAGATTGTCGAAGCGGTACTCTCCGGGGCGGGGCTCGGCGTCGGCCCAGTTGATCCAGGTCCGCACGGCATTGAACCCGAGGCTTCGAATGAGGCGCAGGTCTGCCGCCCACTCACGTTCAGACTGCGCTGTGACCGGGGAGAGCATGGGAGCGCGTGCTCTGCCGCCGCTGTACCAGACGCTGATGGGCAGAAAGCCGGAGTCATCCCTCATCACTGAGCGCACCTCCCGTCATGCCGCGGACGAACGCGCGCTGAAAGATCAGGAACAGAGCCAGCCCGGGCAAGAGAGAAAGCAGGGAGATCGCCATCAGGTGATTCTGCTCGACGTTGAACTGTTGGGAGAAGCGGGTGAGACCGATGGGCACGGTGTAGTTCTCGGGCGTGTCGAGGATGATCAGTGGCCAGAGGAAGCTGTTCCAGCTGCCCATGAAGGTGAAGATCGCGAGGGTGAGCAGCGCCGGCCGGCAGAGTGGAAGCACCAGCTGGAAGAAGGTCCGGAGCTCCGAGGCCCCGTCGATCCGCGCGGCCGCGAGCAGGTCGTCGGGCACGCCGCGGATGAATTGCCTCATGAGAAAGATCCCGAACCCGAGCGGCAGGACCGGGACGATCAGGCCGAGCCAGGAGTCGAGGAGTCCGATGCGACTGCACGTGAGGAAGTTGGGGATCATCGTCACCTGGGGCGGAACCATGAGTGTCGCAAGGGTGCCGGCGAAGAGCGCCCCGCGGCCGCGAAACCGGTGCTTGGCGAAGGCGAAGCCGGCCATCGCGGCGAGAAGTGCGGTCAGAGCGGCGGTGGTCACGGCGACGGTCGCGCTGTTCAGGAACTGCCGCGCAAAGGGGGCCCGGCCCCAGGCGGTCGCAAAGTTCTCCCAGTGCCACGCACCTGCCGGGAGCAGGTCGGGGCGGGCCAGCTGTGCGTCGGTCTTCACAGCTGTCAGCAACATGTAGGCAAAGGGGAAAAGCATCACGAGAGCGACGGTGAGGAGCACGGCGTAGACGAGGGCCCTCACCGCCGCTCTCCCGTCTGGGGCCGGATCAGGCCGATCTGAAGGAACGTGAAGAGGAGCGTGATGACGAACAGAATGCACGCGGCCGCGCAGGCGAGACCCATGCGGAACTTGACGTAGGCGAGCTCATAGACGAGGTGGACAAGGACCGAGGTGCTGTGGCCGGGGCCTCCCTCGGTCATCACGTAGACCTGATCGAAGACCTGGAAGGAGCCGATGAAGGCCGTGACGAGGACGAAGAGTGTCGTGGGATTGAGGAGCGGGAGAGTGATGTGGCGGAACATGCGCCAGCGGCTGGCGCCGTCGATCCGCGCGGCCTCGTAGAGCGAGTCCGGGATGGTCTGAAGCCCGGCGAGGTAGATCACCGTGCCGTACCCGAACCCCTTCCAGACGCTCATGACGATGATGACGGCGAACGCGCTGACCGGCTCCGCGAGCCAACTCCGGGGCCCAAGCCCGAGCGTCTGGAGCACGCCATTGACGACGCCGTAGTTCTCACTGAACATCCACGACCAGATGAGAGCGATCACAACCATCGAGACGGTCACAGGGAAATAGATCACCGTGCGGAAGAAGCCCCGGGCCCGGAGAGGGCGATTGAGAAGAAGGGCTGTGCCGAGAGCGAGGATGAGCCCGGCGGGGACGCTCACGAAGGCGAAGACGAGCGTGTTGCGGAGTGCGAGCCAGAACGGGCGCGAGTGCATCAGGGCTTCGTAGTTTGCGAGTGCGATGAAGTCGGGGGGGGCGAGGATTCGCCAGCGGTGAAAACTCATGAAGACCGCGTGGGCGATCGGATAGAATGAGAAGATCGCGATCAGCGCCAGGGCGGGCGCCAGGAAGAGCCAAGGGGCGAGAGCGTAGCGGTGCGTCGCCGTCATTCGAATCGCGCGTCCAGATACTCCCGGTTGAGCGCCTCGAGGGCTTCGCGGGGGGACTCGAAACCCATGACGGCTGACTCGATCTGCTGGACGAACGCCGTGTCCAGCGCCGCGAACTCGGGGGTCCCCTGCTCAAGCGCCCACGCGGGCTCAAAGTCGAGTGCCTGCCGGGCGAACATGGCCAGCGCCTCCGCATGGGCGTGGTACGGCACCTCGCCACCGAGCAGCGAGCGGCGCGTGGGCAGAAAGAGCGTCCGCGCGCAGAAACGCTCCATCTGGCTGGGACTCGTGAGGAAGGCGGCCAGCTGAGCTGCCTCGCGGACCCGCGGCGTGCTGAAGACCACAAGGTTCTCGCCTCCCGCGTTCGTCGCACGCCGCCTGCGCTGTGGGAGGTAGGTGACCGTCCAGTCGAAGTCCTCGATCTGGCGGGCGTAGGCGGGCAGGCGCCAGTTGCCGGTGATGATCATGGCCAGATCGCCACGGACGAAGAGCGTCTCGGCGGCGTCGCCTCCGGGCGTCCAGCTGGTGAGAGGGGCGACGCCGCGCCGGTGTTGATCGACGAACCAAGTGAGCGCGTCGACGTTGGCATCGCAGGCGAAGTCCGGCTCGCCGTCTCGCAGCAGGTGGCCGCCGCTCTGGTAGAAGAACGGGATCACGGGAAACCAGCCCCGGAAGACTCCCCAGCCGTGGCGCACGCCGGTCTCCCGCTGCAGACGCTCGGCGATCGCGCTGAACTCCTCCCACGACCAGGCCTCCTCCGGCGATGACGGGATGGGAATGCCGGCACGCTCGAAGTGCGCGCGATTGCAGAACACCATGAGGCCGACGGAGGTGTGCGGCAGACCGAAGAGAGTCTCTCCCTGGCGACAGGAGGCCAGACGAGCGGGCAGGAAGTCGTCCAGGTCCGCGCTCGCCAGATGAGGCGTGATGTCAGCGAGACCTCCGAGCGCATGATAGCGGCCTCCCCACTGGACCGACATGCGGGCGAGGTCAGGGGGGCGGTCGCCCAGTAGCATGGTCATGACCTTCTCGGTGTAACGGGTCCACTCGACCGTCTGAATCTCGACGGGGATTTCTGGGTGCAGCCGCTCGAACTCTGCCACCGCCTCGGCGATGGCCGTGACCTCGTCGTCGCCCCCGAACCAGACGAGCCGAAGCGCGTCGCCGTCCCGTGACCGGCAGGCGAGGAGAGTGAGGCAGAGTGACGCGGCGAGCGTGGCCCGGGAGATCATGGCGCGAGCCCATTGAAAGTGAGGGATGAATGAGGCAGCGTAGGTCTCCCGGGGCTCAGGGTCAACGGCCTCGCGGAGTTATTTGCACGATGACCACAATGGGAGCGAACGCCCCCGGAGCAAGGTGACGACGATGACACTGCGTGCTCTGACGACACTGTCCGCACTGGCCGTCTCGGCGGCCTCCGCCGCGAGCCTTCCCATGGGACTTGTCGAGGGATTCTATGGGCCGCCGTGGTCGCACGAGGATCGCCTCGACGTGATCGGCTTTCTGGGACGCCACGGACTCAATCTCTACATCTACGGCCCCAAGGACGATCCTCAGCACCGGGCGGAGTGGCGTGAACCTTACCCGGCGGAGCAGATGGACGAATTCCGCGCGCTCGTCCGCGCCTGCCGGGACGCCGGCGTCGACTTCTGCTTTGCCGTCAGTCCCGGGGTGGACATGACCTACTCCGACCCAGCAGAGCAGCGCCTGCTTCTGGACAAGATGATGTGCCTGGCGGGGGACGGCGTGCATCACTTCGCTCTGTTCCTCGACGACATCGACATCGAGCGGATGGGTGAGGCCGACCGCGCGCGATTCGCCTCGCCGGCCGAAGCGCAGATGTTTCTCGCCAACGCGCTGCACCGGCAGATCCTCGAACGCGACCCCTCTGCGTGGTTCGTGATCTGCCCGACGCTCTACCTGGGCATCGAGCCTTCCCCGTATTGGGACACGCTGCGCGAGCAGCTCGATCCGCGCATCGGCGTCATCTGGACCGGGATCGATGTGGTGGCGCCGGCAATCACCGATGAGCATCTGGACGCCATCACGGCGCACCTCGGGCGCCCTCCCTTCATCTGGGACAACTATCCCGTGAACGATTTTCAGCGTGGCCAGCTCTTCCTCGGACCGGTGATCGGACGCACGCCGGCGCTGACCGCGCGCATCTCTGGCTACGCGGCGAATCCGATGCTCGAGGCGCACGCCTCGCTGATTCCCCTCGCCACCATCGCGGATTTTCTCCGCGATCCGGCAGGCTACGACCCAGAGCGTTCCTGGCGCCGTGCCGTCGAGGAGGTGGGAGGAGCCGCCGCCGAGGACCTGCTGGTGTTCGCCGATCAGTGTCGGCCGAGCGGTCTCTCGGACGGGGAGTCGCGCTCTCTGCGCACCGCGGTCGACGGCTTCCGGGCCTCGCCTTCGGCGGGGACGGCGGACGCGCTGTCGAGGGAGATCGAACGCCTCCGCGCCGCCGCGGAGCGGCTGCCGTGGACACTGGATCCGGCGCTGGCCAGCGAGGTCAGCCCCTGGATCACGGCGTTGGGGGCGCGCGCAGAGGCCATGGACCTGGCGCTGCAGTTCGTCGAGGGGCGTGTGGCGCCCCGGTCGAGCGGTGCGCTTCTCCGGTTCGTCAACCGCGTCCGGGCCAGCGACGTCATCATCGCCGCCGGCCCGTCCGAGCGGCTGTTCGAGATGGCCGTGGGTCTGTCTCCGGCTTGGAGAGAGGCCCACGCGAGCACATGGACAGCGGACGCGGTCGACCCGCCTGTCGAGGGCGAGTACGGCGGCAACCGCGGCCCCGATCAGCTGATCGTCTACACACCGGGCTATGCGGCGACGACCACGCACACCAACCAGTGGGGCGCCGAGGCCCAGGTCAGCGGAGGGGTGGTGGTGCGCGTCTCCGACGAGGGCAATGCCGCCATTCCGCTCGACGGGTTCGTCGTGTCGGGGCACGGCGTGGCAGCCGCGTGGGTGCGAGCGAATCTGGTGCCGGAGACTCCTGTGCGTCTCGAAGGGAACTCGGTCCATCTCTCGCCGATTCCCGAGACGCGCCTCACGCCGGAGCGGCGGCTGGAGACGATGCGCGTTCGGCTGCTCGACGCGCTCGCCGTGTTGGCCGAGCGGCAGGCGCCGTTGGAGATCCTGCAGGTCGCGCGATTGGTCCTCGGCGAGCTCGACCGAGTGGAGCGTGCCGGCGGCCGCCCAGATGTGACACGGCTCCGGCAAATCGAGCCGCGCCTGAGAGCACTTGAAGCGCTGGCGCAGGCATCGGCCGGTGCAGTGCCGTGAGGGCCCTCTGGGGCAGAGTCAGCGAGGCGCCGCCGCGGCCCTGGCGATCCGTCGCAGCATGCCGCGGAAGATGATCGCGTGGACAGGGTACAGAAGGTACCAGTACGCTTGGCCAATCAGGCCCGCCGGGTCAAAGATCGCAGTCTGGGTGATCTTCGCGCCGGCTGGCTCTGGCTCCACTTCAAATTGCAGCCACGCCCGGCCTGGGACCTTCATCTGCGCGGTGAGCCGGAGCAAGCGTGCCGGTTCAATGGCCTCGACGCGCCAGAAGTCCACTGTGTCTCCGGGGGCAAGGCGCTCCGGATCCCGGCGACCTCGCCGGAGGCCGACGCCCCCAGCGAGGAGATCGATGAACCCGCGGATGCGCCAGAGTGCGTTCGCAAAATACCAGCCGGTCTCGCCTCCAATGCGCTCAATCGGCCGGAAAGCCTCTTCGACTGACACTGCGACGCTGATCTGCCGGATGTCGAGCAGCCGGTTTCCCAGCGTCGCTCCGCCCCATGCGCGGAGAGGCGGATTGGCGGAGACAGCATCGGACCAGCGCGTCTGGGCGAACTCCTGATCCTCAAAGTGGAGGGCACGCTCCACGGCCTCGCGGACGCCGCGCGGCCTCACGGCGAAGTCGCGGAGAGCCGCATCGTCTCGCACGATCGTCTCATTGCTGAGTCCGTCGATGAGCTTGCGTCCGATGCGCGCATGCACTGGTGTCACCATGCCAAGCCAAAGACTCGACAGCCGCGGAGTCAACACGGGGACGGGCAGGAAAAGCCGGCGCAGCCCTCGCTGGCGAGCGCACTCCTGCATGAGCTTGAGGTAGGTGACCTGGTCGGCCCCCCCGATCTCGAAGATGCGGCTCTCAGCCGTGTCGAAGTCCAGAGCCAGAAGGAGATAGGCGAGCACGTCCTCAATCGCGATGGGCTGGCTCTGGGTGTTCACCCAGCGTGGGGTGATCATGACCGGAAGGCGCTGAACCAGAGCGCGGACGATTTCGAAGGAGGCACTCCCGGAGCCGATGATCACTGAGGCACGGAACTCCAGCGTGGGAACGCCGCTTCCGCGGAGGATTTCGCCGACGGCGTGGCGACTGCGCAGATGCGGGGAGAGATTCGGTCCAGCGCCGAGGCCACCGAGGTAGATGAGTTTGCGGGCACCTGCGGCCCGGGCGGTCTGTGAGAAGTTCTGCGCGCCGAGCGTCTCCTGTTCAACAAAGCCTTGCTTGAGGCCGAGTGCGTGCACGAGGTAGTACGCTTGGTTGACTCCCACCATGGCAGACTCGAGCGATGGCAGGTCCATGACATCCCCGCGGACCACTTCGGTCGATGCGGCAACGCGAGAGCACAGGGCCTCGGGCTGCCGAGCGAGACACCGCACGGGGCGCCCGCACGCTTCGAGCGACCTGAGAAGTCTGCCTCCCACATAGCCCGATGCTCCGGTCAAAAGAACCAGACCGTGCCTCTCACTCATGTCCGCGGACGCCCCAGCACGAAGCGCAGTGCCCCTTCGAGATCGGCGTGGAAGTGTTCGAAACCGGTCGACTGAAGGCGTGCGGGCAGAACCCGATTGCCCTCGAGAATCAGCTCCCTGCCCATCTCACCGAAGGCGGCCCGAATGGCGGCGGATGGGACCGGGAGAAGAGCGGGGCGGCGCAGAACGCGGGCCAGCGTCCGGGCGAAGTCCGCATTCGTGACAGGATGCGGCGAGGTCGCATTGTAGGGGCCCCGCATCGACTCGTCGAAGAGGGCATACTGAATCATCGCGAGAAGATCGTCGAGAGCAACCCAGCTGATCCACTGGCGGCCTGTCCCGGTTCTGCCCCCCAGCCCGAGGCGAAAGATGGGCAGAAGTCGCCCGAGCATTCCTCCCTGGGGCGTGAGAACGACACCGATGCGGAGGTGGACAATCCGAATGCCCGCACGGCAAGCGGGACCGGACGCCGCTTCCCAGGCGAGCGCCGTCTCCGGCAAGAAACCTGCGCCGGGTGCGCTCTCCTCGGTCAGGATCTCGTCGCCGCGAGAGCCATAGAATCCGACGGCGGAGGCGCAGACGAGCACCCGCGGCGGCCGGCGAAGCCGCGAAAGAGCCTGAGCGAGCGTCCGGGTCCCGTCGATGCGGCTCGTGCGGATCCGGGCCCGCTGGGACGGCGTCCAGCGGCCGGCGGCAACGCTTTCTCCGGCAAGATGGACGACGGCATCGATCCCCTCGAAGGCCGCGGCGTCGATCTCCGCTTGCTCGGGATTCCATCGAATCTCCCGGGGCGTGCGCGGAGCGCGGCGGACGAGGGGGAAGACATCATGGCCACCGGTCGCCAGGAAGGCCGCGAGCTGGGACCCGACTAGGCCGGAGGCGCCCGAAATGGCGATGCGCCACGGTGGCCGACCGGCCCACAGAGCGTGGCGTCGAAGGTCCTCGTGGAGCCGCCGATGGCGGAAGGCGAACAACCTGCGCAGCTCTGGCTCGGCCAACCTGGCACCCAGGAGACGCCCGACAGCACCTCCTGGCGGCTCGTACTCGATGTGCTCCTCCATGAAGAAGCCGTCCGGACCATCTGGTGTGAAGCGGTGAGTATGGCGCCAGCGCGCGAAGGGTCCTTTGACTTGGACATCGGTGAACTGCCGATCCTGGACAAACCCATGCAGCATAGCGTGCCACTCCAGCCAGAGGGGACCGGCCTTGAGGCGAAAGCGTGTCCAGTCCCCGTCCCGAATGGTCCCGTGGGTAGCGACCATCCGCATGGTCCGCCAGGGGGGGGCGAGGCGCTCGAAGGCGCGGGGCCGGTCGTGCCACGCGAAGGCAGTGGCGGCGGGAAACGGGAGCCGCGTGCGATGCTCGAAGATGGCCATCATCAGCTGTGTAGCACAGGGGAGAAGTGCTCCGCAATGGCCACCGCGGCGAGGCGGCAGATCGCACTTGACATGGAACAAATAAATGAATATTCATTTACATGTGACAGTCAAGAGATCGCCCCGCTGGACTCGCCGCCCGGCCGACCGGCCCGACGAGATCCTCGACGCCGCACAGAGCGTCTTCATCCAGTGCGGCTACGGCTCCGCAAGCATGGGGGAAATTGCCCGCCGCGCGGGTGTCTCGCCCGGCCTGCTCTACCGCTATTTCCGGGGCAAGGAGGCGCTCTTCCTTGCTCTCGTGCGCCGGCTCGCCGAGCGGGTGACCGGCGAGCTGCGGCGCCAGCTGGGGGCTCAGGGAGCCGGTCCCGCCGCCGACTGGCCGACGCGCCTGACCGCCCTCGCGGCGCGCATGTACGAGCACATCTCCCATCCTCGCACGATGGGCCTCTTCCAGCTCGCCCTCGGCGAGGGACACCGTCTGCCCGAGCTCTCGCGCATCTTCTACCGGGAGGTCGTCCAGCGCGTGGAGGAGATCTTCACGGCCCAGATCAGCCAAGCGATGCGCGAGGGTGCGCTGCGTCACATCGACCCCGTGGTGGCGCACCGGGCGTTCGCGGGCATGATGCTGATCTGCGCGATGGAGCGCCGGATCTTCCGCTCACGCCGCCGGCACCTGCGGGCCGAGACGCTGATTCCCCAGCTCATCGGGGTCTACCTGAGTGGTCTACTTGTGGAGAGGCAGCGGTGAAGACGTTTCGCCCCGTCCTCCTCGGCCTCGTCATCATCGGCGCAGTCGCCTATGCGCTCTGGGCCAAGCATGAGCGCGATCATCCGGGCGCGGTCATCCTTTCGGGGACGATCGAGGCGGACGACATCGCGGTGGGGACGAAAATCGGAGGACGAGTGGTCGAGGTGCTGGCCGACGAGGGAGACTCGGTCGAGGCGGGCCAGGTGCTTGTGCGTCTCGACCGGGACGTGCTCGACGCCGACCTCGCGCGGCTGCGAGCATCCCTCTCCGAGGCGAGAGCACAGCTGCTTCAGCTGGAGAACGGCGCCCGCGTCGAAGACATCGCCGAGGCCGAGGCCATGATGGCTCAGCGGCAGGCCACGCTCAACCGGCTGCTCACGGGATCACGCCAGGAGGACATCGACCGGGCCCGGGCCGAATGGCGTGCGCGGGATGCGGACGCCCAGATGGCAGCGATCACGCTCCGCCGGCTTCAGTCGATGGCCACGGAGGGAGTGGTCTCAGCACAGGAGCTCGACACCGCCCAAGCGGCGGCCGATGCGGCGGCCGCGCAGGCCGATGCGGCGCGGCGGTCCTTCGAGCAGATCGAGACCGGGCCCCGGACCGAAGACATCGACGAGGCGCGGGCGGCACTCGCGGCCGCGCGTGCGATGCGCGACCGCGTCGTGGCGGGACCGCGATCCGAGGAGATCCAGGCGGCGCGGGCGCGGGTGCTGCAGATGGAGGCCCAGATCGAGCGGCTTCAGGTCGATGTGGCGGAGACAGAGATCTCCGCGCCCGTGGCGGCCGTGGTGGAAGTCCTTGATCTGGAGCCAGGGGACCTCGTCGCGCCCAATCAGCCTGTCGCCACGCTTCTGCTGCCCGACGCGCTCTGGGTGCGGGTTTACATCCCGGAGGATCGGCTGGGGTGGGCGAGCGTGGGCCAGCAGGTCGACGTGAGAGTGGACTCGTGGCCTGGTCAGGTCTTCCAGGGCACCGTGGAGCAAGTCAACCGGCGCGCGGAGTTCACGCCTCGAAACGTGCAGACGGTCGATGAACGCGTCCGTCAGGTGTTCGGCATTCGCGTGCGGCTCGACAACGCGGGCGACCGCCTGAGGGCAGGCATGGCAGCTGATGTCACAATCCCCCCGCCCCGGGGGCGCTCCGAGTGAGCATCATCGAGGTCGAGGGGCTCACCCGCCGGTTCGGATCATTCACGGCGGTGGACCAAGTGTCGTTTGCCGTGGAGCGGGGGGACATCTTCGGCTTCCTCGGGCCCAACGGATCGGGGAAGTCCACGGTCATCCGAATGCTCTGCGGCCTGCTCGCACCGGACGGCGGCCGCGCCACGATCCTCGGCCTGGACACATTCCGCCAGACGGCGGCGCTCAAGCCGAAGATCGGCTACATGAGCCAGAGTTTCAGCCTCTACGACGACCTGACGATCGTGGAAAACCTGCGATTCTTCGGCAAGCTCTACGGTCTCCGCCGGCGCGAGCTCGAAGACCGCATCGAGGAGCTCATCCTCCAGAACGAGCTCGATCCGTACCGCGACCGCTGGGCCGGCCGGCTCTCGGGCGGCTGGAAGCGGCGTCTCGGACTCGCCTGCGCTCTGCTTCACCAGCCGGAGGTGATCTTCCTCGACGAGCCCACGGCGGGAATCGACCCCGTGGCGCGCCGGCAGCTCTGGGATTTCCTCTTTGAGCTGGCGGGCCACGGGATCACGCTCTTCGTCACGACGCACTACATGGACGAGGCGGAGCGGTGCAACCGCGTCGGCTACATCTATCTCTCAAAGCTGATCGTGTGCGGCGAGCCGGCGGACCTGAAGACGCTGCCGGAGGTCACACCGCCGGGCACGCACCGGCTCGAGGTGATCTGTGAGCCGGTGACACGCGGCCTCAAGCTCGTCAGGGCGCTGCCAGGTGTGCTCGAGGCGACGATCTTCGGCCAGTCCATTCACCTGCTCGTCGAGGAGCGAATCCACGAGGCACAGATCACGGCCCATCTGCAGTCGGACGGTGTCACCGGGATCGCCGTCTACCCCATCCACCCCTCGCTCGAGGACGTGTTTGTCAGTCTCTCCGCGGCGCAGAGCCGCGAAGGAGGCGGCGCGTGATCCGCCTGCGCAGTGTGGCCGGGTTTGCCGGAATTCTCTACAAGGAGTTCCTGCAGCTGACGCGTGATCCGACGACGCTCTTCTTCATGCTCTTCCCGCCGGCCATGGAGATCATCGCGTTCGGCTATGCGCTGGATCTCGACGTGCGCCACATCGCCACGGCGGTCTGCGACCTGGACCAGTCTCGCCAGAGCCGGGAGCTGCTCCAGGCGCTGGAGAGCATGACCACATTCGAGATCACCGAGACAGTGGGCAGCCCCCGCGCACTGGAGCAGGCCATCGTGGATGGAGACGTGAGAGTGGGAGTGCAGATCCCGCCGGACTACTCGGCCCGCCTCCTCTCCGGCGAGGGCGCGCAGGTGCTCGTCCTCCTCGATGGGTCGGACTCGACCTTCGCGAACGCGGCATTGAATGGGGCCAACGGGCTCGGATTCATCCGGAGTCTGGAGATTCTTCACGAGACGGCGCCGCCGGGGACGCCGCTGCAGGCCATCGAGGTGAGGCCGAGAACGCTCTTCAACCCTGACATGCGGAGCGCGAACTTCTATCTGCCGGGCATCATCGGGCTGGTGCTCCAGGTCGTGACGGTCTTTTTGACCAGCTTCGCGATCGTGCGCGAGCGAGAGCGCGGCACGCTCGAGCAGCTGATGGTGACGCCCCTGACGAAGCTGGGGCTGATGCTCGGCAAGGTCACGCCCTACTTTGTCATCATGCTGCTCGAGTGCATGGTCCTGGTGATGCTCATGCGCTTTCTCTTCGGGGTTCCCATCGCGGGCAATCTCCTGATTCTCCTCGTGGGCTCGGTGCTCTTCCTGTTCAGCGGACTCGCCATTGGGTTGACGATCTCGACGTTCGCCAGGACCCAGCTCGATGCGATCCAGATGACCATGACAACGATCTTCCCGTCGGTCTTCTTCAGCGGCGTCATCTTTCCGCTGGAGACGATGCCGCTGATCTTCCGCGCCGCCAGCACCGTCATTCCTCTGACCTACTATGCGCGCATTCTCCGAGGGGTGGTCCTGCGGGGCGCCGAGCTGGCGGCCTTGGTCCCGGACCTGCTGGTCCTGGCGCTGATGGGCGGCGGGCTGGTCCTCCTCGCGGCGCACCGGTTCCGCCGAACGCTGCTCTGACCGCGCTCAGAGCGCCTTTTCTCTTGCCGAGACCGGTCCCCTGGCGCATGAGTGAGTCCCCAGAGACCTCGGAATGGCCCACATTCTCATCACCGGCGGCTGCGGCTTCATCGGCTCCCACTTGGCCGAGGTCCTCCTCCAGCGGGGCCACCACGTGTCGGTGATCGACGACCTCTCAACAGGGTCGATCAACAACATCGCGCCGCTCCGCCGCCACGCCCGGTTCGAGCACCGGATCGACAGTGTGCTCAACCGGCCGCTCATGGCGGAGCTGATCGACGCCGCGGACCAGGTTTACCACCTGGCGGCAGCGGTGGGGGTTCGCCTCATTGTCGAGCGGCCGGTGGAGACCATCGAGACGAATATCCGGGGAACGGAGGTTGTGCTGGACCTCGCCTCCCGCAAGGGCAAGCCGGTCCTCATCGCCTCGTCGAGCGAGGTCTATGGCAAGGGCGCCCGTATTCCGTTCGCCGAGGACGACGACTGCGTGCTCGGGCCATCGATTCGGCCGCGCTGGTCCTACGCGTGCTCGAAGCTGATCGACGAGTTCCTGGCGCTGGCTCATCACAAGCAGAGAGGACTGCCGACCGTCGTCGCGCGGTTCTTCAACACGGTCGGGCCACGGCAGACGGGGGCCTACGGCATGGTCATTCCACGCATGATCGATGCGGCCCAGGCCGGCCAGCCGATCACGGTGCACGGCGATGGCCAGCAGACCCGCACGTTCTGCCACGTGCTCGACACCGTCGACGCCATCACGGCGCTGATGGCCGCCCCGGGGGCGGTCGGCCAGGTTTTCAACGTGGGAGGTGAGGAGGAGATCACCATTGAGGCGCTGGCCCGGCTGGTGATCGAAGTGACGGGGTCCTCGTCCGAGATCCGATTCGTCCCCTACCGGGAGGTCTTCGGCGAGGGCTTCGAGGATCTGCGCCGGCGGGTGCCGGACACGGGCCGGCTGCGCTCACTGGTCGATTGGAGCCCGCAGCGGACACTCCGGCAGATCATCGAGGACGCCGTGGCAGAGTGCCAGAGGGAGCGCGTCTGAGGCGATGATCCCCCTCGTGCCCCTCAGTCAGGGCGTCCACACTGTCCTCGCCTTGCCCGGGCTGGATGGCAGCCGCGCTCTGGTGGACCAGCTGATCCCTCACCTCGACGGCGATGTGACGCTGCTCTGGGCGGACTACAACCGCGCTCGGGGGCTGACGTATTCCCGGGCCGTGGCGACGCTCGAGCGGGCCGTGGAGCTGCACCGGCCCTCCGGAATCCTCGCCGAGTCCTTCGGCTCAACGGTCGCCATGCGGTGGGCGCTCGAGCACCCAGAGCGCGCGATTCCTCTGATCCTCAGCGGACCGCTCAGCCATGTGCGGCGGCGCTGGTGCACCGGCTGGGGACGCGCGGCGGCCTGGGTCACCCCTGACGCGATCCGCCCGGCCGTCGTCTGGATCGGGTCGCAATTTGTCATCGCCCGCCGGGCGCGGCCCATCCGTCCGGCGCTCATCCGGGATTTCTGCCGCATTCCCCGCCGGGCATGGCTTGATCGACTGGCGATGCTGCTGGAGGTTGATCTCCGCGACAGGCTCCCCGAGCTGCGCGCGCCCGTCACGCTGCTGTGGGGCGAGCGAGACCGGGTTGTCTACGGCGACCGGGAGGCGGAGATCTTCCGCGCGGCGGGGCACGGAGACGCGATTCGCATTCTGCCGGGAATCGGCCACAGCGTCTGGGCGGAGCACCCTGAGGCCGTTGCCGCCGAACTGAGGCGCCACCTGAACGGCAATGGGCACACCGGGCGAGGACACTGATGCCGGTCGAATGTCATCTCAGTGGGTCCGAGGCCCGGATCGTCTACCGGAATCGCCTGGGGGCGCGAGACCTTTACCGTCCGCGGGCCGAGGTCAAGCGCGCCCTGACTCACAAGGTCCGGCGAGTCGTGCTGGACATGAGAGGCGTCACGGCGCTCGACAGCGACGCGCTGCTCCAGATCTTGGCCTCGCACATCGCCGCGGTCAAAGCCGGCGCCAAGCTGGTGGTCATCAATGCCTCGGAGGACCTCGTCGCGCTCATGAAGCGCGCCGCGGTGGGCAACATCGTCACCTTCGAAGGGGCGGATCAGGGGTAGAGGCCGAGGGTCTCGATGGCGTCTGCGACCCGGCGCACGCCGATCATGTGGGCGGCCGAGCGCATGTCGATCTTCTCGCGCTCGGCCATGGCGAACGTCTCCAGATACGCCGTCCGCATGATGCCCTTCAGACGGCTGTTGACCTCCTCCTCGGTCCAGAAGAACGACTGAATGCCCTGCACCCACTCAAAGTATGAGACCGTCACACCACCGGCGTTTGCCAGGATGTCCGGAAGAATGAAAACCCCCTTCTCGCGGAGAATGCGGTCGGCGATGGTTGTCGTCGGTCCGTTGGCGCCCTCTGCGAGAATGCGCGTGCGCACGCGGTCGGCGTTGGTGCGGTTGATGGCCGAGCCCAGGGCACAGGGGGCGAGGACATCGCATTCGATCTCGAGGAGTGCCTCGCGGTCGACCTCCTCGGCCTCGGGAAAGCCCTGAATGGTCCCCGTCTCGCGGACATGCCGCATGAGCGCGGGGACGTCGAGGCGGCTCCGGTTGACGAGGGCGCAGTTGACATCGCTGACGCCGATCACGCGGCAGCCGCGCTCGTGGAGAATCGCGGCGAGATTGGACCCGACGTTGCCGAATCCCTGAATGACGATCCGAGCCTCATGGAGAGGCATCCCGAGCGTCTTCGCCGCCGCGGCGATGGTCTCGGCGAGCCCCATGGACGTCGCGCCGAGGCGACCGAGCGTTCCGCCGACGGTGATTGGCTTGCCGGTGACGCAGCCCAGAGCGCGGCGCCCGGTGTTCATGGAATAGGTGTCGAGGATCCAGGACATGACCTGGGGATTGGTGTTCACGTCCGGCGCGGGGATGTCCTGGTCGGGTCCGATGATCGGCTGAATGCTGCTCGTGAAGCGGCGTGTGAGCCGCTCGATCTCGGTGGGGGACATCTCGCGCGGGTCGCACACGACGCCGCCCTTGGCGCCGCCGAAGGGAATGTTGACGAGGGCGCACTTCCACGTCATCCACATCGCCAGCGCCTTCACCTCGTCCATGGTGACCTCGGGGTGGTAGCGGATGCCCCCCTTGAACGGTCCACGCGCGTCGCTGTGCTGCACGCGGTAGCCCGTGAAGGTGCGGATGGCGCCCGAGTCCATCCGGATGGGAACGGCGACCTCGAGAATCCGGGTGAAGGTGCGGAGCATCTCGCGGAGGTTCTCCGAGAGCTTGAGCCGGTCGGCCGCGCTCTCGAAGAGCCGCATGGCGAGATCGAGGGGGCTTTGGACCTGAGCAGCGTCCTGAGTTTGCGGGTGATCCAACGTGGCCTGCGACATGGTCGCCTCCCGAAGCATCAATGCGCCCCAGCTTCGCGCTCACGGATGGTTTCGTCAACACCGCGCGGAAAGTTGAATCCCGGCTTCAAGGAAACACTCCGTCCAAACCAAGGAAGCCTTGGGACAGATGCAATCACTGGACCGATCCACAACACGGTGGCCAAACGCCGGCGCGCGCGGCAGTGTGTGCCCATGCGTGTGATGGTGCTTCGAACCCCGAGGCCGGCGATCCAGTCGCCGCTGGAACTGGAGCACCGGGAGATTCCACGACCGGGTCCGGGGCAGCTGCGGCTCCGTGTTCTGGCCTGTGGCGTGTGCCACACCGATCTGCACGAGTGCGAGGGCGACATTGTGCTGCCCCACCGCCCGATCGTTCCGGGGCATCAGATCGTCGGCGTGGTCGATGCCCTCGGGGCGGAGGTTGTGGAACCCGCGATCGGAACACGTGTTGGCGTCGCCTGGGTGCACGGGACCTGCGGGGTCTGCCGCGAGTGTGAGGAGGGCCGCGAGAATCTCTGTGATTCCGCCCGTTTCACGGGACTGCACGTCGACGGGGGTTATGCCGAGTTTGCGCTGGCCCGCGCGGACTTCGTCCACGCGCTGCCGTCGGGCGTGGCCGATCATCAGGCGGCGCCGCTTCTGTGCGCCGGTATCATCGGTCTCCGCGCCCTGCGGCTGAGTGGAGCTCAGCCACGGCAGCGGCTGGGGCTGTGGGGCTTCGGCGCCTCCGCCCACATCGCGATTCAGATCGCCCGCCACTGGGACTGCGAGGTCTTCGTCTTCACTCGCGGCGAGGCGCACCGCGAACACGCGCGGGCGCTGGGCGCGGCGTGGTGCGGAGGGCC
>JABWBI010000188.1 GCA_013360565.1 Candidatus Sumerlaeia bacterium | reverse complement strand
GGTGTAGGCCGCCACCAGTTCGTCGAAGGTGACGTTGCGGAAGCCGGGGTCGTTCACGTCGGGCGAGATGGAGAGCACCTTGGTGGTGGGCCCCATCGAACCGGCGACGAAGCGCGGCTGCGCCGGGGTCCTCGCGCAGCACCGACCGCGGCGTGACGCCCAGCGGCAACAGGGAGTGATAGACCTCCGCCAGCGCGCGGCGCAGCGCGCGCGCGTCGGCGTAGCGGTCCTCCGGCCGCTTCTCCAGGCACTTCATGATGACGCGGTCCAGCTCCGGCGGCACGAGCGGGCAGATCTCGCGCGTGCGCGTCGGCACGACGTTCACCTGCTGGTACGCGATGTCTCCCGAGATGAACGGCGGCGTCCCCACCAGCAGCTCGTACAGGATGATCCCCGCGGCGTAGAGGTCGCTGCGCCCATCCACGCGCTTGCCTTGCACCTGCTCGGGGCTCATGTACCGCGGAGTGCCGATCAGCGCCCCCGTCGGCGTGAACGTCGCCTCCTCGACGTGCACGATCCCGAAGTCGGTGATCTTGATGACACCCCCCGAGGTCAGCATCACGTTGTCCGGCTTGATGTCCCGGTGGATGATCCCCTGCCGGTGCGACGTGTTGAGCGCGTCGCACAGCTGCACCGAGTAGTTGACCGCATCCAGGATGTCGTCGATCGAGATGTCGAATGTCGACGAGAACTTGGCCTCGACGATGTCCCGCAGGCTCGGGCCGTCGACGTACTCCATCGAGATCCAGCTCGGCCCCCCGTCGCTCGAGACCTGGTAGTCGAAGATGTTGACAATGTTCTGGTGGTGGAGGCTCGCCGCGATCCGCGCCTCGCGGAAGAAGCGGTCAATCGCCTTCGCGCTCGAACTGAGCGAGTCACGCAGGACCTTCAGCGCCACGTGCTGATTGAGCGCGCTGTCGTAGACCTTGTAGACGATCCCCATGCCGCCCGAGCCGAGTTTCGACACGTACCGGTACCGGGTCGACGCCTGCTCGCCCAGGATCTCCCGGATGCGGTCATCGCCCGGCGTCGCCTTCGTCCCCGTCGAGTTCACGCGCTGGGTCAGGTAGATGATCCGGTCCTCGATGTTCTCCGCCAGCGGGTCGTGCGTGTGGATGATGCGCGCCGCCTCGAGCGCCTCCCGGTGCAGCCCCGCCTGCTCGAGCTGGTGGCTCATCGCCGTCAGCGCCTCGAGCATCTCGTCCGTCATCGGCACCGCATGGAAGAGGTCGAGCGCAAGCGCGAATTGGCCCGTGTGATAGTAGCACAGCGCCAGCTGCTGGTGCGCCTGCATCTCCACTTCGGGCACGAGCGCGGCCCGCTTGAACTCCTCGATCGCCCGGTCGTGGTCCTGGTCCTGCATGTGAAGGAGCCCCGACTCCAGCCGCAGCTGCGCCGCGTCCGGCGACTTCGCCAGCAGGCGGTCGAGCACCTGGCGCATCGCCGTCCGCACCCGCGGCCCGTACGTCAGGTGCCGCTGCAGCCGCCGGTAGTGCGTCAGTGCCCTGTACAGGTCCCCGCGCTGGGTGTAGTGATCGGCCAGCCGCTGCCAGTAGGGTTCGGGGTGCGACTCGTGCTCGAGGAGCCGCTCGATCTGCTCGAGCACCGGGCCGTCGTCACTGACGCCCAGGCTCAGGGCGCGGAAGAACTGCCCCAGCGCGCTCGACAGCCGCCCCTGCTTGAGCTGCCAGTGCGCCATCGCCAGGGCCGTGTCCGCCTCGATCTCGCGGTCCGCCGAGACGACCACGTTCCGCGTCAGCTCGTCGTTCTGGTTGATGTGCCGCAGGACGTACACCGCCCCGTCGATGTCCCCCTGGCGCTCCAGCATCATCGCGATCTCGTTGAGCAGCACCTTCGTCGTCTTGTCCATCGGGATCGGCGCCAGGTAGTCGAACGCCCGCCGCACGTCGTCGTGCGCGATCAGTGTCCGCGCCATCGCGATGCACAGCTCGGGGTCTCTCAGCTCCCCGGGCTTGAGCTCCTCCAGCAGCGTCAGCGCCTCCGTCGCGATGCCCGCCCACACGGCCAGACGCGCCCGCTCGATGAGCACGACTTGCCGGACGTGCCGCGGCGCCTCGGCGTCCCGCGGGCGCGTGCCCAGAGCGTCGCGCAGCGAGACGACATCGGCCACGGGGCGATCCTGGCAGCGCAGCACCACTCGCACCGACCGCTCGTAGGCGTCCCAGTCCCTCGCCAGCTCGCAGCGGTCGAGCCACCAGAGAGACAGGTCGACGCCCGGGAGCATCTCCGTGGCGCCCCAGACTTGCAGGACAAGCGTCGAGAGGTCGTGCCATTCGCGCCAGCCCAGGCGCAGAGCCGACTCCAGGTGCTGCATCGCCGCCCTCTCGTCGCGCAGGAGCAGCGCCATCGCGCCGCGCACCATGTGCAGATCAGGCGAGGAGGGATACTTCTGGACCAGCTCGACCGCCGGCTCCACGAGCGCCTGGAGATGCGCCGAGGCATTGGCCAGATCGCCCCGCGTCCGCTGGATCGCCCCCCAGATCTCCGCCTCCTGCTCGGCCACCTTGATCGCCCGCGGCCACGGGCGCTTCTCCCCCTTGCGGTCCTCCAGGCCACGCGCCAGCTGCGCATACACGGCCCGCGCCGGCGCGTCAAAGCGCTGCGCCGCCCAGAAGGCCTTGCCCTGGGCGGCCAGCGGGTCCTCGCTCCGCAGAGACCGCGGCGCACCGGGAGGAGCCGGCGGAGGCTCCGTCACCTTCTCCACGGTCGGGGGGGTCTTGATCGGCAGGTCTGTGGCCATGCGCGCGTCGCAGCGTGGGGTCTGAGGCGCTGGCCGCGGTCCACGGACACGAGCCCCCCCGGGCTGTGGACCGAGACCAGCGCCTCTCGCCACGCCGCCAGGGCAGGAGGCGTGACACCAGCTCTATCGGCCTCCGCCTGAACGATGCTTAGGATCATTCTTCCGCATTGAGAGCGGAAGCTGAGTCGGGACAGAGCTGCGCCTGCCGGACACTGTCCGCCGTCCGCGCGCCGCGGGGCAGCGCTCCCGCAGGGGGCAGATCGGACATCTCGGTGCCCGCGCCGTGCACACGAGCGCACCGAAATCCACCAGCGCCCAGTTGAGCCGCTTCGCCGACTCGACATCGCCCTTCGGCAGATGGCGGCCGGCCAAGTCCCAGAGGTTGTCCGCCCTGTGAATCTCCACCACCTCCCGCACCCCGTGGACGCGGTGGAGGAGGCGCATCACATTCGCGTCGACGATGGGCCGGGGCTCACCGAAGCCAACGGTCAGCACCGAGTTCACCATGTACCGCCCGACATGGGGCAGCGCCGCGAGAGCCTCGGCGTCCCTCGGCACGCGCCCGCCGTGCTCCGCCACGAGGGTCCCCGCGATCTGGCGCAGCGCCCGGGCCCGCATGTTCTGCAGCCCCAGCGGGTGAATCAGCGAGCCGATCCGCCGCGACGGCACACGGAGCAGGGCCTCGGGCGACGGTGCGAGGCGGATGAGCTCCCGGACGATGGGGTCGACCTTCCTCGCGCCGGTCTTGCGCAGAAGAAACTCGCTCACCAGCACGAGCCACGGCGACGCGCGCCTCCGCCGCCAGACGAACCGCCGGGCATTCGTGTCATACCAAGCGAGCAGGCGCCGCCGGACCCACGCGGGGCTGACGCGAGCGCCGCGCCTCGACACTGCCCTCCCCCTCTCAGCGGCCGCTGTTGATGCGGTCGACCTCGCGGCGGAAGTGGCGGATGTGCTCCGGCGTCGTCCCGCAACACCCGCCGACAATCCGTGCGCCGGCGTCGACGAGCGCCTGAAGGCCCGCGGCCATCATCTCCGGGGTCTCGTGGTAGACGATCTTGTCGTCGATGATTTCCGGCATCCCGGCGTTGGGCTGGGCCATCAGCGGCTTGCCCGGCACGGCCTCGCTGTACAGGCGCACGATGTCCGCGTACTCGGTGATCCCGATCTTCGTCCCGCAGTTGGCGGCAATGATGTCCACCCCCAGCGCGGCCATCTTCTCCGCCGCCGCCGCCGGCGTGACACCCATCATCGTCCGCGGCGGGCCGCTCTTCGTCCGGTCGTAGGCCATCGAGCCGATGACGGCGATCTGACCCGTCTTCCCCGCTTCACCGATGGCCCGCTTGGCCGCCTCGACGCCGAGCTCCAGCTCCTCGAGCGCCGTCTGCGTCTCCACGATGATCGCGTCCACCCCGCCTCTCACGAGCGCCCGCGCCTGCTCCAGAAACGCCGCTGCGACGTCTTCCGGCTCGACGTCGCCCAGCGGCGCCATGATCCCCCCGAACGGGCCGATGTCACCGATCACCCAGCGGCCGGCGCCCATCACCTCCCGGGCCACACGCGCGCCCGCCTCGTTGAGCTCGGCGGCCCGCCCCTGCTGATCATGCCGTCCCAGCGTGATGCGGCAGCCGCCGAACGTGTTCGTGATGATCAGGTCGCTCCCCGCGTCGCGGTAGCGCTGCTGAATCGCCTTGACCCGCTCGGGATGATCGACGTTCCACGCCTCGCCGCAGCCCCCGGCCTCGAGCCCCGCCTGCTGGAGCTGGGTTCCCATCGCGCCGTCGCACAGCAGCACGCGGGACTGGATCACATCGAGCAGAGCCTGGGGCATCGCTTCACCTCCGGGATGACACACGTCCCCCGGAGCCAACCCCCCGGTCCCCGCTCTGTCAACGATAGCAATTCAGCAGAGGCCCCCTTCCCGGGGAGAAGGGGGGATCGAGGAGACTCCCGCGGCGGCAGGCGATCAGTGGTAGAGCTGCCATCCCTCGGCCGCGGTCGGCGTGGTGACGATCGAGTAGCCGAGGTCCTGGAGCGCCCCGAGCTCGAACGGCTCGTACACCCGCTTCTCTTGCCCGAAGAAGAACACCCAGTGCATCACGGCACCCGGCGGCGTCGGCGGGTCGAACTGCCAGTGGCCGACACTGCTGCCGGGGGCGAACGTCGCCGGCGTGTAGATGGGCGGGAAGAAGCCGAGGACGTTCTCGGCCTCTGTCCCCTCGAAGATGATCGAGTCGTTGCCCTCGTTGAGCGCCGTCGCTTCGAACGCCTGCGTCGTGGCATTCCAGACCCGGCGGCTCGGCGAGACCTCGCGCAGCAGGTCGTCGAAGCTCGTGAACGTGTTTGTCGAGAAGGGCGTGAGGAATGCGCTCTGACCCGCCGAGTTCGTCAGCGACGCGATGCCCAGCCCGTGCGTGATCTCGTGCAGGAGCACGGAGTAGAGATCGTACTCCGACAGGCCGCAGGGACCCGTGTCGTTGTTCCAGGGGTAGCCGAAGTCGACGGTGACGCCGATGTCCGGGTTCGTGCCGGAGGGGTCGAAGCCCGACGTGATGTGGTCGAATGCGAAGCCTGGGAAGAAGCCGTTCACGGCGAAGTAGAACGTCCCCGCGGTGGCGAGGAACCCGCTCGCGTCGGTCTCCGACGGCTGCACCTCGACGTCGAGCACCCCCGCCGGGTGGTCGAGGACGCTGTCGATGTAGGCCAGAACCGCCGTCATCACGGCCCGCCGGTCGGCGCCCACCGTGTTGTCGTTGAAGCCGACCCCCGGACTGTCGAGATAGACGACATTCGCCGTCAGGCTGCGGCCGCGGAAGATCGTCCGCTCGTTGATTTGCTGCTGCGTCGGCCGGGGCATCTCGCTGGCGCGCCGGATCTCACCCGAGTGGGGCGCGTAGAAGATGACCTCTGGCCCCGCCGGTGTGGTGGCTGGCGCCGCAAGCGCGGCGATGAGAGCACACGCCCCCGCGATCGCCCTCAGGGCGGAATTCCTTCGGAGAAGAGACATCAGAGTCGAGACCTCGTCATGACAGAATGAGTGTGGTGCTACCCGCCGGATGATCCCTGAGCCCTCCGTATCGGCTTGGTCCCCCCGGGAGGTGAGCCACCCGGGCCGAGCCCAGGCGCCGCCATTTGGCTCGCCCCGGCCCACGCGGCGCAAGCCCATTCCGGCCGAGCTCAGGGCGCTGACGCGGGCTGAGGCGTCGCCAGCGCGTCTCGATTCTCCGCCCGGACGGGCGTGCGGGAATCGTGCATGGCGAAGAAGCCGATCTCCGGCGTGGCGGGGGCTGCCGCCGTGCCCTCGGCGGAAACGAACG
>JABWBI010000187.1 GCA_013360565.1 Candidatus Sumerlaeia bacterium | reverse complement strand
GGCCGGGCGGAGCCGCCGTCTCCCGCCACGCCGGATCTCCTCGAAGGGCTGCCGTCATGAGTGAGACCGCCTCTCCGTGGTACGAGGCGGCCTTCGACCGCGAGTATCTCGACATCTACGCACACCGGGACGCGGCGGACGCCGCGCGGGCGCTTGCCTTTCTGGAGCGGGAGAAGGTCGTCCGCCCCGGCCACCGCGTGCTGGACCTCTGCTGCGGGAATGGACGCCACAGTCTGCCGCTGTGCCGCGCCGGGCACTTGGTGACGGGCTTCGACCTCTCGCAGGCGCTGCTGTTCGACTTCCGGGCCCGGGCCGGCTGCGCCATCTCGCTCGTGAGGGGTGACATGCGGGCGCTCGCATTCCGAGACCAGGCCTTCGGCGCGGTCCTCTCACTCTTCACCAGTTTCGGGTACTTCGAGGATGATGACGAGAACTGGGGGGTGCTCCGCGAGATCGTCCGTGTGCTTGTGCCGGGCGGGACGTTCTGCCTCGATTTCCTGAATGCCTCCAGGGTGCGCGCCGGCCTGCGCCCCCATTCCGAGCGGACACTTGCGAGCGGCCTGCGTGTCGTGGAGGACCGGCTGATCGACCCGGAGAGGCGGCGGGTCATCAAGCGTGTCGCGCTCGAGCGAAACGGGCGGACCATCCGGCGCTGGGAGGAGTCGGTGCGCCTTTTCACGCGTGACGAGCTCGACTCGGCCGCGACCCGGGCCGGCCTCTCCGGCCTCCGCGCCTTCGGGGACTTCGACTCCTCGCCGGCGCTGGAGACATCACCCCGGCTGATCCTGATCGGGCGCGCCGCCGTCGCCCGTTGACACCCACGCCGCGCGCTCTCACACTTCTCGCCCCATGGCCCTTGATCCCATCCGCGCCGAAGACGAGCGCACCAGGAGCCTCTCCGCCGGCGAGGCCGACTACTTTCGCCGCTTTCCTTTCCACGAGTGCTTCACGGCCCCCACGTCGTGGCACATGCCGCTCATCGCGATGCACGACTATGCCGTGGCGATGAGCCAGCTCTCGCTCGAGGCCTTCGACCTGATCCTGGACTTCGGGTGTGGACCGGGCTGGCTGAGCGAGTTCGCGGCGCGGCAGGGGCTGCGCGTGGTGGGCATTGACGCGTCCGAGGGGACACTGCGGATCTGCCGCCGCCGGGCGATCGAAGCGGGGGTCGCCGAACGCACGGCGTTCGTCAAAGGGGATGTCCAGCGATACCCCTTCCTCGACGGCTCGTTCCAGGCGGTGGTCTGTGTCGCGGCGCTGCATCACATCCAGGACATGGGAGTCGCGGTGCGCGAGATCGCGCGGATACTCCGCCCCGGCGGCGAGGCGGTGTTTCTGGAGCCTGGCCGCGGCCACGGCGAGAAAGCGCACTCGCAGCAGGCGGTGAGCGAGCATGGGACGCTCGAGCAGGATGTGTTGCCGGAGGACATGTTCCGCTGGGCGAGCGAGGCGGGGTTTGCCGAGTTCCACGTGGTGCCGCAGTACTTCGCATTTCCGGCGATGCGCTGGAACTTCGGGCAGTGGCAGGAGCATGCGAAGGTCGCCCACGCGCGTCGGCCGGGCCAACACCGGGGCGCATGGGCCCGGCTGCGACAGCTCGTGCGTCTCTGGCGAGAGACGCGCTCGGGCGAGGGGACGGATCCCGGCGCCTTCCCGCCGGAGTGGCTCTTTCACCTGCACTTCGATCAGTGGATGAGTGACCACGGCTGCTACCTGATGCGAAAGCGCCGCGGGGACCGGCTGCGGGGCAGCGGTTGGGGTGATGGGTGTCAGGGAACCGTGGAGGTGCTCTCCGCGCGCGTGGAGCGTGAGGAGATCGTCCTCGAAGTTCGGTTGCGGAACACCGGTCAGGCGGTGTGGCTCGCCAGGACATGGCGAGAGTTCGGACAGGTGCGGCTGGGTCTGCAGCGGATTCACCCGGTGACAGGGGCCGTCGAGGATCTCGACTTCGCGCGTTTCGATATTCCACAGAGCGTGGCACCGGGCGAGGAGGTGACCTGGACAGTACGGGGCACGCGCCCCCAAGCTGCGGGGGACGTGCTGACGCGCGTGGACCTCGTGAGCGAGCAAGTCAAATGGTTTCAGGCAAATACACCGGGCGGAGACGAGCCGCTGGTGACTCTGCGGCTCTGCCCGGGGGCGCGGTGACCTGCCGAAGACGAAAAAATCGCGTCGAGGTCTTGACAGGGGGGAATCGAGGCCTGTAGGGTCGTCCTTCGCTGACACGGAAAATCGCCGGCAAGGCGGTGGCTTGATCAGCGCGCTCTTTGACATCTGAATATGGCACGGATCTCCCAACTGTAATACTCTGAGGGCTCGAGAGCCTTCAGGATGCTCGAAGGCGGCCACTGGCAATGGTGCAGTGGTCAAGTTACTGAGGGCACACGGGGGATGCCTTGGCGCTGGAAGTCGATGAAGGACGTGGCAAGCTGCGATAAGCCCAGAGGAGCCGCAAACAGGCGTTGATTCTGGGATCTCCGAATGGGGCAACCCCCCACGGGTCATGCCGTGGGATCTGGCTCTGAATGCATAGGAGTCAGAGGACAACCCGGGGAAGTGAAACATCTCAGTACCCGGAGGAAGAGAAAGCAACCGCGATTCCCTGAGTAGTGGCGAGCGAAAGGGGACCAGCCCAAACCGCCGGAGCTCCGGCCCCGGCGGGGTTGTGGGACTCTCACCAAGGACCGAAGACGCGAGACGAAGCCCGCTGGATATGCGGCGCCACAGAAGGTGACAGCCCTGTAGTCGAAGCGCGATCGGCCGAGAGATGTTCCCGAGTAGGGCGGGGCACGAGAAACCCCGTCTGAATCCGGGGGGACCACCCTCCAAGGCTAAACACTCTCCAGCGACCGATAGTGAACCAGTACCGTGAGGGAAAGGTGAAAAGCAGCCCGAGAGGGCAGTGAAAGAGTACCTGAAACCGTGTGTCCACAAACAGTCGGAGCACCATGGCCGGGCTTGCCCGGCAACGTGCGACGGCGTGCCTTTTGCATAATGATCCGGCGAGTCACTGCTCATTGGCAAGGTTAAGGGCCTCTGGCCCGGAGCCGCAGCGAAAGCGAGTCTGAACAGGGCGTTCAGTCAATGGGCGTGGACCCGAAGCGGGGTGATCTAGGCATGGCCAGGCTGAAGTCGGGGTTACACCCGATGGAGGGCCGAACCGGTAAACCTTAAAAAGTTTTCGGATGAGCTGTGCCTAGGGGTGAAAGGCCAATCAAACTCCGTGATAGCTGGTTCTCCCCGAAATGTTTTTAGGAACAGCCTCGGTCATTTCGTCGTGGAGGTAGAGCACTGCCTGGACTAGGGGGCCTACAAGCTTACCGAACCCATGCAAACTCCGAATGCCACGACGTGACAGGCCGGGAGTGAGTCTGCGGGGGATAAGCTCCGCAGTCGAGAGGGAAACAACCCAGACCGCCGGCCAAGGCCCCCAAGCGTGTGCTAAGTGCCAAAGGATGTGGAGTTACACAGACAACCAGGAGGTTGGCTTAGAAGCAGCCATTCCTTGAAAGAGTGCGTAACAGCTCACTGGTCGAGTAGCTCTGCGCCGAAAATGAGCCGGGACTCAAGCACACCGCCGAAGCCGCGGATCGTCCCGCCCCCGGGCGGGATGGTGGTAGGGGAGCGTTCTGCGCGCCTCGAAGGTCAACCGCAAGGATGGCTGGAGCGCGCTGAAGTGAGTATGCCGGAATCAGTAACGACAAGACGAGTGAAAAACTCGTCCGCCGCAAACCCAAGGTTTCCTGGGCAATGGTAATCATCCCAGGGTGAGCCGGCCCCTAAGGCGAGGCCGAGAGGCGTAGCTGATGGGAAACAGGGAAGAAAAGTCCTGTGCCACCTGAGATGCGTCATCACGATGGGGTGACGCAGTGAGCAAGACCAAGCCAAGGCGACGGACATGCCTGGCAGACCCGCGTAGGCCGGGGAGGAGGGAAATCCCTTCCCCGCTGAGGCCGAGACGGGCTTCGAGGGCCCTGGTGCCCGAAGTGGTCCGACCTGCTGCCGAGAAACAGCCTCTAAGGAGTGTCTCAGGTGACCGTACCGGAAACCGACACAGGTGGGTGAGGAGAGCATCCTCAGGCGCTCGGGAGAACCAGTGAGAAGGAACTCGGCAAAATGGCCCCGTAACTTCGGAAGAAGGGGTGCCCCTGTCCGTGATGGGCCCGCGCCCGGAGCGGAGGGGGGCCGCAGTGAAATGGCTCAGGCGACTGTTTAACAAAAACACAGCACTCTGCCAAGCCGCAAGGCGACGTATAGGGTGTGACACCTGCCCGGTGCTGGAAGGTTAAGAGGCGTGGTCAGGGCTGAATAGCCCCAGTAAACGGCGGCCGTAACTATAACGGTCCTAAGGTAGCGAAATTCCTTGTCGGGTAAGTTCCGACCTGCACGAATGGTGTAACGATCTGAGCGCTGTCACCTCGCTGGACCCGGTGAAGTTGAGAGATCGGTGAAGACGCCGATTACCCGCAGCAAGACGGAAAGACCCCGTGCACCTTTACTATAACCTGGCATTGGATCTTGGCATGGCGTGTAGAGGATAGGTGGGAGACGCTGAAGCAGAGGCGCCAGCCTCTGTGGAGTCAACCGTGGAATACCACCCTCGCTGTGTTGTGACTCTAACCTGCAGCCGTGAAGCCGGCTGGGGAACAGTGCCAGGCGGGTAGTTTGACTGGGGCGGTCGCCTCCCAAAGTGTAACGGAGGCGTACAAAGGTTGGCTCAGCACGGTCGGCAATCGTGCGAAGAGCGCAAGGGTAGAAGCCAGCCTGACTGAGAGACTCACAGGTCGATCAGGCACGAAAGTGGGTCCTAGTGATCCGGCGGTCCCGTGTGGAAGGGCCGTCGCTCATCGGATAAAAGGTACGCCGGGGATAACAGGCTTATCGCGTCCAAGAGTTCACATCGACGACGCGGTTTGGCACCTCGATGTCGGCTCACCGCATCCTGGGGCTGTAGGCGGTCCCAAGGGTTTGTCTGTTCGCCAATTAAAGCGGTACGTGAGCTGGGTTCAGAACGTCGTGAGACAGTTCGGTCCCTATCTGCTGTGGGCGCAGGAGTCTTGAGCGGATCTGCTCCTAGTACGAGAGGACCGGAGTGGACTGACCTCTGGCGTTCCGGTTGTGCTGCCAAGTGCATTGCCGGGTAACCAGGTCGGGATCCGATAACCGCTGAAAGCATCTAAGCGGGAAGCGGACCGCGAGATAAGGACTCCCGGGGCTTCGGCCCCCCAAAGGCCCCTGCGAGACGAGCAGGTTGATAGGCTGGAAGTGGAAGCACGGCAACGTGTGGAGCTGACCAGTACTAATGGGCCGGGCGACTTGACCACTGCTCTTTTCCCGTGGCTGCCTTCAAGCGGCCTGAGGGACTCTCGATTCCACCCTCGGAGCGGGGCTCCGTGCCATGTTCAGGTGTCAAACGAGCCATGCTCTTTGGAATTGGACTTGCGGGACTTGGTCGCTTCGGCCCTGCGCCGCCTCCCTCCACGGGACGGCCGCCGCCGCCGGGCCGGAGCTGCCAGACCACCTTCCCGGTGTCGACAGCGCGAGGGCCACACCCGTTCCCATTCCGAACACGGACGTTAAGCCTCGCTGCGGCGATGGTACTGCGGGGGCAACTCCGTGGGAGAGTAGCGCGATGCCGGGTTTTTTCCTGAAGTCCCCGGCCGAGAGGCCGGGGGCTTCGTGCTTGTGTTGCCGCGGCTCACGGCGCCGGAACGATCACGGCCTTCGGCACCCGCAGCGCCGCGACGTCCTCGAGCGCCCGCTGGGCATCCGCGAGGCCGTACTGCCGCTCGGCGAGCCGGCGCCAAGGGATCTGCCGATGGTGCCGCCCGAGCATGGCGATGGCCTTGTAGAAGTGTGAGAAGTCCGAGCCCCAGCAGCCGCGAATGTCGACGTGCTTCTTGTTGATGTCCAAGTGCGGGTTGACCGTGATCTCACCCGCGTCGGTGTACTGCCCGACAATCACCACCGTCCCCTGGTCGCGCACGAGATGCAGCGCCTCAGCCACGGCGCCCGGCTGACCCGTGGCTTCGATCACGACATCGGCTCCGCGGCCGTGCGTCAGCGCGCGCACCTCACGCAGGCGCTCGTCGACGCCACGCTGCGTGATGTCGATCGTCACGTCCGCGCCCATCTCCCTCGCCAGCTCGAGCCGGTCCGCCGGTGCCCCGAGGCAGATGACCGTTCCCGCGCCGCGCAGCCGCGCGAACGCGACACACGAGAGGCCCACTGGACCCGCACCCTGCACGGCCACCGTGTCCGCCATCGCAACCGCCGCTCTCTCGACCGCATGGAACGCGGTGTTCAGCCCGCAGCCGCCGCCGATGTAAGCTGCGGGGTCGAGGCCAGCGGGCAGCCGCAGAAGCCGCGTGCCGGGCTTGAGGGTGATATGGGTGGCCCACCCGCCGTGGAGCCCCTCGCCGGCGCTGAAGGTGATGCCGTAGACGCGGCGCTCGGGGCAACGCGTCGTCGCCTTCGCCACGGTGCAGTAGAAGCACCGGCCGCACGAGCCGTGCACGTCCAGGAAGGCAACGGTGTCGCCCTCGCGAAAGGGCTGGCCCTCGATGTCCTTCACGGTCCCGCAGACCGCGGCGATGCGGCCGACGGAGACGTGGCCGGGGATAATCGGGTAGGGCACACCGGCGAGCCGGCCGTGCCAGAGATGCACATCGGTGCCGCAGACTTCGCTGAAGAGGGTCTCGAGAAGCACGCCGCCAGGGGGCAGAGCGGGCATCTCGCAGGCGCGGGTCTCCAGCGGCTGGTGCGGCGCGGGCATGATCACGGCCGTGGGCATGGGCGAGCGTCGCCGAGCCGGAGACAAGACGCGAGCGGAATTCAGCGTTCGAGGAACCAGACGTCGGGGGGGCAGCCGGAGACGAACTCGCCGTGGGCCGCTCGCATGAGGGCAGCCTCAGCAACCGCGGTGCCGTCGTGGCCACACTGCTGACAGGCGTGTTTGACCAGCTCGGGCCCCAGCTTCGCGTTGATGCCGCGGATGGAGGCGAGGATTGCCGGAAAGCCGTACGTCCGGGCGAGAAGGATGACGATGGCGTCGAGATTGCTGAACTGGAGCTGGACGACGGCGTGGGCGCACTCGGCCTCGGGGTCGCGGAAGGCGCGGACGGGGATGTCCTCGCGGACCACGGTGCGCCCTTTGAAGGAGTCGATGAGGTTCTCGAAGCCACGCAGGCCGCGCCGCTCGAACTCGCGCGTGATCTCGTTCGATGCGAATGCCCAGCGCATGAGGAGGGCCACATCCCCCGGGCGAAAGCCGTGCTGCTCAGTCAGGATTGGCCAGAGGGCCTCGAAGTCGACGTCCATCTGGGGGCGCTCGTAGCGGGGCAGGGAGCGGACGCGTGAGAGCAGGTCGGGGAGACTGTCGTTGAGATCGAGCCAGTAGTCGAAGAGATCGACCACCGTCCACTCGGGGCAAGGCTTGGCGGTGTAGTGAAGGTGGCCCGGCTGGCGTGGCTGGTAGGAGGCCGGCGCCAGACGTTCCTGACCGTCGATCGTGATTTTGCGCGGTGCGATGGGGCGCTTGGCGACGGCGGGGCGGCGCATGTGGGGGACGGACGCGGCGTCTCCGGACGGCAAGGGAGCACGCGGGAGCGGCTGGTCGGGCCTGGGTGCCCGAAGGGGTGTGGCGGGTGCGGGCTCGGCTGGCCGCTTGAAAAGGTCTTTCAGCCCCACGACAAACCCCCTTGGCGCGGCTTCCTACTGTTCCTCTGGCCCCAGAGAGAGCAGAGTGGGCGATGGGGCGCAAGGGAAAGCGGCGAGTTTCCCGATTGACAGGACGCGAGGGGGGTCCTTAGGGTGCTGTGCCCAACGCGTGGCGCATTCGTCTAGCCCGGTCCAGGACGCCGCCCTCTCACGGCGGAAACACGGGTTCGAATCCCGTATGCGCTACCACTCCTGGACATCGCAGAAATGCCCGAAGCCCGCTCCCAGAGCGGGTTTCCTCGTTGTCGCCCCCTCTCACGACCTTTCGCCTGAGTTGCGCTCATTCACGCCCGTTTTCGCTCGAACAGTCCCACAGCAGTCCCACAACGAGAGCCGAGGGACCCGCCCCCGCTGCGAAGAAGCTGAAGCGAGGCGTGGTCGACCAGTTGCTCCACAGGAAGGCGCGCGATCCGAGTCGGGCGACTCCCGGTGGACCGTCGGTCGTAAGCGGCCAGAGCAAACCGTGGACGCCCCCTCTACATCGCGCCGGGAGGCGCCTGGAGGTAGTCCCGCGCGCCGTCCAGCGCCACCACCAGAGGAGCCATGCGGCAGGAATCACGACGTGGAGCGCGAGCGTGAAGGCCACGCCGAGGCCAGCGGCCACCTGTGTGGCCAAGGGCGACTCGACGGGCTGCCCGCGCAGACAGGTCATCACACCGCTCATCGCCGACAGGGCGTAGAAGACGGAGACGACGCAGGTGAGCAGCGTCAGCCCGGCCATGATCGTGAACGCGAAGGGGACGCTGGCCGACCTGAAGCGGGCCGCAAGCCAGCTGGCAAACGTGACGGCCACGAGCGGGAAGAGCACGAGTCGAGAGGCCGTCTCGGCAATGGAGATCGCCACGCGCAGCGGCGCCCACAACGACCGCCACTCCCCGGCGCTGTACCACATGCTCAGGCCCCAGAAGTCGAAGGAGAGGTTCGGCAGAATCTGAAACGCGCTCCCGTTGAAGAGCCTGCAAAGCAGGATGCCCCACAGCGCGAGAAGGGACGGGTAGCACGCCCCGAGGCTCTTGGCCAAGGCGAGGGCTCTCGGAGCGACGACCAACACCCCGAGCGTGGACTTGGCCGCCTCCGCGGAGTCGCGCGCCATCGCGGAGCACACACGCCACACGGCCCAGAGCAGCAGGAATGTCTCATACGGTGCGAGCCAGACCGTCACCCCGAGCAGCGTCACTTCCACGTCGGCGTCCAGGGGATCGCCGAGCGCGAAGTGCAGGCCGTAGATCAGAAGGACGGCCAGCGGCACCGGCCACGACTGGAGGCACCAGAGTCTCCGACCCGAGCGGAACTCACGATCCCACAGCGGATTCTCGGCGAGCTTGGTTGGTGCGCTGAACATTGGGCGTCCGGGCCTCCTGCCCTGAGCCCTCATCGGCAAACGACTTCGGGAAGGCAAGCCGCTCAGCGGCCTCCGCCACTCGTGACGTGCCCCCGATCTATGTACCACCCGCTGTGAGAGTCTCCGGCTGATTTGACTCAGAGGGCACCCCGGGATGGAGCGCCCCCCGAGCCGTCTTGATTTGGGCGACCTCAAGCTGCGCCGAGAACTCGCACGGTGTCAAGTAGCCCAGCGCGCTGTGCGGCCTCCGGGTGTTGTACTCGCGCTTCCAGTCGGCGCCGAGCACCTTGGCCTCGAGCACCGACGTGAACTCCTCGGCGTTCAAGAGCTCGTCGCGCACCTTGCCGTTGAACGACTCGGCGTAGCCGTTCTCCCACGGTGCGCCCGGCTCGATGTAGAGGGTCTGGACGCCCGCCTCGGCCAGGGCCTCCTGGATGGCCTGGGCGAGGAACTCCGAGCCGTTGTCGCTGCGGATGTGCTCGGGCGCCCCGCGCCAGCGCAGGATCTCTGCGAGCACAGCCTTGACGTCCTCGGCGCCAAAGTGCCGCCTCACGTCGAGCGCCAGGCACTCGCGGGTGAACTCGTCGACGAGCGTGAACCACTTGAGCGCCCGCCCGTCCGTGGTGCGGTCGTGCAGGAAGTCCCACGCCCAGACGTGGTCCTTGCCCTCGGGTCTCCGGCGTGAGCAGGCGTTTTCGGACGAGCCCAGCCGCCGCTTCTTCCTGGCCTTCCGGGGCACTCGGAAGCCCTCGCGCTTCCACAGGCGGTGGACGCGCTTGTGATTGACGCGCCAGCCCTCGCGCCTCAAGAGCGCGTGGATGCGCCGGCAGCCGTAGCGCGGATGCTCGCGCACGAGCTCATGCATGCGGTCCACCAGGCGCGGCTCGTCATCGGCCAGGCGCGCCTGGTAGCGCTGAGTCGAGCGAGGCTGGTCGAGTGTCTTGCAGGCCCTCCGCTCCGAGACGCCGACCGCCTCCTGGACGTGGTCGGCCGCCTCGCGCCGGCGCGCAGGGCTCACCATTTTCCCTAGGCCGCCGTACTGGTGGCGCCAGCGGTGGAGCGTCTGCTCGCTGATCTCCAGGCGCTGGCAGACCTGGGCCAGCGTCTGGCCCTCGGCCTGCCAGGCCTCGGCCTGGCGCAGTTTCTTGATGATCTGGTCGGGACTGTGTCGCTTCCTGGGCATCGGGAGCCTCCTTGGCCTCGATCTGAGGGTAGGAGACTCTCACTCACGCTGGTACAGTTTTCGGGGGGCATCCATGATAAGGACACGTCAAGAGGGAGAGACGGAGGTCTCCCGACGGTCTGTTCTCTTTGGGGCGTGCGATGCCCCGCCGGTGGGCCTGCG
>JABWBI010000013.1 GCA_013360565.1 Candidatus Sumerlaeia bacterium | reverse complement strand
CACGGCCCGACCGGAGCACCAGCGCACACTGCATCCACGGACCGATCTCTTCGATGTGGTGCGTCACCAGAATCACGGTGGGTGCTCCCCGGCGCCGCGCCATGCGGGCCAGATCGGCGTGCAGCGTCTCCCGGGCCACAGGGTCCAGGCCGGCGCACGGCTCGTCGAGGATGATCAGGCGCGGGCGGTGGACGAGCGCGCGGGCGATGAGCGTGCGCTGCTGCTCGCCCTGCGAGCACCGCTCCCAAGGCTGGTCGGCGAGGCCTGGCAGACCCACCAGACGCAGCACGCGGCGAGCCTCTCGCCACTCCCGGGGGGTGAAGGGACGGTACAGTCCGATCGAACCGGCGAACCCGGACGCGATGACCTCGAGGACGGTGTCCGATCCATGGACGCGCGCGGCCAGCGAGGAGCTCGCCCAGCCGATGGCGCGGCGCAGAGCGCCGGCGTCGCACGCACCCAGCCGCTTTCCCAGCACCCGGACTTCTCCCTCGGTGGGCCACTCGTAGCCGGTGAGCACTCTGAGCAGAGTCGTCTTGCCCGAGCCGTTGGCGCCGAGAAGCGCCCAGTGCTCGCCGGAACGGATCGACCAGGAGATGTCGCGCAGGATGCGGCGCCTGGCGCGCACGACACCCACGCCGCGGATCTCAACGATGGCCACGCGTGTACCAAGGGCCGCTGTCGCCGCCCGGGGGCATCGTCTGGACGCCGCGCGGGAAGATGAGGACCAGCCCCACCAGGGCGACGACGGCGAAAGCGACGGCCTCGAGCATCTGGCCGAAGAGCATCGTCAGCACAAGGCCATAGATGGCGATGGCCTCGATCAGCGCCGCGCGGATGAAGAAGACAACGAGCGCGATCTGGTCCCGCTGCGCCTCGGTGCGTCCAGAGATCATCCGCGCGTCACGGATGCGGGGGACGACGGCGAAGACCACGGCCAGCTGGACCGTGCTGAGAGCGATGAAGACCGTGCGCAGGGTGAAGTGGAGAGAGGCACTGTCCAGAAGGACGAGCAGGCCGGAGTGGACGAGAAAAAGCACGGCGCCGATATAGACGAAGAGCGCACCCACGAAGGCGATCCAAGCGATGCGCATGGCCAGGAGGGGATTGGAGACGGAGACGCGGGGCATGGAGATCAGGCCGTCGGCGCGGGGTTCTCCGGCAGAGCCTCGCCGTCGACGAGCACGCAGCGCGCCTGATGCCCCGCCGCCGCGAGGCGCATGGCGACGGGAGCGGCCTTGCACTCGTCCCTCACGTGCGGGCAGCGCGGGTGGAACCGGCACCCGGCGGGGTGGTGAGTGGGGTCGGGGACGTTTCCGCGGATGGGCTCGAGCTTCCGGTTCTCACGGATCTCGCTGAGCTTGGGGATCGACTGGAGAAGGCCCTGGGTGTAGGGATGCCGCGGGTTGGCGAAGAGGCTGTGGACGCCGGCGTGCTCGACGATCTGGCCGGCGTACATCACGACCACCTCGTCGCAGATCTCGGCGATGACGCCGAGGTCGTGGGTGATCATCATGATCGAGGAGTCGAACTTGGTCTTGAGGTCCTCCATGAGCTGGAGAATCTGCGCCTGAACGGTCACGTCGAGCGCGGTGGTTGGCTCGTCGGCGATGAGCAGCTCGGGGTCGCAGGCGAGCGCCATGGCGATCATCGCGCGCTGGCGCATGCCGCCGGAGAGCTGGTGCGGGTACTCACCGACACGCTGGCGCGGGGCGGGGATTCTGACGATGTCGAGCATGCGGACGGCGTTGTCCCAGGCCTCGCGGCGTCCCATGCCCCGGTGGAGGCGGAAGACCTCGGCGATCTGCTCTCCGATGGTGAAGACCGGGTTGAGTGAGGTCATCGGCTCCTGGAAAATCATCGAGATCTTGTTGCCGCGGATGCGGCGCATCTCGCGCGGACGCAGGTCGAGCAGGTTCTGGTCGTTGAAGAGGAGGCGGCCGGACACGACCTTGCCCGGTGGCTCGGGGATGAGGCGGAGGATGGTCATGGCGGTGACGGACTTGCCGCAGCCCGACTCGCCGACGATCCCGAG
Organism: Candidatus Sumerlaeia bacterium; assembly: GCA_013360565.1. GTDB lineage: Bacteria > Sumerlaeota > Sumerlaeia > JABWBI01 > JABWBI01 > JABWBI01. The sequence goes on along the minus strand of JABWBI010000013.1, from coordinate 25,430 downwards.
GGTCTTGCCACGGGGCACCTGAAAGGAGACGCCGTCGACGGCCCGGGAGACGCCGTCACTCGTGTAGAAGTAGGTCCGCAGGTCCTCGACGGAGAGGAGGGTGCTCGTCGCAGGGGGAGCCTGGGTCACTGTTCCCATGGTCGCGATTAGAGGGAGGCCGCCGGGGGATGGTCAAGGGCGATGTGTCTCACTCCACCCTCGCGGGCATGATGACCATAGGGCGACCACGCCAGTGGAGGCGGCTCTGGAGCGCGTCGGCGGTGTCGTTGTGGAGAATGCGCTGGTACCAGGCCTGACGCCTGAAGATGACTTTGCCGGCGAAGAAGGTGCAGCGGGGAATCGTCTGGGCGACTTCGAGGCACAGGCGCTCGGCCTCGGCGAGGACCTCGGTGCCGATGGCCATGCGGGACTGGGCCGGGATGCCCAGGCGCTCGGCGAGGCGGACGTACTGGCGCAGGGTGTCCTCCGTTCGCTCCGTGAGCGTCTGGAGGGCGCGGGCGCCCTTGAAGTCGCCGGAGTCGATTACACCGACAGAGACGAAGACCACGTTCTGGAAGAAGCCGGGGAAGGCCCGCCAGATGTTGAGGAACGTGTGAATACCGAGGCCGCTGTAGCTCGCGACGAGGACGACGGCGGTGGGTTTGGCCGGGTCAAAGGCCGCCGGCGCGGCCTCGGGGGGCGTGGGGATGCCCTTGAGTTCCTCGTAGAGTCGCGCGACCTTGGCCGTGACGAGGCGGTAGTGGCGGCGGATGAGGAAACAGCCGGCGATGAGGGTGCCGGTGACGGTGAGGGTGAGCCAGCCGCCCTCGTGGAACTTCTCGAAGACCGTGATGCCGAGGATGGTGGCGCAGAGGAGGAATCCGAACGCGAAGAGGGCCAGGCGCCGCCGCCAGCGTGGGCGATGGCCGCGGACCCGGAGGTAGAGGGCGAACATGCCGAAGAGCGAGAGAGTGAATGTGAGGAAGACATTGATCGAGTACATGACCACGATCTGGTGAGTGTCTCCCCCCGTGTAGAGCAGGGCGGCGAGCGAGGCCGCGCCGAAGAGCACGATGCCATTCTGGGTGGTGAGCCGATCCGACAGCGCCGCGAATCGCCGCGGCGCCCAGGAGTCGACGGCCATGCTGGCGAGGACGCGCGGACCGGCGATGAACCCGGCGAGAGCCGCCACGACGAGCAGCGCCCCCTCGCTGAAGAGCGTGACCGCGACGAAGGGCTCGCCTCCGGGCATCCCGGTCACCAGGCGCTCGAGGAGGACGGCGTTCATGGTCTTGCCCTCGGCGGGGCGGACGTCCCAGAGAAGGTAGCACAGTATCAGGCCACCGGCGACGAAGGCGAGGGAGAGCGCCATGTAAAGCATCGTGCGCTTGGCGGTCTTCACGCGCGGCTCGCGCATGATCGGCAGGCCATTGGAGACCGCCTCGATGCCGGTGTAGGTGCCTCCGCCGAGGGAGTAGGCGTGGATGAAGAGGAGCACCATGCCGCCCAGGCCGAGCGCTGAGTGGCCCCGCTGAAAGCCGTCGCCCACGTCTCCGATCGTCGCGGCCAGCTGCGGGGCGTGCAGCGTGAGGCCGGCGAGGATGACGATCAGGTGCGTCACGGCGAAGAGAATGAAGACCGGCGCGAGCACCGTGACGGACTCGCGCACGCCGCGGATGTTGAGCGCGGTCAGCAAGAGAATCAGCGCCACTTCGACAGTGATCCGCCATTCGCCCCACGCGGCGGGCAGGAAGCTGAAGAGCGCATCGCCCGCGGCGGCGATCGAAACGGTGATCGTCAAGACGTAGTCGACGAGCAGCGCACAGCCGGAGACGACGCCCGCGCGCGGCCCGAGCAGGTGCGTGGCGACGACGTAACCCCCGCCGGCCTGGGGGAACTCCTCGATGATGAGGCCGTAGGCGAGGGCGATGACGCCGACGGTGAGCGCGGTCATCAGGGCGAGCGCCACGGCGAGGTAGGTGTGATCGCCGTCGCGGACGAGGATGCGGAAGGCCTCCTCCGGCCCATAGGCACAGGAGGAGAGGCCATCGGCCCCGAGCCCCACCCACGCGAGGAGGGCGATCAAGGAGATGTGGCGAAAGAGGGAACTGTCGGCCAGGTCGCGCGGCGGGCCGGCGACCAGCCGCCGCACTCGCTTGCCGAGCGGCAAGTCATCGGGGGGAGACATGGCGCGCGTTTGTACTCGCGACGGAAGACACCCTCAAGGGGATCGAGGGCGTGAAAATCGCGGTGCGGGGGCGCGCCTTGACCATGGGAGGGCGTGCCCGTAGCGTCGCGCGTCTATGGATCTGCCCGGTCTCACCGTGTTCGCTGTCGCCTACGCCGGCATCGCCCTGGGCGGGCTGCCCGGCCTGGCCATCGACCGTGCGGGCGTGGCTCTGCTGGGCGCCATGCTGATGATCGTGACGCGCACGCTGAGCATCGAGCAGGCGACGGCCTCGATCGATGGGAGCACCCTGATTCTCCTCTTCGGGCTCATGCTGCTGTCGGCGCAGTTCCGCCTGGGGGGCTTCTACAGCCACCTCGCAGTCCTGATTGTGCGGCGTCCCCTGTCCCCTGCCAAGTTCCTGGCGTGGCTCATCGCGGTGAGCGCGGGCCTGTCCGCTCTGCTGTCGAATGACGTGATCTGCCTCGCACTGGCTCCACTGGTGGTGGAGATCACCCGCGGGCGGGGCTGGCGCCCCGTCCCTTTCCTGCTGTCCTTGGCGGCGGCGAGCAACATCGGCTCGGCGGCGACGATCATCGGCAACCCGCAGAACATGTTCATCGGCCAGCGGGCGGCGCTCGCGTTCGATGTCTTTCTGCTCTGGTGCGCCCCGCCGGCGATTCTCAGCTTGGCGGCGCTCTGGATGTGGGGCCTGTGGCGGAGTCCGCTGGTGGACCACTCGGAGCCTCCGCATCCCCTCGCGCTGCACACGGCGCGGCCCTACGACGCCTGGCAGACACGCAAGGGGCTGGTGCTTCTCGGTCTGCTCGTCGGGCTCTTCTTCACGCCGGTGCCGCGCGAGATCACCGTTCTGGGGGTCGCCTCGATCCTCCTGATGAGCCGGCGGCTGACCAGCGGCCAGTTCCTGAGCCTGGTCGATTGGCCGCTGCTGATCCTCTTCATCGGGCTGTTCATCCTCATCGAGGGATTCCGGGCATGTGGCGGCCTCGATGCATCGCTCGACCTTCTCGACCGGGCGGGCATCGACCTCTTTGAGCCACTGACTTTCTCCGCGGTGAGCGTTGTGCTGAGCAATCTGATCAGCAACGTTCCCGCCGTGATGCTTCTGATGTCCGACTGGTCGCACGGGGAGACAGAGCTGGCTTACCTGCTGGCGCTGACGAGCACCTTCGCCGGGAATTTCCTGCTCATCGGATCGATCGCCAATCTGATCGTCGCCGGGCAGGCCGCGAGGATGGGCACCGAGGTTTCGTTCCGGGCGCACTTCGTGTGGACTGCCCCCGTTGCGGCCACATCGCTCGTGATCGGAGTCGTGTGGTGGCTCTTGGTCAGGATGTGGGGCCTGGGCTGACGCTGTCCTCCTGGAGCGGCGGTTCGGCGGGGAGACTGGGGAGAAGGGGGCGATCGATCGAGCCGGCGCTGGGCCGGAGGGCGTCGGTGCGTGTCGCGACGGGGACAGACCGGCCTTTGAGCTCCCGGATGCCGCGCAGCAGCGGCAGGGGAACGATGCGCAGGATGGCCGACCCCCAGAAGAGGGCCAGATAGGCGCTTGGGGACTCACCGAGTCCGCTCAGAACCGCGTGGCCGATGAGCGATCCGGCGATGACGGCGCAGGTGTTGGCGAAGTTGAACATCGTCAGGATGGAGGTGCGCTCGTCGGCGTGGATGGTCTCGAAGAAGACGAGGAGAACTGCGAGCTCGAGCGCTCCCCAGCAGAAGCCGGAGATGATCTGCACGGCGAGCAGATACCAGAATGAGTCGGCGACCACCCAGAGTGCGGAGAGCGGGACGATGCCCAGGGCACCCCAGGTCATCAGATGGACGGCGCCGTGTCGCTGCGCCCAGCGGCCAAGCAGGGGCAGAGCCGCGATCTTGGCGACGTACGCCATCGCGGGGATGGAGACGAACTGGACGTAGGAGAAGTGAAGCTGCTCGAGCATGTAGGGGGTGAAGAACGGACCCGCGGTCTGCACGGCCACCTGCATGCCGAGGAGATACAGGAGGATGCGTCCGTCCTGGCCGTGGCGTATCTTGCGGGCCATCTCCCGCAGGGGCACCGAGCGCAGCGTCGGCGCGATGGGGATCGGCTCGGTCTGGCGCGTCACGAGGACGAGCGAGATCGCGCGGCACAGCAGCGCGAGCAGGAAGAGCATTGCGAACCCGAGATGACGCTGACCCAGCGCGGTCCACCGCTCGAGGGCGATTCCGCCGGCCATGAGCCCGAGAAAGACGGACGCCTGCGTCAGGCGCGTGCGGCGGGCGAAGTACGGAGCCCGGATGCGTTCGGGGATGAGCGTGCCGACCCAGGTGTTCCAGGCCGGCCCGGCGCCCATGCCCGAGGCCCAGTAGAAGGCCGCGGTGAGGAAGAGGAGCGGCGTCGGGATGAAGCCGATGAAGGCCGCCAGAATGAGCGGGGCAAAGCTGAGCGACTGGCCGATGACGCAGAGCTGGCACCAGCGCTTGTGGGAGCCCATGCGGCGAACGCCCCAGGGGGCAATGAGCTGGAGCGCGCCGCCGGCGACCATGGGGACAGTGGCGAGGAGGCCTGCGGTCGCCTGGCTGATTCCGAGCGCGAGGCCGAAGGCCACGAGATTGGCCTCGCCGACGCCGACCATGACCGCGAAGGCGGCGCCGTCGCCGCTGATGAGGCGGAGATTGGAGCGGGTGGTGCTCGGCGGCCGGCGGCGTGACATGGATGCGGGCAGGGCCGACAGCCTGTCCCTTTTGCACACGTTGTCAATGCCAGGAAACGTGCATTTCGGGATTGGCGTCTTGACGCCCTGCGCTTTGCCCCGCACCATGCAGCTGGCCTTTGATTCGACCTTGAAGGATCCTGCCATGACGCACCGAATGGCCGGCGCGGCCGTCACCGCTATCCTCTTCGGAGCATGCACTTCCATGGCCCAGCACAGCGCCGACGTGCCTCCATCTCCCGCTCGCCCCGCCATCGTCTCCGCCGGGGCGTGGGGCTCGACGCCGCAGCCGATTTCGCCGGAGCGCCGCCACACGCCGAACATCATCACGATCCACCACGCGGGCGAGACCTGGGAGGGGAGGCGAGACCCGGCGGACTTCGTGCGTGCGATGCAGTCGTGGGGCCAGCGCGACAGAGGCTGGCCGGATCTGCCCTATCACTTCTTGATCGCTCCGGATGGCCGCATCTTCGAGGGGCGGCCACTCGAGTACGAGCCGGAGTCGAACACAGACTACGTGCTGGCCGGCCATGTCGGGGTGGAGCTCATGGGCAACTTCGAGGTGCAGCGGCCGAGCGAGCACCAGCTGCGCTCGTGCGTCGCCCTCGTCGCGTGGCTGTGCGCCTCGCAGGGCATCTCGACGCAGGCGATCGAGGGACACTGCGACGCCGCGCCTGGGCAGACCGCATGCCCCGGCCGGGACTTCTACCGCTATATCCGCGACGGCGTCATCCGCGGCTGGGTGGAAGAGACCATCGCCGGCGCGTCGCCGGAGGTGACCATGCTCCCGCCGCTCCCCGAGGGACCGACGGAGATGATTCCGCTGGACTGAGAGAGCGATCGCGGATGGCCGCGGCGGTCTGATTTTCCCTCTGGCTTTCGCCCCATCGCGTGGTACGGTGGGCGGCTCTGATGACGCGTCTGCAGCGTCACCTTCTCTCCCTCACGGCGCGGGACAGGCCCCTCGCGCAGTGGGTGAAGTGCGTCCAGGGCAAGCGCGTGCGGCCTCTCCAAGTGCGCGGATTGGAGGGTTCGGCGCCCGCACTCGCGCTGGCGGGTCTGGCGGCGGAGACGGGGCGGCCGCTGGTGATCGTGGCTGGGAACAACGAGGCCTCCGAGCAGCTCCACGACGACTTTCAGCATCTGGGGTGGCCGCGGCTGGGGGTGTTCCCGGCCTGGGAGATTCTGCCCTACGAGCGCGAGGAGCCGGTCCTGGAGATCACGGCCAAGCGGCTCGACACGTTTGCGCTCTGGCTGGAGGAGGAGGCTCGGTCCACGGGGGCTGCGGCGCCCGGCCTGCGGGGAAGCGAGGAGACCAGGGAAGGGCGTGGCCTTCCCTCCATTGCCATTGTCACCGCCGACGCTCTCATGCAGCGCGTGCCGCCCCGGGAGCGGCTGACGCGGCATCGGATCGTGATCCGCTGGGGGGAGCCGCTGGACCCTGAGCGGCTGGCCCAGGACTTGGTGGGGGCGGGATACACGCGGCTGGCGCTGGTCGAGGGACGGGGGGAGTTCTCCGTGCGCGGGAATATCATCGACATCTTCCCGCCGACGTCTCCGCTGCCGATCCGCCTTGATCTGTTCGGAGACGAGATCGAGTCGATTCGCTTCTTCGATCCGATGACCCAGCGGTCGCGGCCGGATCAGCCGGAGGCCGAGGAGATCATTCTCGAGCCGGCGCATGAGAAGTCGCTGCTGAGCGACGGCCCGCTGGTCCCGCTCGGCGAGTGGCTCCCGGCGAACGCGCTCGTGCACTTTCACCGTGCCGACCAGATGGCCGAGCACGCGCATTCATTCCGGGAGATCATCGAGCGGCAGTTCGACGAGGCACGCAAGTTGGCCTCACAGCCGGAAGACCCAACCCCGCCTCGGCCGCCGGAGGAGCTCTACGTGCTCTCCTGGCGCGAGGTGACCGAGAGACTCGCCGAGGCACATCCCGTCTCCGCGCAGTCGACGCTCCCGCTCTCCTGGCTGGGGGCGGATGACGAGATCGCCTTTGCGACGAGCTCGTTCGAGTCGGTCAAGCCCGAGCTGGCGTCCTATGTCGACAGCATTCGCCACCGCCGGCGCGAGGGGGCGCTGGTGATCATCGCCTGCGACAATGACGGGCAGGTGATGCGCCTCGTGGAACTGCTGAAGGAGGCCGGCCTCGACACCTGCCCGCTCTTCACGAAGAGCCCGGATGCCTGGGTGCCGGCGGCAGTGCCGGGAGGGCTTGAGCCGGTGCTGCTGATGGTCGGTCCGATTCACCACGGTTTCTCATGGCGGTCGCTGGACCTGATGCTGGTGACGGACCGGGAAATCTTCGGCCGCTACCGCCGCCGCCATGTCTACCGCAAGTTTCACCGCGGAACGCCGATCAACTTGGCCGACGAGATCAGCCGAGGTGACCACGTCGTGCACGTCGACCACGGGGTGGGCATCTTCCTTGGCATCCGGCAGCAGCGGGCGGACGGCGAGCTGCGCGACTTCCTCGAACTCGAGTATGCGGAGAAGAACAAGCTTCTGGTCCCCGTGGAGAACATCCGGCTGGTTCAGCGCTACAGTGTCAGCGAGACCGAGAAGCCCGAGCTGGACAAGCTGGGTTCGCGCAAGTGGCTCCAGCGGCGCCGGCGGAGTCAGAGGCAGATCCAGGAGATGGCCGAAGAGCTGCTGCAGCTCTACGCCAAGCGGGCGGCGAGCCAGGGGGCGGCCTCGCAGCCGGACAACAGCCTCGTGGCGGAGTTCGAGGCGTCGTTCCTCTACCCGGAGACGCCCGACCAGATGCGGGCGATCGAGGCGGTGAAGCAGGACCTCGAGCGCCCGCGGCCGATGGACCGTCTCATCTGCGGCGACGTGGGGTTCGGCAAGACGGAGGTGGCGATCCGGGCGGCATTCAAGGTGGTGCAGGACGGCAGGCAGGTGGCGTTTCTGTGCCCGACGACGATCCTGGCCCAGCAGCACACACAGACCCTGCGAGAGCGCTTCGCCGAGTACCCGGTGCGGGTCGAGTCGCTCTCGCGGTTTCGCACCGAGGCAGAGGTGAGGCGGACGCTCGACGAGCTGCGAAAGGGGCGAGTCGATGTGGTGGTCGGGACACACCGTCTTCTGTCGAAGGACGTGGAGTTCCTGGACCTGGGGCTGATCATCGTCGATGAGGAGCAGCGCTTCGGCGTGGCGCACAAGGAGCGGCTGAAGAAGCTGCGCGAGTCGGTGGATGTGCTGACGCTGACGGCGACGCCGATCCCGCGGACGCTCCACATGGCCCTGAGCGGGCTGCGGGACATGAGCCTGATCCAGACGCCCCCGGCGGACCGCCACCCGATCAAGACGCGGGTGGTGCACTGGGACGACGACCTGATCGCCGAAGCGGTCCTGCGCGAGCTCAACCGCGGGGGCCAGGTCTTCTTCGTGCACAACCGCATCAACAACATCCACGAGGTGGCGCGGCGGCTTCAGGGAATCGTGCCCGCGGCCCGGATCGCCGTGGCGCACGGGCAGATGGGCGAGCGCGATCTCGAACGCGTCTTCGAGGCATTCGTGGAGGGCGGGCACGACATTCTGCTGTCGACGACGATCATCGAGAACGGTCTGGACATCCCGAATGTGAACACCATTCTCATCAACCGGGCGGACAACTTCGGCCTGGCGCAGCTGCACCAGCTGCGTGGCCGCGTGGGACGCGACGTGAAGCGGGCGTACGCCTATCTGATCGTGCCCGAGGGCGAGGAGATCACATCGACGGCGGTGCGGCGGCTGGCGACGCTCGAGGAGTTCAGCGACCTCGGGGCGGGATTCCAGGTCGCTCTGCGGGACATGGAGATCCGCGGGACGGGGAACATCCTCGGCGGCGAGCAGCACGGTGTGATGCAGTCGATCGGTTTCGAGCTGTACTGCGAGCTGCTGGAAGAGGCGGTCAAGGGGCTCAAGGGCGAGCCGATCGCGCCGTGGCGGGAGGTGGAGATCCGCTGGCCGCTGGCGGCCTATCTGCCGGCGAGCTACATCCCGCTGGAGAGCCAGCGGCTGACACTCTACAAGCGGCTGAGCGTGGCCCGCTCACCGGAGGACGTCGACGCCGTGGCCGAGGAACTCGTGGACCGGTTTGGACGGCTGCCGACGGAGGCGCATCAGCTGCTTCAGATCGCGCGGCTGCGCGTTCTCGGAGGCGAGCTCGGCCTGACTCTTGTTCTCGCGATGGCCGGCGGCGTCAAACTGTCCGGCGCGGTGTGGACCCACCTGATCGATCCCAACGAGCGACCGCCGGCCGGAGTCAAGGGGATCGTGATCGAGGGCGCGACGGCCGCGCGGATCGTGATGCCGGAGCTGCCGCCCACGGGCCGGCTCGCCACGGCGGTTTCGCTCTGTCAGCACTGGGCGCGCCGCCTGCGGCGCGAAACCACCACTCCTCACGAGGTCGCTGTTTGAAACTCCTCTTTCCCCCCGCGCTTGTCACTCTGCTCACCGGATGCGCGCTGTGGCGATCCGAGCCGCCGGAGCCCGAGCCGCTGCCCGTGCCGATCCCCTCGCCGCGGCTCCCTGACACGGCCTCGCCGGAGTCTGTCTCGCGCGAGTTGACCCGCGATGTGGCGTTCACCATCGGAGGACGCGACTACAGCAGCGACTTTGTCCTCCTGCAGCAGCGCGCGCACGAGGCGGAGGCGGCCGAGCGGGGCGAGACGCCGCTCGCTCCGGCGGAGTTCCGCGAGCAGCTCATCGACGAGATGGTGCTCCTCGCCGCGGCCGAGAGCGCGCCGGGGGCGGACGCCCCCGTCTTTGCGGCGCAGCTGGAGGCGGCACGCCGCCGGATGATCATCGAGCACTTCCTCGCCGAGGGGCTCTTTCGAAATCTCTCGGTCTCTTCCGCAGAGATCGAGGCGCACTACCGCTCTCACCTGTCCCGGTACACTGAGCCCGAGCAGATCCGCATCCGCCAGCTGGTGTTCGACTCGCGGGAGGCGGCGGAGGCGGCAGCGGCCCAGCTCGAGGGGGGGGAAGACTTCGGCGCGCTGGCCCAGAGCCTGGGGCTGACCCCTGTCGACTCGGGATGGGTCTCGCGGGGTCAGATGGTGGAGGAAATCGAGCGCGTCGCGTTTGCGACGCCGGTGGGTTCGGTGAGCGGGGTGATCACGACGGACGACGCCCATGTGATCTTGGCAAAGATGGGCTCCATCCCCGCGCAGGTCCGGCCGCTTGCCGAGGTCGAGGGCGAGATCCGTCAAGAGCTCCTTGAGCAGCGGCGCGAACGGCTTCTGCGTGAGTTCCTTGCGGCGCAGCGCCAGGCCCAAGGTCTCGCCCCATGAGCCCGGGGCCCGCCGTGGCCGAGGCGGTCGTGTTCGTGCATGGCATCTGGCGCCGCGCACGGAGCCTCAACCGGCTCGCGCGGGCCCTCCAGCGGGCGGGGTACTTGGTCCTCAACGAGTCGTATCACTCGGTCACGCACGACATCCCCGAGGCGGCAGCGATCATTTGGCGCCGCATTGAGTCGCTGCAGGCGCCCCGCGTTCACTTCGTGACGCACAGCATGGGGGGACTCATCGTCCGGCATCTGCTCGGGGCCCACCCTGTGCCGAGTCTGGGTCACGTGGTCATGATCGCACCCCCCTCACGCGGCGCGGCACTGGCCGATCACTATTCGCACTTTCCCTTCTTCCGCTGGCTGCTGGGCCGCTCGGGGCTCCAGCTCAGGTCGGGCGACCTCGGCCTCGGCGCGTCTCTGCCGCCGCCTCCGTGTCCCTTTGCGATCTTTGCGGGCCGGCGCGGCACGCCCCGCGGCTGGCATCCCCTCATTCCGGGCGACGACGACGGGACGGTCGGCGTGCGCGAGGCCTGGCTGCCCGGGGCGGCGGCGTTCATCACGGTTCTCGCGGGTCACTCGTTTATCATGAACCATCCTGAAGTGATCCGGGGAACGGTGGAGTTTCTCCAATCGGGGCAGATCACGATGTGCGGCTCCGGCGGCGAAGCGGTGGTCACGCCAGCGTGTCGATGAGGAGGCCGAGCATCTCGCTCTGGGCCTTGAGGGCCTTCAGATTGGCGGTGTAAGTGCGGCGCTGGACGAGGAGATCGACCATCTCATCGCCGGCATCGCTGGACGTCGGCACATCCGGCTCGGTCTGGCTGGAGTGATGGGGAGGGTGGCGAGGCTGGTCACCGGGGGGGCGCACGGCCTGGCTCGAGCCCGCCGGGAGAATGACCCGCGATGGCTCGAAGGCGGGCGCCGAGGCGTGGGTCAGCGCCGCGACGGCGAAGGAGGGCAGGGCCCCGATGCCAGGGGCGGTCATAGCCAGGCGTTCCTTCCGTGGAGAGAGTCCACGTGTCCGCCTTTCTCATCGGCAGAGTGCGCGCGGATCTTGAACGCAGAGCGCATCGCTGTTGTCCAAATCCACCGGAGCCCCGAATCCCGTTGATTTTGCCCCTCCACACTGCCGAAATGGCACTCAGCGCGAACCCTCTCCCCCCGGGGGATCGGCGAGGCACATTGAGAGGAGAGACGACCATGGCACGAGCGCGACTTGCCTCCCGCAGCGGGCTCTGGCTGGCGCGGCTGGCCCTCGCGCTGGCACTGGGGGTGGTGCCGGCGGCTTCGGCGGACACCATTACGCTGACCAACGGGAATCAGATCGTGGGTGTCATCTCGCAGGAGACGGCGACGCAGATCACGGTGGACACGGCCGGGGGGCGGATGACGATCCCGCGGAGCCGGATTCAGAGCATTGAAGCGGGGGCGGCCTGGGAGAGTTGGATGCAGAGGGCGGAGGATCTCCGTCACCGGGCGCGGTGGGGAGAGGCGCTGGAGGCCTACCGGATGGCGCTGGACCTGATGGACGAGGCCGGCGAAGCGGGGGACTCTGAGGTCCGTGTGACGGCAGAGCGCGCAGTCTCAGAGTGCGAAGGCCAGATCGAGGCGGCGAGCGCGCTGGTCTTCCGCGACCTGCTGGCGGAAGTCGAGAGCTTGGTGGAAGCGGGCCGGCATCAGGCGGCGATCACGCTGCTGGAGGGCGCGATCGCGGATGCGCAGGCGGATCAACCGGTGGAGATTCTCCGGCAGCGCGAGGCGGAGGTGTATCTGGCGCTGGCTCGCCGGCAGAGCGACATGACGGAGACCATGAATGCAATGCAGTCACTCCGGCGGGCGCTCGAGTTGGATCCGGAGCTGGCCGAGGCGCACCTCCTGCTCGGGCAATTCCTGGCGCAGCGCGATCCGGCGAGCGGCGACGCGATCGCGTCGCTGCAGCAGGCGCTGGATCTGTTCGGGGAAGAGACGGGGCCGGAGGTGGTGAACGAGGCGCGATATCGGCTCGCCCTGTGCCTGGAGGCGGCGCGCCAGCGGCTGGAGGCGAGCGAGCAGTTCGCGCAGGTGCACGCGGCGGCGGGGCGAGAGTATCCGCGGGCACTGAGCAAGGCGGTGGACAACATCTTGGCGTGGGTGAATGCGCAGCCGCTGATGACGGCGGTGACCTCGGGGGCGGTGAGCGGTGAGACAGCGGCATCGGCGGCGAGCGCCGAGCCAAGCCCGAGTGCGGGCGGTGAGGCGATGGCGGAGCTCATCCGGATGCTCAACCGTGCTCATGATCTGGACGGGACGCGGATCGAGCCGCTGAATCTGCTGGGCGACCTGTACAACTATCTGGGCAGGAGCGGTGAGGCCTTGGATCACTACCGGCGAAGCTTGGCGATTCAGAACGCGCAGCCGCTGATCCACCTGCGCATGGGTGAGATGTACGCCGCCATGCCGGGGACTGAGGCGCAGATGCAGGCAGAGCAGGCGCTGCGGTCGGCAGTGCAGTACGATCCGAACCTCTATCCGGCCCACTGCGCGCTGGGAGAAGTGTATGAGCGACGGGGCCAGATCGAGGCGGCCACGGCGGAGGTGGAGGCGGCCCTTGCGATCAATTCGAACTTCGCGCGGGCCTACGTGATCCGGGGGCGCCTGCGCCGGGCGCAGGAGGACAACGAGGGCGCGAAGGCGGACTTCCTCGCGGCGATCCAGCGGAGCGGAAACACACTGCAGCCGCGGCTGGAGATGGGGCGCATCCTGGCGGAGGAGAACCAGCTGGACGAGGCGCGGACGTACTTCGACCAAGTGCTCGAGCTCGTGGAGGCGGGGGACATCCCGCCTGGCGTGGACCCGGACAATGTGCGGTCACAGTGCCATGTGGGGATCGGGCGTCTGATGCTGCGGCGCAATCAGACGAATCAGGCGCGGGACGCGATCACTCGGGCGACGGAGCTCGATCCGGCCTACTCGGACGCGTTCACGGCACTCGGCGAGGTGTATGTGGCGCTCGAGCAGTATCCGGACGCCGAGCAGGCCTATCAGCGGGCAATCTCGCTCAATCCCGGTGAGCCGAACAATTACTTCTTGCTGGGGCAGCTCTACAAGGAGTACTTCCCCGGGCGGGACCAGGACGCCATCGCGAACTTCCGGCTCTACATCGAGAACAACGGCACCGACGTGGAGGCGATCCGGCAGCTCCTGGCGGAGCTGGGGACGACGCTCTGAGAAGCGCGGGCGCTCAGAGGCGGGCGGCCATCCACTCCGCGAGGCGGTGTCCGAACCGGCGTGAGAAGAAGAGACTCATGTGGCCGTGGGCCTCGCGCCAATGCTCGCAGCGCCAGTGATCGGCGAGCGCGCCGGACTGTGACGGCGGGATGACCACGTCGTGCTGGGCCGAGACCACCAGCAGCCGATCACTCGCGATGACCGCGGGATGCTGCAGAGGTGAGAGCAGCCGGGAGGTGCGCTGGATCAGGTCTGGCGGGACCGATGACGCCTCGAAGTTCCGGCGGATGGGCCCTTTGGCAAGGCAGCTCCTCTGAAGGGTCTCGACGACATCGGCGGGTGGCACGGCAGCGACGGCGAAGGCGAGCGCGGGATCGGCTGCGGCGAGCATCGCCGCGCCCCATCCGCCCATGCTGTATCCCATCACTCCGAGGGGAACGACGCCCAGGTCCCGGAGCCAAGCGCAGGTGCGCAGGAGATCGGAGACTCCCTGCGAAGCCGCCCGCACCATCGCCGTCAAGTCACCGGAGAAGGCGTGCTCGCCGGACCAGTCGCCGCTGGCGGTGCGCCGCGCATGGTGAGGCAGATCGACGCTGACGAGAGCGATGCCGCGCCTCAGAAGACCGCGCCCCCACCGGCGCAGCCAGCCGACGCCCGTTGGGCCGATCCACGGATGGACGCGCAGGACGGCTGGCCCGGCGAGTGCCCGGCCGCGGGGGACGAGCATCTGCCCCCAGATCGTGTGGTTGACCTCCGCGCCGAAGCGGTGAGCACTGGGGAGGCGGAACAGGAAGAAGTCCGCGCCTCTCCATGGGGTGCCAGGAGTCAGCGGGGCGCCGCTGGTGGCCAGGGGCGGTGGCGGCTCGAGCAGGCGGCGCGGCCGGGATTCGATGAGATCGAGCACCTCGCGCAGGGCGGCGCTGTCGGTGCGATGACTGCGCCGGCGAAAGAGCGTCCATCTCAGGTGAAAGGCCACCAGGTGATCGAGCGAGGCGGCCACGGCGCGGAGCAAGACGATTCCGTCAGAGCGTCAACTCGCACAGCCCCATCTGGCCGGGGCTCTCCTCCACACCCAGGCGCAGGCGCCGGATGGCCCTGCCCTGGGGCATTGTCCGCAGTGCCTCTCTCAGCACGCCGCCGAGGTGATGCGCCAGCGACTCCATCGTGATGTTCGCAACGGGAAGCAGGCAGCAGTCTCCCCGGGGAAGCACGTAGCGCCGGTCGCTGTAGCGGAGCTCCACGTGCCCTTCGCCGCCCTCGCCGATGCGCAGATGGGGACTGCGCAGGGGAATCAGCACGCGCTCGTCCAGCGCGTCGCACTCCCGCTTGACGATCCGCTTGATCTCACCGGCGTCGATGATCAGGCCCTCGCCGCCCATGTCGCCCCAGAGGTCGATGGAGACGTGATAGTTGTGGCCGTGCAGCCGCTCGGCCTCGGTGGCCGAGAAGATCGTGAAGTGGGCGGCGCTGAACTTGAGCGCCTCTTTGCCGATGTGAAGAGATGCATCGGGCATCGCGCGCCCGCCCGTCAGGCCGTGCCGCCCAGGCTCTCGATCATCGCCTTCGCGTAGTCCACGTTCTGGCCCTCGGGATTGACGTCGATCGCCTTCCGGTAGCACTTGATTGCCGTCTCGCTGTCTCCCAGCGCTCCGAAGCTGATCCCCAGAAGGATGTGCGCGAACGACTCGTCGGGCAGAATCTGGATCACGCGGTGGGCGGTGACGATCGCCAGCCGGTGCTCTCCGCAGCGCTGGAAGGCCTGCGCCACTCGCATGGCACAGTTGCCCTGATAGATCACACGCTGGTCGGACTCCACGCTCATCCGGGTCGCATCCAGCACTTCCACGCGCGCCGGGTCCGCGTCGTCGAAGCGCTCGCGCCGGTGCCGGATGCTCATCTCATCCTGATTGGCGAATCCGATCAGTGCCTCGACATTCGCCCGGCGCCATCCGCTCTCGATGGGCAGGAAGCTCTCTCTCAGCTCACCCTCGAGTGAGGGTGATGTCGCGCTCATGTCCCATCCCTTGCCCGCCAGCGACTCGATCACCTGGATCAGGAGAGTGATCTCCTCGCTCGGTCCACCCCAGGGCACCCGGACGTCCAGACCCGCCGCCTTCGGTTTCTTTTTCTTCTGCTTCTCGGGCGCCACGAAATCGATCGTGAAGAATCCCTCGAGCTCGTCGCTCTCCCAGCGGAAGCCGCGCGAGCCGTTCGGCCTCATGCCTTCGACACTCTGCAGCTCCGCCTCCACGTCACTCTGGAGCGGTGGCTTTCCGAATCGGACAGCGATCTCGAGCCCCATGGAGGCCTCCTGTCAATTCTGCGACGGCCCAGCGTAGGGTCGCCCGCGCATGTGGTCAAGCTCCGGCTCTCAGCGCCTCCGGAGGAGGCATTGCACTGTCTGCGCGTCGAGGGCGACGGTCATCAGGTCGGCGCGGCCGTCGCCGTCGAAGTCTCCGCTGATGAGGCGCAGGGCGGGCTGGCCGGTGAGGGGAAGACGCGCCTCGGTGAACGTGCCGCCACCGAGGCCGAGCTGAAGCCGGATGGCGCGGTCGTCGAGGACGGCCAGATCGGGCCGCCCGTCGCTGTTGAGGTCCCCGAGCACGAGGGAGGGCGTCGCCGGGCTGGACCGATCCAGCCGGATCGATCGGACCGGGAGGTTGAAGTGCGAGGTCGGGTCGGGCACGAGGCCTCCACTGCGGAACAGTCGCACGCGATCACGCGCGACGAGCGCCAGGTCGAGCCCGCCACGGTCGAGCTGCGCCGCGGCGATGTCGCGCACGGAGTTGTCGTAGAGGTCGGCAGTGACTGTCGCGTTCAACGCCACCTCCTGGCCGCTGACGCGGTGCACCTGAATGGCCGAGTGATCCCGGGTCACTCCCACAATCTCAGAGGCGCCGTCGCCGTCATCATCGACCACGTCGATCAGCCGCAGGGGCAGTGGCACGCCTGCGCGGCGAAACCGGCCCTGTCCCTCGTTCCACCAGATGGCGAAGCCGCGGGACTGCTCGCTGGCGGGGGTGGCGATGATCTCATCCAGGCCGTCGCCGTCGAGATCGGCCAAGACGAGATCGAGCGCCCCGAAGGCCTCGGGGAGGTCAAGGGGGGCGTCCAGTCGGGGGCCACTCTCGCCTCCCAGGTGGACGGTGATTCGAGAGGACGATCCCGGCGCGGAACTGACGGCGAGATCATCCCAGGCGTTGCCATCGAGATTGCCGGCGGCAAGGGCTCCGGCCGGCTCGGGGAGACGCTGTGGCGGCTGGGCGTCGAAGACAGGCTGATCGAGCGTCCAGCGGCGGATGGGTCCGCTCAGACACCACACGAGCATGGCGATGAGCAGAGTGGCCAGCGCGGCCAGCTTGAGGCCAATCTTGACCTGCTTCTTGACGTCGGTCTGGCGTGGCTGAGGCTCGCGGGCCATGGCCCCGGGCCGGGGGGGCTCAGCGCCCGGCTCTGCCGGAGCCGCCGGAGAGGTCGTGGCGCACGATCTGATTGGTCCGGTCGGCCCGCTGATCGGCGAACCACTCCTCGATCAGACGGTTCTGGTTCTCTGCGGACACGTTGGCACGGACGTTGAGGACGTCGGCATAGAACGAGGAGAGATCGGGGGTGATGCGCTCACGCACGAGCCACACCACGTAACCGGCGGTGGACTGATCGCCGCTGACGATCTCCATCACATCGCTGAGGTGCTCGACAGGCGAGTAGTAGAGCGACTGAGCCAGATTCTCGATGATCCCGACCTCGGCGATCTCGTCTCCGATCGGCTGGAAGGGCTCCGTGACGATCTCCTCGAAGTCCGGCGAGGCACCCGCGGCGACGACGGCGGGGCGGAAGAACTCACCGGAGGCCTGGCGGTCACCGAGGGTGATCGCCGCCTGGCGTGCGGCGAAGGCGGCGTCCTCGGCGGCCTCACGTGCGAGCTGCTGTGCCACGCGGAGGCGGATCTCGGCGCGCAGAGAGTCATTGAGCGGCCGGACCGAACGCTCGCGGACCTCAGCCAGACGCAGAACCGCGAGCGTCCGCCCGACAGGGATCACCTCAGGCAGCGTCTCTCCGACCTCGAGGCCGCGAACGCGCTGGCGCAGGGCTTCGGGGATCGTCCCAAGGCCCGGGATGTAAGTCGCGTCCGTGTCGACCGGTTCGGAGACTTGACTGCGGAGATTGAGCGCCGCGGCCAGGGCCTCGAAGCTCGTGTACTCCGTCAGCACGGTGTTGAACTCGTCCTCGCGCTCGCCCATGTACTGCGAGATGAGGCGCTGCTCGAGGTGCATGCGGACCTCGGGCGAGGCCTCCGCGAAAGAGCGGACAGAGGCCGGCGTCGCCCGCTCGAGGCGGTAGAGGTGCCACTCGCTGCCGAGGTGGATGGGGGCGGTGAGCTCGCCCGAGGCGAGGCCGGCGAGCGCCTCGACGACGGGCTCGGCGAGCTGGTCCTCGCGCCGCGTGCCGAAGTTGCCGCGGTCGAGCTCAACGGTCGGCGAGATGCTGTGCTGCATCGCCAGGTCGCCGAAGTCCTCTCCCTGCTCAAGGGCGCGGATGATGTCGGCCATCTCGGCCGGGGGCGTCTCGTCGTCAGGGGTGCCCGGGAGGATGATCTGGCTCAGCTCGAAGACGGCCGGGGCCGAGTACTCGCGGATACGCGAGTCGTAGTGGGCGCGGACGTCCTCGTCGGTGACGTCGAGCGTGGCGCGGATGTCGGACTCGCTGACGGAGACCCACTCGTAGATCCGCTTCTCGCCGACCGTGTAGAGGTCCTGATTCTCGCGGTAGTGCTGCTCGATCTGCGCGGCGGTGACCTCCTCCGTCGCCAGGCGGGGCGCGACACGGAAGACGGCACAGTCGAGCCGGTACCGCGTGTTGCGCTCCTCGTAGGCCTGCCAGAGTTCGAGGATGGAGGTGCGGGCCTGTGGGAACAGAATCGCCTTCGCGGCGCGATTGCGACGCTCCTGATGGACCAAGTAATCCACAAGCTGCTGGGTCGACATTCCCGACTGCTGGGCGATCATCGCGAAAACCTGCGTCACCTCCTGGGCTGTGGCCTCGGCCGGGAGACCCGCCTGCATCGTGAGGGCGCGGATGACGGCCTGCTGCTCGGCGGGTGCGAGGTCGAGACCGGTGCGGATCGCTGTCTGGGCCAGGAGTTCATTGCGGATCGCCTCCTCGACGACGAGGTCGTCGGGGACCTGCTGGCGAAGCTGATCCGGCGACATCTGCTGGACGATCTGCGCGGGGAGCCCGCTCTGCTGGGCCATCTGGACGGCCAGCTCCTGACGCAGGCGCATGATCTCATCGATGTAGATGGCCGCGCCGTTGACCTCCGCAGCCTTGGGGAGCGCCAGGGGGCCCTGCTGGCCCCCGGCCTGGTTCCAACCGTAGTAGAAGATGAAGGGAACGCCGACGATGAGAACCAAGACCCAGGCGATGAGCTTCTTGGCCTTCTGGCTGCGCATTGCGTCGAGCATCGAAATCCTCACGCCAACTCGAAGGTGGCTGGACAAAAAGTGCGGGACATCATAGGGCGCGGCGGCCTTCACTCAAGGCGAATCTGAAGGAATCTCCGCTTGCCGACCTTCACCAGATATTCGCCAGGGCGGATCAGAGTCTTGGCGTCTTCCACGCGGTCGCCATTGAGCGTCACGCCTCCCTGGGCCGCCAGCCGGCGAGCCTCGCCTTTGGAGGGGGCGAGGCCGGCCGTGACGAGGAGATCCGCCAAGGCTTGACCCTTGCCCCCTGTGTCGAGCGTGGCCAACTCGACCTGGTCCGGCGCCTGTTTCTCACGGAACATCCGGTCGAACTCGTCAGAGGCGTCCTGCGCGGCGGCGATGCTGTGGTAGCGCGCGACGATCTCGCGGGCCATGCGGGCCTTGAGCGAGCGGGGGTGTTCCGCTCCCGAACCGACGGCGGCCCGCAGCCGGTCGCACTCCTCCCGGGGAGTGCCCAGGCAGAGTTCGAAGTATCGGTACATCATGCCGTCGCTGATCGACATCAGCTTGCCGAACATCTCGCGGGGTGACTCGGAGATGCCGACATAGTTGCCAAGCGACTTGGACATCTTGTTGACACCGTCGAGTCCCTCGAGGATGGGCATGGTCAGGATGGCCTGCGGCCTCATGCCGCACTCGCGCTGGATCTCGCGTGCCACGAGCAGATTGAACGTCTGGTCGGTGCCCCCGAGCTCGACATCGGCCTTGACGGCGACGGAGTCGTATCCCTGGGCGAGGGGATAGAGAAACTCGTGGATGCGGATCGGCGCGCCGGCACGGAAACGCTGCTTGAAATCCTCGCGCTCGAGCATGCGCGCGACGGTGTACTTGGCCATGAGCTGGACCATCTCTTGGCTCGAGAGGCATCCCAGCCAGTCGCTGTTGCGGACGATCTCTGTCCGCTCGACGTCGAGGATCTTGCCCACCTGTTCGAAGTAGGTCTTCGCGTTGGCCTCGACCTGCTCCTCGCTCAGGGGGGGGCGCGTCTCGCTCTTGCCCGAGGGGTCTCCGATGCGCGCGGTCCAGTCGCCGATGATGAAGACGACTTGGTGGCCAAACTCCTGGAACTGACGGAGCTTCATCAGCGGCACGGCGTGGCCGAGGTGAAGGTCGGGCGCGGTGGGGTCGCAGCCGATCTTGACGCGGAGCGGGCGCCCCTCCTTCAGCCGGTCGAGGAGCTCGCGCTGAGGCAGGCACACCTCCGTGCCCGCGAGCAGGGTCTGCCACTGCGCGCGGAGCGGCTGGGGGACGTCACCGAGGGGGACCGGCGCCTCCGCGCCGGCGCCTGCAGAGGGCGGGGACTTGCTCACGCCACGTCTCTCCGGGGTCGGGTGATCCGCAGAGACTTAGTGCAGCGGGGCAGCGGTCACAAGGGGAAATGGCGCCGGGTCAGCCGGCGACCGCAAGACTGGCCGCCATCTCGCGTGTGGACTCTTCGAGGGCGGAAGTCGACTGGCCGCTGCTTGAGATCGCTCTCCAGGCGTCGAGGAGGGTGCCGAGAAGGCGCATGGCCTCCTCGAGCTTCTCGCGCCGTCCTTCAATGCTCCCGAGAGTGACGATGTCGCGGATGTAGGCGTAGAGCTGCTCGAGACGCGGAGAGATCGCGCCGCCGCGCTCGAAGTCGAGGCTGGTTGTGAGGAAGTGGATGATATCCAGGGCCTTGTTGACGTTGTAGGCGCGGCGGTCGCCGTCGCCCTCATCGAGTGCCTGAGCCGCTTGGCTCAGGCGGGAGATGGCCCCCTCGTAGAGGAGCACGATGATCTTCCGCCGGTCGGCCGTCGCAATCTGCGTCCGCTGGTAGGCGTTGTATCCGCTCGCTGCCATCCGTCACTCCTCCGGGGGGGCGCCGCTGCCCGCTCAGCTCCTGTTGAGGCTCAGCGAGGCGAGCTGCTGTGCCAGGAACTGAGAGGTCTGGGAGAACTGCGAGAGCAGCGTCTCGAGCTGGGCGAACTGCGTTCGCAGCCGCTGCTCCTCGATGACGATGCGCTCGTTCATTCTCTCAATCTGATCGTTGAGCGACTCGATCGACTTGGAGAGACCGTCCTGGCGTGAGGGGATGAGGCCGGTCTCGGCCTTGGTCAGGGACTCGAGGGTGCTGCTCAGCTGGATGCCGACTCCCGTGGAGACCGTCAGCTCACCCACGAAGCCGGCGGCCGTGGCGGTGACGAGGATCGCGAGGCCCTCGACGTCGCTGCCCGCCGACCCGGTCAGCGTCTGGCCCGACCCTGTCGCGGCCTTGCCACCGATGGTGCCGGCGACGTTCTGCCCCGTGTCGGTCACGTCGGCCGTGCCGATGCCGAGCTGAGTGCCGCTGCTGCCGTCCTGGTCGCTCTTGACCGTGATGGTCGCGCTGGAGCCGAAGGCGGTGGTGAAGAGCCGCAGTTTGCTCCCGGCGGCCTCCGCCTGGATCACGAGCCCGAGGCCGGAGAGCTGGGAGTTGATGGAGTCGACCGCGCTGGAGAGCGTCGAGCCCGCGGCAACGGTGACCGTGTGCGTGGAGCCGTCGACGGTGAATGTCAGCGTCTCCTCGCTGGCCAGGGGGCCCGTCAGGTCCTGGGCGCTGAGAATCTGGGCCTGCTCGGCGGCCTGGGTGATGGTGACGCCGTAAGTCCCCGGCCGGGTGGCGGCGGTGGCGCTGATGAACTTGAGGCTGGTCGAGGCTGTCGTGCCGGCCGTCGCAAAGAGCTTGGTGACCGAGGCGATGTTCTTGTTCAGCGCCTCATCGAGCTTCGCGTTGTCGATGACAAGCTGGCCTTCGTTGTTGACCGTGATGCCGATGCCGCCGAGGGAGTTGATCTCGCTGCTCGACAGCCCGGGGATGGTGGACAGGGCAATGTTGGCGAGCGTCCCGCGGATCGAGCGGACGGTGGAGTCCCCGAGCAGCGCGCCGCGGACGTTGGTCTCCGGGTCGAAGGCCGTGGCGGCGGCGACCTGCTTGATGACCTCGTTGTACTGTGAGACGAAGGAGACGATCTTGCCGCGGATCGTGGCGGTGTCCTGGCTGATGGTCACCGCGGCGGGGCTGGTCGTCGTCTGGAGCAAGTTCAGCGTGACGCCCTCGACGGCGTCGGCGACGGTGTTGGTCGCGCGCGTCAGGGTGACGCCGTCGATGCGGACGACGGCATCCTGGGCGGCGCTGATCTGCGGGGCGAAGACGTCGATCTCGAAGCGGTCGCCGGCGGCGAACGTCCCCGCTGAGAAGCCGATCGAGACGCCATCGCCGATGGCGACGGGCGAGCCCGACGTGGTGAAGGCGTCAGCCGCGCTCCAGGTCACACCGCCGTCGCTGCTCACGCGGAACTTGGCGGCGCCGGTGGCGCCGCCCGCCGTGATCTCGGCGACGAAGCGCTTGCTCACCGAGCCCGTGTACGTCCCCGAGCTCGTCGCCGTCCCCTGGTAGGTGTTGCCAGTCTTCGCCGCGGCCGCCTCGACGGTGTTCGTCGCAAAGTTCAGCGCGGTGTCGTTCTGGGTGATGACGATCTCATTCGCCGCGCCCGGTGCCGAGGATGTCAGGACGAGTCGGTGAGGGTTGGCGATTGATCCGTCGTTCACGATCGACGCCGACACGCCGGCGCCGGCGGCGTTGATGGCGTCGCGCAGCCCGGCGAGGGTCGTCGTGGTGTCGACCGCGATCTGGGTCACCGCTCCGCCGGCCCCGACCTTGAACGAGAACGAGCCGCTGGCGGCGGCGACGCCCGTCGACGTCTGATCGGCAAAGCCCTGCGCCCCGATGCGGTGAGCCGAGGCGAGTTGCAGCACCTCGACCTGATGGGTTCCCAGCGAGGCTCCCGAGGTCGTCGTCACACCCAGGGCACTGGTGTTGCTCGACGCGGCGGACTTCGACTGGAATGCCGCGGTCTCCGAGATGTCCTTGGCCGTGCGCGTCAGGTTGAGCAGCGCGTTGTTGACCTGGACGTAGGCGGCCTGGCGGTTCTGGAAGGTGCCGATGCGGCTCTGCAACTGCTGGATCGGCCGCTGACGGAGGGACAGCAGCTGCCCGATGATCTGGTCCACCGGGAGACCCGAGACGAGACCGGTGCCTGACGCCAAGGCCATCGGAAAAACACTCCTACCACCCCCCTCTTCTGCACGTGGTGTGCCGGAGAGGAGGGCGGCGGTGACGTGGCCTCGAGCCGCGCCACCGCCGTCGGTTCATTCATCGGTGGATGGGGGCCTACCCTTGACTGTTGACCAGCAGGCCCTTGATCTCGGACTGAGAGGCGATGATCTCGAACAGCCCCTCGGGGGGGATGAAGCGGATCACCTCCTGTGTCTGTTTGTCGACGACCCGGATCCGGACGTCGCCAGTCTCGTAGTTCACCTCGAATTGCACACTGGCGCCGGCCTGGGTCCGGACTTTCTCGTTGATGGCCTCCACGACCTTCCGCAGAGACTCCTCCGACGGCTCCTCCGCCCGGAGGACCGGCACGGAGGCCGACACCACCGGGAGGGGACGTGTCTCCGGCCCGGAGGCGGCCATCTCACCAGCCGTGCGGGCCGGCGAGAGGGGGGGCACAGACCGCCCCGGGGCGGAGAGCGAGATAGGAGCGATCGTCATCGCGAGTCACCGGGAGGGCGAGGGGATCACGGCGTCCCCCCCGTCCTCAGGTTCTCTCCGCGTCAGCGGAGGAGCGACAGGGCGGCCTGCGGGACGACGTTGGCCTGGGCCAGAATCGCCACGCCCGCCTGCTGGAGGATCTGCGCCCGGGTGAGGGCCGCCGTCTCCTGGGCGAAGTCGGCGTCGCGGATGCGCGACTCCGAGGCGCTCAGGTTCTCTGCCGTGGTCTGGAGGTTGGCGATCGTCGACTCGAGACGGTTGGTGACCGCGCCGAGACCGGCGCGGGCCGCGTTCACCTGCGCGAGGGCGGCGTCAGCCGTCGTGATGGCGGCCTGGGCTCCCGAGAAGGTGGAGATGTTGACGGCGTTCAGCGCGCTGGAGTTGAGTGCCTTCGTGCCGGCGGCGTGACCCGCAGCGGAGGCGTCGGAGCCGCCGACGGTGAACTGCTCGAGCGAGCTGAGCGTCACCGAGCCCTTGTACACGGCGGCGGCGACGCCGGTGATCGTGGCGCCGGTGCCGGCGGCTGTGACCTGGATGTTGCGCCCGTCGGCCGCCGTCAGGACGAGGTTGTTGCCGCTGATCGACGCGGTGACGCCGGTCGAGGCCGCCTGCGCGTTGATGAGGTTCTGGAGCGCGCCGTCCGCGTCATTGGCCTGGATGGTGCCCGCGTTGAACGTCACGCCGTTGATGGTGAAGTTGTTCGTCGAGTTCAGCGTGCCGCCGCCGACCGCCGAGCCGCCCGTGGTGGTGGCCGCGTTGACCGTGGCCGTCACATTGGTCTGGCCCGAGGAGGCGTTGATGGCCGCCGCCAGAGCGATGGCCGAGACGGCGTTCGCCGTCGTCGACACGGTGTCGTCGCTCGCGACGGGGTTGGCGATCTGGATGCCGTTGATCGTCAGGTCGTCGAGGTCACCGGCAGCTGCAGCCGTGATGGCGCTTCCGGCGTAGGTGGCCGTCGCACCCAGCGAGATCGCCCGGATGCTCGTGATGTCGACGCTGATCGTCTGGGCCACGTTCGCACCGACCTGGAGGGAGGTGCTCGTGAACGAGCCGTCGAGCAGGTTGCGGCCGTTGAACTGCGTGGTGGTGGCGATGCGGTCGATCTCAGCCGTCAGCTGGGTCACTTCGGCCTGCAGCGCCGTGCGGTTGGCCTGGCTGTTCGTGCCGTTGGACGACTGGACGGCCAGCTCACGGATGCGCTGAATGAGGTTGGTGACCTCGCTGATCGCGCCCTCAGCGGTGCCCACGAGCGACAGGCCGTCGTTGGCGTTGCGGACGGCCTGACGGAGGCCGCGGACCTGCGAGCGCAGCGACTCGCTGATCGACAGACCCGCCGCGTCGTCACCGGCGCGGTTGATCCGGAAGCCCGAGCTCAGGCGCTCCAGCGCCCGATTCAGGCTGGTGCTGCTCACGCCGAGATTGCGCTGGGCGTTGAGCGAGGCGACGTTGGTGTTGACGGAAAGGGACATGACATAACCTCCATGTCAGTGCACCGCGGCCGAGACCCGGCCGCGAGGGGTCAGGCGTCCTTGCCTTTCCCCTGATTGGGGGATGGGTGGGAGAGTGGGGATGGCGCTGGGTCCCTCTCCCGGGGGACCCCGGCGGTGGTGCCCCTCTCTCGGAAGGCTCATCCTCGAGCCGCTTCCGCCAGGCAGCACTCCGCGGTTTCAGGCATCGTATCGGCGCTCTGAAGCGGGGATTGAACTTTTTTCCCGCCCGCGGAATCCTTTTCCCCGCGCATGTCCGGCAACCCCGATTGGCACGTCCCGTTTGCCCTTCTCGGCCTCTGGGTCAGTGTGGGGGTGATCCTGTACTACGTCATCCACCGTGGCCGTGGCGGCGGCTGAGCTCACACGCGGGGCAGGCCTGCCCGGACCAGCATCTCGGCGGCGGTGGCCCAGGCGGATGTGCCGGGCCGAATGCCGCGCGCGACGCTCCGCGCCTCCTCGCCTTGGCCCACACCGATCAAGGTTCCCATCAGGGCCAGCCGGACGCCGTCGTCCTCCGGCCATTCGCGCAGGATCTCTCGAAATGCCTCCGCCGCTTC
>JABWBI010000186.1 GCA_013360565.1 Candidatus Sumerlaeia bacterium | reverse complement strand
TCGCGCGGACGCGCCTCGTTGATCGTCAGGGCGCGGCCGTTGTGCTCGCGGCCGGCGAGCGCGTCGATGGCGGCCTGCGCCTCGGCATCGCTGCCCATCTCGACGAAGCCGAAACCGCGGCTCCGGCCGGTCTCGCGGTCGCTCACGACCTGGGCCGAGACGACCTCGCCGTAGTTGCTGAACAGGGACTCGAGTTCACTGTTGTCGACACCGAAGCTCAGGTTGCCGACGTAGAGTTTCTTGCCCATGGAGTCTGTATCTCCGGTTCTCTTGGATATGATGGCCCCGCTTGGCTCTTCCGGGGTCCGGGAAGGAGGTCGCGACTGCAACCGTGCGGACGTTGGACTCAGACAGGAGAAACGGACGATAGAGACAGAGACGCTCGCCTGAAAGTAGTCGGACTGTTCCGACGCCGGGTGCATTCGACCACACTCCCTGCCGGGCTGTAAAGCACAATCTGCCGGGAATGTGAGGCAGAAAACCCGCACCGGAAGGGCGGGGGAGACCATTTGGCTACGGTGTCCCCGCCCCGGTCACGTCGGCTCCCAGCCAGCCCCGATGCAGCCGCACCTGGATGGCCTCGCCCACTTCAACTTGGCTCGCCTCTCGCACGATGGTTCCCTGCTCGTTCGTCACCACACTATATCCGCGCGAGAGCACTCGGTCGGGGTCCAGGTGACGGAGGGCCTCCTCCAACGGCCGCCACCGTCCCCGCGCCTCGGTCAGGGCGTGGCGAGTCCCCCGGACCAGCGCCCCGGTCAAGGCTCGCACCCGCTCCCTCAGGCTCTCGATCCGCGCCAATGGCTGCGTCAGTCCATAGGAGGAGGCGAGTGCATCGACCCTCAGGGTGGCCCGCTCGAGGTGGCCCCGCGCCGCCCGCGCCAGACGCTCGGCCAGCTCCCGCACCTGGCGCTGGAGGGCCACCTGCTCCTGAACAACCAACTCCGCTGCCGCGGAGGGCGTCGGCGCACGCAGGTCGGCGACGAAGTCGGCGATGCTGAAGTCGATCTCGTGTCCCACAGCGCTGATGACGGGAATCGCGGACGCGGCGATAGCCCGGGCCACCCCCTCGTCGTTGAAAGCGGCGAGGTCCTCCGCGCTTCCGCCGCCGCGACCGACGATCAGGACCTCGGGCGTCCCAAGCCGGTTGAGCCGGCGGATTGCCTCGGTGATCTCGGCAGGTGCCTCGCGCCCTTGGACCCGCACCGGGGCGAGGATCACATGCACATTCGCAAAGCGCCGGTGCAGCACGTTGAGAATGTCCCGGATCGCCGCCCCCGTGGGCGAGGTGACGACTCCCACGCACCGGGGGAGTGGAGGAATTGGCCTCTTGCGCGATGGATCAAAGAGCCCTTCGCGCTCCAGCTTCGCCTTCAGACGCAGGAAGGCCAGATGTGCATCGCCGAGCCCCGTCTCCTCCATCGCCTCGACCCGCAGCTGGTACGCCCCCTGCGGGGCATAGACATCGATGGCGCCTCTGGCCACGACGCGCATCCCCTCGACCGGCGCAAAGCCCATGCGGGCCAAGCCGGAGCGGAAGAGCACGCAGCTCAGAAGCGCCTGATCGTCCTTGAGCTTGAAGTAGGCGTGCCCCGCCGGTGACACGCGCCAGTTCGTGATCTCCCCCTCCACCCGGATCCGCGGAAAGGCCCGCGTCAGCGCCCGAGCGATCAGCGCCGTCAGCTCCGACACGGTGTAGAGGTGGGTCTCGACTTCGGACACCATGGCGCGACTCAATCAGCCCTCTTCGGACCCGTCAACCCGTGTCGCCCGCCGCGGCGTCTCTCCCTGCCCTTGACAACCCCCTGGGCCGCCTCTCAGAATGTGGTCCCCTCATCTCCACCCAGGCGCGCGAGTGGCGGAATTGGCAGACGCACCAGCTTGAGGGGCTGGCGAGGGCAACCTCGTGGGGGTTCAAATCCCCCCTCGCGCACCACCTTCCCTCACTGGCCCGGGCCTGTCTGGAACTGGATCCGCCGCGGCGTCACCGGGACGCCCCGCTCGCTCATGAAGTTGATGTGGCTGAAGCTGTTGATGCCGAACCGGTAGGCGTGGTTCGGGGCCAGACGAACGGGCCAGATGATCGTCCGCCGGTCGTCGCTCCATGTCAGCTCGCGCGACTCGTCGAAGGGCGGATATTTCTCACCTCCGCCCGTCAGGCTTCGGCCCCCTCCCATCGGCTGACTGAAGGTGATTCGGATCTCCGGGAGGGCCGGGTCGACGGCTGTGGCACCGTCTGCCGGGACGACTTCCAGGACTTCGGGGGGTGTCAGCCATGCGAGCTCCTCAGCGGGAGCGCCCTGGGTGCAGAAGTGAATCACCCTCGGCGGAGCCGGCGCCCCGGCCACACTGCGGAAGTTCTGGTGGCTGCGGCTGTTGACACCCACGCGGTAGAAGCGGCCCCGCTGAAGCGCCACGGGCAGGACACAGGTGCGGCTGTCAAGCCAGTACGGCGAGCCCGTCGTCTCGGGGTAGACCTCGCCGCCGCCGGTCCAGGAGAAGCCGCTCCCCATGTCCTGATCGAAGGTGACCGAGATCTCCGCCAAAGCCGGGTCGATGTCCCGGGCGCCGATGGCGGGATTCGTCGAGACGATCATCGGACGGCTTGTCTCCTGGGCGGACACCACAGCCGTCCCCACGGCGAGTGCGGCGACAGCGGCATACCACTTCACCACTCTTCGGGTCTTCATCTGCGCGATCCTCCTTCTCCGACTTCACCGGATTCCGTCTCCACTCTGAGACTCTCCTCGCCGGGGCCGGGTTGGCAAGGGCGCCCTCATCCGCCCCTGTTTTTCGCTTGCACGGCCTTCGCCGCATCCCCTTGATGGGGCACTTTTTCTCCCGGAGTCGGTGAAATGCACACGCCCCACGTCCGGCCGGCCTCGACGGTCGGCCCCGAGATGTACGAGCCCACAGCCCGGCTGGGCCTGCTGGCTGAAGGGAAGTTTCATCCGCGGAGCGCCAAGACCGCCTTCGGCATCCTTCGCCACGCTCCGAACCCCGTCGTCGCCGTCATCGACCACACGCAGGCGGGGAAGAACGCGCGCGATCTCTCGGGCATCGCTCACCGTGACGTGCCCGTCGTGGCCACGGTCGAAGAGGCCATCACCCTGGGCATGGAGGTCATGGTCATCGGCATTGCGCCGCGCGGCGGGCTTCTCCCCGAGAGCTGGCGGCAGATGATCATCACCTGCCTGTCGAACGGCGTCGACGTGGCGGCCGGCCTCCACACTTTCCTGAACGATGACCCCACGTTCGCCGAGATCGCCGAGCGTCACGGCCGCCGCATGTACGACGTGCGCCGCCCGCCCCACGGCATCGGCGTGGCCACGGGGGCCTGTCGCGACCTCGCCGGCAAGCGCATCGTGCTCACTGTGGGGACCGACTGCGCCGTCGGCAAGAAGCACGTCGCCATCGCCGTGGCCGAGGAGCTCCGCCGCCGTGGGGTCCGTGCCACGTGGGTGCCGACAGGGCAGACCGGCATCTTCATCGCCGGCTGGGGGATCGCCATCGACAACGTCCTCTCCGACTTCACTGCGGGGGCTGCCGAGCTGCTCGTGCTCGAGGCGGCCAAGGAGGCCGACGTGATCCTCGTCGAGGGCCAGGGAGCCCTGCTCCACCCGGGCTACTCGGGTGTCACGCTCTCGCTGATCCACGGTGCGATGCCGACGGACTTTCTCTTCTGCCACGCCTCCTCCCCCGTCGCCATCGAGCCCGAGTACGGCATCACCCCCCCCTCCATGACGGAGATGATCGCGCTGCACGAGCACGTCGTGAGACACACGCGCCCCGCCAAAGTGCGCGGCATCGCGGTCAACACGTCCACGGCGGGAGACGCCGAGGCCCGTGCACAGTGTGATGCTCTCGCGGCCGAGACGAGGCTTCCGGTGACCGACGTGATCCGCTACGGCGCCGGCCCGCTGGCCGAGGCGCTGATGTGACCGGCCTCAGTTTCCGGCCGTGTTCACCGGCTCCAGGCGCACGTTGACGTCGCGCCGGCCGTTGGCGGGGACGGTGATCAGCTCGCGCCGTTCGTAGTAACCATCGCGCGTCACGCGCAGCGTGAACTGACCCGCGGGCAGATGCTCGCGCGTGGCCTCGCCGAAGTTGTCGGTGAAGAACTCGGCGAAGAAGTTGTCCTCCTGCTGCCGGTTCGGCGGGAGCGTCAGCATGTTGCCATTCGCATCGAGCACCTCGACCCGCGCGCGGTCGACCAGCTCGCCGCCGCGGGCCTGGACGGTGACGTGGAGCGTTCCCCCGGCGTCGAAGGCGAGGTTCTGCTCGACCGCTCCGGGCCCGGGGATGGTGAGCGCCAGGTTGTAGATCGGCGCAAACCCATCGGCGAATGCGCTGAGCGTGTGGCGGCCCTCGTTGAGGCCCGTGATGACGTAGGTGCCTGCGGCGTCGACGTTCACATTGCGCTGGAGAACGGGTGTGTTCGACGCGTCCATCAGCATGATGTAGAAGCGAGTCACCGGCTGGCCGTTCGCGCTCGCTGTCGCCCGGCCTGTCAATGTGGCCGCATCGCCGAGCGTGAAGTCGATCCCCGTCAGCTCCTCGCCGAACCCGAGGCTGATCTGCTGCGTCTGGTAGCCGTAGTTGTCGTTCCCGCGCCGCACGAGGAGCGTCATCTCGCCCTCCTG
Organism: Candidatus Sumerlaeia bacterium; assembly: GCA_013360565.1. Lineage (GTDB taxonomy): Bacteria > Sumerlaeota > Sumerlaeia > JABWBI01 > JABWBI01 > JABWBI01. The sequence goes on along the minus strand of JABWBI010000186.1, from coordinate 1,549 downwards.
CACGCGCTCGAGCGTGTACTGGCCATTGGCGTTCGTCCGCGCCTGCTCCGCGCCGCCGCCGGGACCGCCGCCCGAGGCCAGCAGGTCCTCGATGCTGCGCGGTGTCGTGTCCCGGATCACGGAGACTCGGGCCCCCTGAACCGGCTCGCCGGCGGCATTGCGGACGGCGCCGCTGACCGTGCTGCGGGGCAGCTCGATGTCGAAGGTGACGTCGCCGTCGCGGATCGTCACCTCCGAGCGCCGCAGCGTGACGCCGCCGCGCTGGCGCTGCCGCTGGCTCACCGCGACGCGGTAGGTCCCAGGGCTCAGGTTCGCGATCGAGTAAAGACCATCGCCGTTCGTCGACGCGCGGCCGCCCTCGCCCGCGGGGTTCGCCTCACTGGCGAGAGACAGGCTGATCTGGAGCCCCTCCACCGGCTGGCCCTCGTCCGTCACGCGCCCCGAGAGCGTGTAGCCGGGCTCGCGGGAGAAGATCACCTCCGACTCCTCACCCTCGCGCACGGTCACGGTCTGGCTGAGGGTCGTGCCGCTGCCGCCGCCCGGGCCGAAGCCCCCGCCCGGGCCAAAACCGCCGCCCGACTCGCTCATGGAGACGCGGTATTGACCCGGTGCGAGGTGATCGAACTCGAACATCCCCAGCTCGTCCGTCCGTGTGTTGTCGCGTCCGTTTGGGCCCGACAGCGAAATCCCCGCGTCGGCCACCCAGGTCTGATCCGCTCCGAACACGTAGCCGATGATCGAGCCCCCCTCGGGGAGGAAGATGTCGCCCGCGTTGGTCTCGCGTCCCTCGGCGATGCCCAGGGGCCGCGTCTCGTGCTCGGCGTAGTCGCCGTGCTCGATGATGAGAGGGATGTTGCCCGGCGGGACATGCAGCATTTCAAACCGGCCCTCGAGGTCGGTCGTCACCCCGCGCTCGACGAGATCCTCGGCCATGTCCTCGATGTAGCCCTCGTCTGGCAAGGTGACGCGCGCTCCCGCGATCGGCTCGCGGTTGCGCTGGCCGATGACGCGCCCAATCACCCGTCCGCCCTGACGCAGCGTCACTTCCACCGGCTCGGGGTTGCCCTGGACGGGGACATCGATCGACACCCGCCCCTGGAGATAGCCGGGCGACTCGGCCACGATGAGCCGGCTGCCCGCATTCACGCCCGTCAGCGTGAAGCGGCCTTCCTCGTCCGCCGAGACGCGGATCGGCTCGGTCCGCTGCTGCTGGCCGGGCACAAATTCCTCCGCCGGGTCGAAGAACGACACGGACGCCGAGTTGTCCAGCGAGACTGTCGCTCCCGGAATCGGCTCCGGCGGTTGCGTCGCGGTCACCACTTGCCCAGTGACGGTCGCGCCCATCACCAGCTCCAGTGAGACGCCCTCCGTGAAGGTCTCATTGCGCACTTCGATGCCCTGCACCATCGACGGTGCGTACCCCGGCGCGAAGGCCGTCACGTCCCATGTCCCCGCGACCAGCCCGCTGATCTCGAACTCGCCCTGCGGGTCGAAGACCTCCTGCTCCAGATCACCGCCCCCCAGACCACGGCCGCCGGGGCCGCCGAAG
>JABWBI010000185.1 GCA_013360565.1 Candidatus Sumerlaeia bacterium | reverse complement strand
GCCACCGCCGCGCCCAGCAACGCCGCGACGTAGGCCATCGTCTCCATCCCGGCGGCGGCCTGCAGCCAATGCCGGCTGACCGTGGCCAGCGCCAGCGTGACGAGGGGACCCATCCACGGCAAACCACACGCCCGGAAGTGAAGTGCGATGAGCCAGCCCACGAGCCCCGCCGCGCCGGTCTCCAGGGCCACGGAGACCCAGGGGACGGCGACGCCGGTCAGGCCGCCGGCCGCCAGCAGCAGCGTGTAGAGCGGCGTCGTGGTGCCGAGGACGCGCTCACCGGCGTTGTAGACGAAGCCGAGACCGGCCAGGAGGTTCTCGGCATAGCGGAACGTGATGTAGGCGTCGTCACGGAGCGTGAGCGGCAGTGCGTGAAAGAGCTGAGAGACCGCCAGGAGCGCGGCGGCGACGGCCCCCGCGGTCCCGGGCGTCAGGACGCGCCCGGGCCCCAGGGTCACCGCAGCCGCTCCACGAACCGCGCCATCCGGTCCATCGCCTCGTCCACCCGGTCAAACGACGCCGCAAACGCGCACCGAACGTGCCCCTCGCCCGGCGCGCCGAACGCATCGCCCGGTACGACCGCGACGCGCTCTTCAGAGAGAAGCCGGCGTGCGAACTCCTGACTCGTGAGGCCGGTGGAGGCGATGGAGGGGAAGGCGTAGAACGCGCCCCGCGGCGGGACGCAGGGCAGGCCCATCTCCCGGAAGGCGCCCATCATCCGGTCGCGGCGCTCGCGGTAGGCCTCACGCATGATCGCCACCTCGCCCTCGCCCGCGCGCAGCGCCTCGACGGCCGCCCACTGGCTCGGTGTCGCGACACACATCATCGTGTGCTGATGAATCTTCGCCATGGCGGCGATCAGCGCGGCGTGGCCACAGACATAGCCGACGCGCCAGCCGGTCATGGCCCAGCCCTTCGAGAGGCCGGAGAGGAGGAGCGTGCGCGCGCGGGCCGCCCGGCCGAGCGCCGGCAGGCAGGTGTGCTCGCCGTCGAACGTCAGCTCCGCATAGATCTCGTCGCTGAGCAGCAGAAGGTCGTTGCGCTGGGCCAGGTGAGCGACGGCCTCCATCTCCTCCCGTGGTGAGGCGGAGCCCGTCGGGTTGCACGGACTGTTGAGCAGGATCGCGCGGGTCCGCGGCGTGATGAGCCTGGCCAAACGGCGGATATCCACGCGCCAGTTCTCGCCGGCGCGCGTGGCCAGCGGCACCGGCCGCCCGCCGGCAAGGGTGACGACCGGGCTGTACGCGACGAAGCTCGGCTCGACGACGATGATCTCGTCCCCGGGATTGGTGATAGCGCGCACCGCGAGGTCCAGGGCCTGGCTGACGCCGACCGTGACGAGGATCTCGCGGCGAGGATCAAACCGCACGCCGAACCGGCCGCGCAGGTAGTCCGCAATCGCGCGGCGCAGATCGAGGAGACCGAGCGTGGAGGTGTACGCCGTGCGCCCACGCTCGATGGCATGGATCGCGGCCTCGCGGAAGGCCCAGGGCGTCACGGAGTCCGGCTCGCCGATCCCCAGGCTGATCGCGTCCGGGCACGCCGCGACCAAGTCGAAAAAGGCGCGGATACCCGACGGGGGAATCGCGCGGACGGCGTGGGCGATGTGGGAGGAGATCACAGCCCGGGACTCGTCAGTGTCACGGCGTGACGGGGAGGCGCTCGGTGTCGTCGCCGTCGCCGTGGAGCATGACGCCGTACTCCTTGTACTTGCGCAGGAGGAAGTGAGTGGACGTGGCGGTGATGCCCTCGATGCCGCTCAGGCGCTGAGCCACGAAGTCGGCGACCTCCTGGAGGCTCTTGCCCTCGACCAGGAGGACGAGGTCGGCGTCGCCGCTGATGAGGTAGCACGTGTGCACCTCGCGGTGGCGGCAGATGCGCGTGGCGACGGCGTCGAAGCCGACGCCGCGCTGCGGAGCGACCTTGACCTCGATGATGCCCAGGACGGGTGCGGGGCCGGGCTCGCGGTCGGGATTCACGACGGCGTGGTAGCCGCGGATGACGCCGGTGCGTTCGAGACGCTCGATCTGGGCTTCGACCTCGCGGGCGGTCTTGCCCAGCCGCTTGGCGATCTCGCGGGTGCTCATGCGCGCGTTTGCGCGGAGCAGATCGAGGAGTCGTCTCATCCGTGTCCTCCAGTGCGGCGGTCGCCTGTCTTGGCACACGCGGCGGAGGAACGCCACCCGGAAGAGGGGCTCAGCGCGGCAGATGCCGCTCGATCTCTTCGAAGAGCGCCATGGGGGCAAAGGGCTTGGCGAGGACGCCGCAGGCGCCCAGCCCGAGAGCTTGCTCGCGCGTCTCCTTCGGCTCGGCGGTGAGGATGAGGATCGGCGGCGCCGCGGCGCCGATCTCGGCGCGGACCTTGACGAGGAACTCGAGGCCCGTCATGACGGGCATGTCGACGTCGCACAGGACCAGGTCGAATTGGCCGCTCCGCAGCGTGTCGAAGCCCTCCTGCCCGTTGGTGGCCTCGGTCACGTCGTGCCTCTTCATCCGCAGCGTGATGCCGAGCAGCTGGCGGATGTGATCCGAGTCGTCGATGGTGAGGATTCTCGCCACGGTGTCGCGCGGCTCGGCGAGTCACGGGTCGCCGGTCACGACTCCTCCGGATTGCCGAACTGCCTGATGAGCAGGGCGAGGAGCTTCTCCGTCTCCTGCGAGAGGTTCTGGAGCATCGAGACGCGCGTGCCGGCGTCGAGCGCCGGGTCCTGAGCCATGGTGAGAAAGTCGCGGAGGACGTAGAGGGGCTGGAAGATCTCCTCGACCTGTGCCTTGCGGCGGCCGAGGGGCGAGCCCTCGAGGACGCCCGAGAGGCCGGCGAAACTCTGCGACACACGGAGGCCGGCCTCGCCGCACTCGAGGCCGCGGAGCTCGGGGTCGCTCTTGGCGCCGCGGTGCTTGAGGACGGAGATGACCTTCTCGAGCTGACTCTCGATCTCCGCGAGGCCGACGTACACGATGGTGTCCACCTTGGAGACGTGGCGGATGTCGGCGATGGGATTGCGCCCCGACACGCGCTCGATGCGCTGAGTGAGGAGCGTCGTCACGCCCCGCGAGGTGGTCTCGGCAAGGAGCAGCTCGAGGGCGGCCGCCGAGTGATCGGCGGTCGGCACCGCGCGTTCGAGGTCGTTCAGGCTGTCGATGGCCAGGCGCCGGATGGGCTTCTCCTCGATGAGGCGTCCCCCATGCCAGAGGAGCTCCTCCACGCACGTCTCATGGGCCGAGCGGTGCCAGACGGTGACGAGGCCGCTGTCGACGGCCGGCCGCAGGTCGATGCCCCGCTGCGCGAGGAAGGCGAGGAGCAGGCTCGGCGGCTCCTGAAAGGTCACGAGCAGCCCAGCCTCCCCCTGGCGGGCGCCCTCCGCGAGGAAGTGTGCGGCCAGCGTGGTCTTGAACGTGCCCGCCATACCGGCGACGAGGACCGACGAGCCGGGCGTGTAGCCGCCGCCGAGGACGGGATCGAGCGATGGGATGCCGGAGAGGACGGGCTTAGCAGCGGGTGCGGGGGGCGCGCGGTCGGGCAAGAGGTGGGGATAGACCTCGATGCCCTTGGCCGTGATGCGCAGCGGGTGGCGCCCGCCGGCGTGGCGCTGGCCGCGGGCCTTCACAATCTCGATCTCGCGGCGGTCGGGCAGCCCCTCCGCTCCGCGCACATGGTGCATGATGATGACGGAGTCGACGAGGTAGTCTTCGTAGTCGTAGCCGCCCAGCCCCATCTCGCAGGTGAGCAGGGGCGTCAGCCCGAGCGCCTTCAGCGCGTTGAGGAAGCGCAGCAGCGCCTGGCGCGGCGAGAGTCCGTCGGCCGGGAGGTCCCGCAGGTGGCTGGCGCTGTCCACGAGCACGCGCTTGATCCCGTGCTCCTGCGCCAGCGACGCGATCTTGGAGACGACGGGATTCTCGACGCGCGTCTGGGCGACCGCGAGGTCGTCGGGAGAGGCGAAGAGGACGGAGAGCTTGCCCTGGTCATGGAGGCGGCCGAGATCCCAGCCGAAGACGGCGGCGTCGCGCTGAAGCTGCTGCGGGAACTGCTCGAAGGAGAGCATGAGCCCCGGCTCGCCGAAGCGCTCGGCCCCGGCGACGAGGATCTGGAGGCCGAGCGTCGTCTTGCCCGAGCCGGGCGGCCCCTTGAGCAGGATGCTGTTGTGATAGAGCAGCCCGCCGCCGAGGAGCCGGTCGAGGCCGCCGATGCCGGTCTGGAGACGGTCGCTCATCGTTGCCTCACTTGAACCCCGCGATGATGCCGCCCTTGTCGGCGGACGCGCCGACGCCCTGCATGTAGCGTCGGAAGGCGTAGATGTCCTCGGCGTGGTGCGTGGCCTCCTCCTCGGTGACGAGCTTCTCCCGGACGAGCTTGCCCAGGGCCTGGTCGAAGACCTGCATGCCCTCCTCGCCGCCGCGGATGACGCCCCCGATGTCCTGAATGCGGTTCTCCAGGAGGAGCTTCTGGATCGTCGGCGTGACCACCATGATCTCCTGCGCGGCGATGCGCCCCTTCCCCTCGGCGCGGCGCACGAGGCGCTGGGTGATGGTCGCGCGCAGGTTGTTGGCGAGCATCTCGCGGAGGAGCTGGTGCTCGTTCTCGGGAAACTCGGCGAGGATGCGCTCGACGGTGTGCACGGCGTTGGTCGTGTGCAGCGTGGAGAAGACGAAGTGGCCCGTCTCGGCCGCGCGGAGCGAGATGCGGATGGTCTCCGGGTCACGCATCTCGCCGACCAGGATGACATCGGGGTCCTGACGCAGCGCCTGGACGAGACCCAGGCGGAAGTCGGGGATGTCCCGCCCGACCTCGCGCTGGCTGATGACCGAGCGCTTGTTGCGGTGGACGAACTCGATGGGGTCCTCGAGCGTGATGATGCAGCGCGGGTAGCTCTCATTGATGTGATTGAGCATCGCGGCCAGCGTCGTCGACTTGCCCGACCCCGTGACGCCGGTCAGGAGGACGCAGCCGCGCTCGTAGTCGGCGATCTTGCGGATGACCTCCGGCAGGCCGAGCTCGGTGATGGAGAGGATCTCGAGCGGGATGAGGCGCATGACGCAGCGCAGGCGGTCGCGTTCGTAGTAGGTGCTCACGCGGAAGCGGACGCGCTCGTCGGGCTGATAGGAGTAGTCCGCGCCGCGGCGGGACTCGAGGGTCTCCTTCAGGCCGAGGGGCATCATCGTGGCGATGTAGCCCTCCACGTCGGCGCGCGTGAGCGGATCTCCCTTCACGGGGATCAGCACCCCGTCGACCCGCACGTAGGGCACCGTGCCCTCGCTGATGTGAATGTCGGAGGCTTTGACCTTCTGGGCGCCTTCGAGCAGAGCGGCGAGACTGATGGGCATGACCCGTTTCGACCCCAAACCCCGTGTCGTGTGGCCATCAGAGCCAGAGACGGCGGCGAGTGTCAACTGCGTCGCCAAGCGAAACGGGCGCCGCGGAGGCGACGCCCGTCAGTCGTGACAGGGGGAGCGGCGGTGTCAGGCGGCCGGGGCGGCGGCCTTCGCGGCGTTGACGCGGCGCTGCAGGCGGCTGGCCAGGCGCGCTGCGGTCTTGTGATGGATGATCCCCCGCTTGGCGGTCTTGCCGATCGTGCTCATGGCGTCGCGGAGTGTCTCGGCCTCCTGCGGCCGGGTGCCGGCCCTCTTGATGGCGGCCTTCAATGTGCTCTTGGCGGCGCGGTTGCGCTCGCGGCGCTTGAGGTTCTGGCGCAGGCGCTTCTTGGCGGATTTCTTGTTCGGCATACGGGAGTTCCTCTCGTCGATCGGGCCCGTGTTTCTAGGGAGCCGAGCCCCCAGTGTCAAGCTGCGAAAGGTCAGGCGAGGATCTGGCGGATGCTGTTCCAGAACTTCTCGGCACCGTGGGTGACTTCGAAGCCGATCTCGAGCACGGCGACCGGAAGCCCCCTCACTTCCTCGGCAGTCCACTTGACGGCGTCTTTGGCAGTCGTGACAAGCCACTCGGCACCGCTCTCGGCGAAGACACGGCGAATCATGGCCCAGTCGGCGGCGCCGTAGTCCTGATGGTCGCCGAAGCCGAGCGGGGCTTCGATCACCGCGCCGAGCGAGCGCAGCAGGGCGGGAAAGGTCTCGTTGCGGGCCAGGCCGCTGACGGCCATGACGCGGCGGCCACGCAGCTCCTCGATCGAGCGCCCCTGACCGGCGGTGAGGTCCCACAGGCGCACAGGGCGATGGATGGCCTGAACGACCGGCGCGCCGAGGCGGTTGGCGAGGCGCTGGGCCCAGACGCCGGCCTCGTC
>JABWBI010000184.1 GCA_013360565.1 Candidatus Sumerlaeia bacterium | reverse complement strand
AGCCTGCGTGAGCACCGGCGCGAGCGCATCGAGGGCCTCGGCAAGGGACGCCGCCTCGCCGCTCAGCTCCGGCGGGGGCGGCTCGCCGTCGAGCAGACGGCGAATTCCCTCGAGTTCTTCGGGGTTGAGCGGACGGTTGCTCACGGCAGATCTCCCAGGGTCAGCCCTTCGCGGCGACAGGCCTCACGCAGCCGGAGGAGGCCGCGGTGGACGTTTGAACACACGGTGCCGATGGGGGTGCCGAGGGCCTCGGCAATCTCCCCGGTGGTCAGACCGTGAGTGAATCTCAGCGTGATCATCTCTCGGGTCGTGGGATCGAGTTGGCCGACGAGAGCCTCGAGTCGCTGGGCCAGGGAAGCCGCCTGGACCGCCTCGCGGGGACTGGCGGCCCGGGAGTCGGCGAGGGGTGGCTCGGCCCCGGCGCTGCCTTCTCCGCCGGGTTCGGCCGGGAAGGCGGCGTCGAGGCTGACTTCGCGTCCTCGCCGCCGCCCCTCGTTCGCGGCCAAATTCGTCCCGATCCGGTAGAGCCACCCGGCAAACCGCGCCGGGTCACGCAGCTGGTGACGGCGCTCGATGACTCGCCTCCACACCTCCTGAAAGAGATCTTCGGCCAGGGCCGGGTCGCGCACCCGGCGTCGCAAGTGCGCCAGCAGCCCCGGGCCATGGAGCTCCACCAGGCGATCCAACGCAGTCGGATCGCCACGCCGCAGTCTGGCGAGGGCCTCTTCACCGGGGATCGGCGTCACAGGCTCGGTGGACTCTCTGGACGGATAGACCCATGGGATGGCGATTCCATTGCAGAGAATCGACACACCTTCAATGGCCGAGGCAAAATCTGTCCCCACGGGCTTTTCCCTGCAATGGATCGGCCGGGCCGCGTGTCTTCCCCTCTGTTGGACTGACCCAGTTCAATCTCGCCGTCGCAGGGTAGCGGGCGAAGAGAACGAGTTGCAGGCACCCGCCCACCGGGTGCCATCCCCAGGAGGAACACCAGTGAGACGCATTGCACGGCTCCCCCTTGTCATGCTGTCGCTTCTCGCCGTGGCCACGTGCGCATGGGCCACGGGAGAGAGCGAAGTCCGGGGCACCATCGGCGCGGTCAATCCCGGCGCGACCGTCATCGGAGTGCTCGGCACCCCCGTCCACATCGGACCCGGGACGGAGATCGAGAACGACGACGGCCCCATCCCGGCCTCGGCCCTGGCCACCGGCCAGTTTGTCGAAGTCGACGGCACCTGGACGGGAACCCAGCTGAACGCCGACCGCATCCGGGTCGAAGACCCGGACGAGAGCAAGGTCAAGGGCGTGATCAACGCCATCAACCTCGCCGAGCGCCGCGTCCGGATCGACGGCGTCGATGTCCAGGTCACCCCCCAGACGCAGTTCCGCTTCCAGGGCCAAGCGGTGCCCTTTGAGTCCTTCGCCGTGGGCCAGCGGGCCGAGGCGACGGGCAACTGGGCAGCGCCCCGTCTGATCGCGCGCGAGCTCGAGCGCCACGATGGGCCGGCCGGCCCCCCGCCTCCGGGCGGTGAAGTTTCGCGGCGCGGCCCCATCCAGGCGATCAACCCCGCCAGGCCATCGATCACCGTCAGCGGCGAGGTCTTCGTCGTCGTTCCCGAGACGGTGATCCTCGACAACGACAACCGGCCCATCCCCTTCGGCGCGCTGCAGGCCGGAGCGCTCGTCCAGGCCGAGGGCCTTCGCAGCGCCGCGAACGCCGCGGAGGTCATCGCCCGCCGCATCAAGCTCGAAGACGGCCCCGAGATTGAACTGCGCGGCGTCATCCAGTCGATCGTGCTCGATCCGCCGTCGATGATGATCGCCGGCCAGCTCTTCCTGATCTCCCCGCAGACCATGCTGCTCGATGACGAGAACCGCCCGATTCCGCTCGCCTCATTCGCGCCCGGCGACTTCGTCCAGGCTGAAGGACATCCGACGCCCGGCGGGGCGATTCTCGCCCGCAAGATCAAGAAAGAAGACGGCCCCGGCAACGCCAATGAGATCGAGCGCCGCGGGCCGATCACGTCCATCGACGCCTCGGCCCACATCATCGTGGTGGGCATGACGCCCTTCCGGGTGACACCGCAGACCGAGCTGCTCGGGCGCGGCAATCTCCCAATCCCCTTCAGCGAGTTCCGCGTCGGCGACCTGGTGGAGGCCGAGGGCTTCCGCGCGCAGAACGGCGAGATCATTGCGCGCAAGATCAAGCGCGAGAATCCCGATCACCAGAGCGTCATCGAGGGACGCATCCAGGCGGTCGACGCTTCGGCGGAGACGATCGTCATCCAGGGCGTCACGATCAGAGTCACCGACGCCACCCGCCTTTTCAAGCCCAGCGGTGAGCCCGCCGTCTTCGCCGACCTGACCATCGGCAGCCGCGCGGTGGCCCGAGGCCGGTTCCAGCCCGACGGCTCGCTGCTGGCGAGCGAGGTCCGGCTCCTGCCTCCCCCGCCGCCTCACCACGACCGCGTCGCGGGCATCATCCGCGTCAATGACCCGGCCACCCAGGTCCTGGTGATCGATGAGACCACCGTCCAGGTGACGCCGGAGACGCGGCTGCTCGATGTCGTCGGACGTCCCACGTCGTTCGAGGCGTTCCGCGTCGGCCGCCGCGCCGCCGCGATTGGTGACTTCGATGACGCCGGTGTGCTCATCGCCCTCCAGGTCCGCCTGCTCGACTCCCTCGGCGAGGGCGGCGAAGGCCGGCGCGTCCGCTTCGCGGGCGTTGTGACGGCTGTCAATGCCTCCGAGCTCGCCTTCGTCGTCGAGCGCGACCCGCGTGACAGTCGACCCTTCGATCTCGCCGTCCGCGTCCTGACGGACGAGGAGACCGAGTTCGAGTTCCGGCGCGGCGGAGGCCCCGCCACGTTCGACGACATCGCCGTCGGCGTCGTCGTCGAGGTTCAGGGTGCCTTCCAGCCCGGGGGACCGGTGCTGGCCACGGAGGTCAAGATCGGCCATCCCCTGCCGCCTCCCGGCCCGGAGGTCGAGGTCCACGGGTCCATTGAGGCCATCGACCTCGGTGCCCGGACGCTGGCCGTGCGCGGGATCCTCTTCCGCGTGACACCGCAGACCGTCATCGAGGGGCGACATGACAACCCGCTGACGCTTGAGGACCTGCGTGTCGGCGACTTCGTCGAGGCCAAGGGCACACGCACCGGACCGAACACCGCCGATGCCCGGCGCATCGAGCTCGAGGACCGGCACGAGCCCCCCCGAGGTGAGCACATCGTCCGCTTCGCCGGCTCCATCGAGGCCATCCCCGACGACGCGACGCTGATCGTGGCCGGACGCACCGTCCACGTCACGGCGTCGACGGAGATCGAGGCGTTCGACAGCATCCCGCTGACCTTCGCCGATCTCGACGCCGGGGAGCCCGTTGGCGTCGCCGGCATCCTTCTCGCCGACGGCTCGGTGCGGGCGCGCCACATTCGCCAGGAGATCGCGATCATCTCCGCGGTCGACGCGGATGCGCGTGTCATCACCGTCAATGACCTCGACGTGTCGGTTCCCGCCTCGGCGGAGATCAAGCTCCCCGGCAACGTGGCCGGATCCTTCGCCGATCTCACCGTTGGCCAGACCATCCGCCTCGAGGCGCACCTCGACGGCGCTCAGATCGTCGCCGACGAGATCCGCATCCTCAGCCCCATGGTCGTCACCGGCATCGACGGCTATGAACCCCTCCAGCTCCAGTTCATCGATGGGCGGGCGGTCGTCACCATGGGCCGGCAGCAGGCCGCGGTCGGCTTCGTGTACGACAGCGACACCCCTGCGGAGATCCACCCCGGCTCGGTCGCCGTCCTCTCGATGCTCATCTCGAGCAATCAGCCCAACCCGGCGCTCGTCCCCCAGTTCCGTGTGCGCATCGGCACGCAGAACTTCATGCGGGCCTCCTACATCACGGTGAACCCGGTCGGCAGTCAATCGATCACGGCTGGCCTCACTCCCAAGGTCTACCGCGTCGCTCTGAATGCCCCGGCCGATGCCGCGGCGGGCAATCCGCTGAGCAACGGCCTGTACTTCAGCTTCGACGCGTTCGACTTCGAGGTCCAGCCGGGCGAACCGCCGGTGTCTTTCACGATCCACGCGATCGACATCGACACCGTGCCGCTGGCGGAGGTGCAGACGGGTGAGGTCCTGGCCTCGTGGGACTTCGCCGGGTCGAGCCAGGGCTGGACCTACGAGACGGTCACGAGCAGCGTCTTCACGCAGCCGCGCCCGTTCCTCGGGGACCACTCGATCGGCCTCGCCGCCGCCGATGACTGGACGTTCGGCTTCTGGACGCGCATCGAGAGCGGACTCTCCATCGCCCCTGGGACGCTGCTGCGTCTCCGCGCGACGATGACGAGCCCCGGTGATGACTCGGCGCGTCTGCCGATGGTCCGGGTCCGCCTCGCCGACCGGCACTTCGAGCAGATCGGCGAGCTCCTCGTGACCCCGAACGGTCCCAGCCCGTCGCTGCCCAACGCCACGACGCAGACGTACGACCTCTACTACCAGTGGCCGACCTATGCGCCCGTGATGGATGAGCTGGTCCTCAACTTCGACCTCATCAACCTCTCCTCCAACGGCGCGCCCGATGTGCCGGTGAATCTGGAGAACGTCTCCCTGGAGACGGTGCAGTTCGCGCCCTGAGCGCTGCCCCAACCCCCAGAGCTGCACCGGCTCACTCACGCCCCCGGCCATGGCCCTGGCCGGGGGCGATCTTTCACTGCCCCCTTCGACTCAGAACAGCTGCGCCTGCACGTCACCGCGCTCCGGTGTGCTGGCGTTGACTGTGATCGGGCGGGCCGTCCGCATGGCCGGGGGCAGGATGTCGAAGTCCAGCCGGATCTGACCGCGGTTGTCCGTCGTGCGAACGAGCGCCTCGTGTAACTCGCCGGTCTCGACGGTGAACGTCACCGGCATCTGGTTGAGCGGCAGCCGCTGGGTCCCGGCGTCGCGGCGCTCGATCGCCTCGCGCAGAACGACGCGACGGCGCTGCTCCTCGTAGCGCCCCCCCGCACGGACAAAGGGGTTCCAGAGCCGCAGCCAGTCGCCGAAGGCCGCGTGATCGCGGCCCTCGGCCTCTGTCCACAGACGCGGGAAGGTCCACAGGACAGGGTTCCACGAGACGAAGAGAAACTGCGTGACCGCGTAGCCCGACCAGGGAACGAAGACCTCGTCGGCCTCCTGGATCACGCGCACATCCTGCTCGATGTGGACCTCACGCTCGAAGATGAGGACCAGCTCGTCGCGCGTGGCAGAGAGTGTCAGGATGAGATTGCCCGCGTCGCTGATGATCTCCGGCCCTGCGGGCTCTTCGCGCGGACCGGCGTTCTCCAGACGCAGCGGGTGAGCGCAGGCCAGGGCCGCGGCGGGCAGGAGGAAAAGACCGAGACGCATCGTCACGCCACCCCCAGGGTGAAGATCTTCAGCAGGGCGTAACCGAACATGGCGAAGAACTTGCCCACTGCGACGACGCTCACGCTCAGCGTGTCACCGACGCTGTCCCAGAACTGCGACTCCCGCTCGGCGTCGATGGGGAAGGGAAACGTGTCGGTGTCATAGACGGTCCAGGGCTCGGCGCCGAAAGGCAGATACAGAGGGTACACCGCGGCGTCCGCGGTGTGCAGCAGCGTGTAGCACCCATGGCGCGCCAGGCCGAAGACCGGCGTCCACGTGAGCGCCTTCGCCTGATTGAGCACCCAGGGAGGCGAGACCAGCTCCTGGCCCATCTCCTTGCCGAGATTCGCGGGGATGTTGACCGGCGCGACGGCGATCATGCGCAGGTCGAGCAGCACGCGCCGGCTCGAGGTTTTCATGTTCTCGCAGCCGGCGAGAGTCAGCAGGGCAGTCACCGTGAGGAGGGCGAGGGCTCGGAACGGTCGCCACGGCGCACGCCCCGGGGACATGGCGGAGGGGAGCGGACGCGTCACCGGACCCGCCTCACGTCGTGTACGCCGAGTTGAAGCGGACGTACTCCTCGGTCAGACTGCTGGCCCAGCAGGTCGCCCCGGCGCGTCCCCGGGCGACATGAATGTCGATGCGAACCGTGTCCGCCCTCATCGCCTGCGACGCACGGCGCCTGTCGAAGGGACGCGGACGCCCCTTCACAAAGAGTCTCAGGCCCTGAACGCTGACGGAGACACGCGAGGGGTCGACGGGCACGCCCGCGTTGCCCAGCGCCATGCAGATCCGGCCCCAGTTCGGGTCCGCCCCGTGGATCGCCGTCTTCACGAGGCTCGACGAGCCAACCGCCCGCGCGAGCGCCCGGGCCTCCGCGGCGGACCGGGCCCCCGAGACGCGAATGACGG
>JABWBI010000012.1 GCA_013360565.1 Candidatus Sumerlaeia bacterium | reverse complement strand
CTCAGGGCGAGGCGGCCGAGCGAGCCGGTGAAGCGCACGCTGTCGAGGCGCGCACTGGTCTCGCCGACCAGGCGCGTGTCGATCGCCAGCACCGAGCCCGTGCCCTGGGACTCGACGATGCCGACGGTGCTCACCAGCGCGGCCGCGCCGTCCGGCGTCAGCGCGAGGTTGTTCGACCGCGTGACCGACTCGTAGTGCGTGTCGACGAAGGCCCGCTCGGTGATCGACGTCGCCGTGAGGTCGAACAGACGCAGGCCGGTCGTCTCGGTGTCGAGCACTGCCGCGCGCTGTCCGTCGGGCGTGACGGCGGCCAAGGTCATCTCGACGCCCGGCGTGACGACATCCACCTCGTCGGTGTAGGTCCCCGTGCGCGCGCCGCTGAGCAGCCGGACGCTCCCATCGCCGAGGCTCGCCACGACCGCGCGGTTGCCGTCGGCGCTGAAGGCCACGTTGTTGTCCGCTGCCCACGAGGCCGAGGCGGGGCGATAGCGTCCGGCCGGCGTCACCGTTCCCGCAGGCTGGACGGCGTAGAAGGTGACGGAGGGTGTGTTCCCGCCCGCGAGCAGCCCGACCCGGTTGCCCGCTGGGCTCACCGTCGCGCGCAGGCCCACCGCACCCGCATTCGTCTCGGTGTCGATGCTCGCCTGCGTCAGGGGATTGACGACGCGCAGACCGCCGTCGGCGAGCGACGGCACATAGGCCCGCTGGAGCGACGGATGCCACGCCACCGGAACCGCCGACGAGATCCCGCCGAAGGCCGTGAACGCGAACGCGGGCGTCAGCGCCCCGGTGGGGAGATCAACGCCGAAGAACTCGACGGTGTTGAGGCCCGGCACGGTCACGGCGAGGAACGGGCCGCTCGCGCTCAGGCTCGCCGCCTCGGGGCCCTGCAGGCTGGACTCCGTGTCGAGCGCAGTGGTGATGGCGCCGATCTGCGACGAGTCGAAGCTGAACACCGACGCCCCGCTGTTCGGCGTGACGCCGCGGTCGCCGTCCCCGCTGATCGCCGGCACGTTCGCCGCCGTCGAGAGCACACCCCCGGCGGTGAACGATCCGCGCGAGTAGAGGTCCACCTCCAGCCGCTCGACGTCGTAGACCGTCACCGTGTTGGCCGCGTCGTTGGCCACGGCAAGCCGCCGGCCGTCGCCGCTGCGGCAGAGGAAGCGCGGCTGGCTCTGGGCTTCGCCCGCGGCGATCGGTCCCGGATGATCTCCCGCGATCGTCGCATCGGCCGCGAGGACCTCGTCCGCGCTCACCGACGCGACATAGGCGTTCAGGGCTCCATCGTCGAAGACGAGACTGTTGCCCGGCGCGAAGCCGCCGGGCGGAGGAGGACTGAGGACGCCGCGGGGCGTCATAACCGGCACCGCGGGCCCGCCCTGCGGCGGGAAGACAAGATCGAAATCGAAGAACGCCACCGCGCCGGCGCACACGAGGCCCACGCGGTCGTCGAGCTCGCTGATGTGGGGCACGAGCGGTGCGTCGGGGGTCGAGAGGCTGATCTGCGGCGTGCGGTTCGTGCCCTGCCCGGCCGCGCTGAAGACGTGCACGATATCGTTCGCCTCCGACGCCACGATCACCCAGTCGCCGAAGCTCTCGCTCGTGAAGCCGTTGCTGCTCGACAGCGGAGTGGGGGAGATGATCGACCCGCGCTGGACCAGCCCGTTGGTCTGGATCACCCGGTCGAAGACGTCGACCGTGTTCGACGTGCCCCCGCCCATCACGAGCACGCGCTGATCGAAGCGCGTCATCATCACCTGCGTGGGAGCCGGGGACGTCGGGACGTTCGCCAGCGGCGTCGCGTAGGTCCCCGCTTGGCTCGAGTCGAAGGCCAGCAGCCGGCCCGTCCCCGCGGCCGCGATCACCGACCAGTTGCCGAAGGCATTGATCTCGACGTTGTTGCGCGCGAAATCGATCCGCGCCGGGGCGAACGTCCCCCGGAGCGTCAGCAGGCCCGTGGCGGGCGCGACGTCGAAGATCGAGACACTGTTCGCCGTCTCGTTCACCACGCCCAGCGTCTTGCCGTCCTCGCTCAGGTCGGTCTGAACGGGACCCGCTCCTGTGGCCACCGACTGGATCAGACGCGGACGGCTCGGAACCGACAGGTCGAACACCCGCACCACGCCGTGGGCGAAAGACGGGACATAGAGAAGGCGCCCGTCGTGGCTCAACCGCGGCTGCGCCCCCGTCGCCAGATCCAGCGCCGTCCCGAGGTCCACCGTGCAGCGGACTTCGATCCCGCCCCACTGGGACGTCGCCGTTCCGCCGAGGCGAGCACACAGAACGAGGAAGACCGTCAGCGCGGAGAGCACCGGCCTCGTCTCCGCCAGACGCCACAGTCCAGACCACCCAGTTGTCCATTCAGCCCAACGAATCATGAGCCACCGCTCTCTGTCATTCCGTCGCACAGGTCTGCGTTGGGGGGGACCGGGGCCGGGGGGGACGGAGGAGAGACCCGGCCAGACCGGAGGGAGTTTAGGGCCTCCCGGGGCGAAGTGTCACCCGAAAACTGCGGGGATCAGCCGGCGTCGTCCTCGGAGTCCTCGCCCATGCCGACGCCCCGCAGAGCCGAGGAGCGAGCGAGGCAGATGCCACGCTTGGACGTGCGGATGAAGTCGATCATTTCCCGCACCTCGGGGCAGACGGGAGACGACTCGAGCACGGCCAGCGACTCCGAGACCGGCCGCGTCGTGCGGAAGATCTCCCGATAGGCCTGCTTGATCGACCCGCGGCTGGCCGGCGGGATGGCCGAGCGGCGCAGGCCCACGAGGTTGAGCGCCCGGACCGTGTTCGTCTGGTCAATGAGCGTGAACGGGACGACATCCTTGCCGACAGCGGTGAGGCCCCGGATCATGGCCAGCCTCCCGATGCGGACGAACTGGTGGATGGGGCAGTTGCCGGAGATGAATGCGAAGTCGCCCACCTCCACATGGCCGGCGACGAGCGAGCCGTTGCAGATGACGACGTGATTGCCGATCCGGCAGTCGTGGGCCACGTGCGAGACGGCCATCAGAAAGCAGTCATCTCCGATGACGGTCGCCTCGCCCGCGCTCTTGGCCCGGTGGATCGTCGCGAACTCGCGGATCACGTTGCGCGCGCCGATGACCGTGCGCGAGTCCGCGGGCTTCCAGCCGAGAATCTGCGGATCGCCCCCCACCACGGCGGAGAAGCCGATCTGGTTGTCCGGGCCCATCTCCGTCAGACGGCCGATGAACGCCCGGGGGCCGATGACGGTACGGTCGCCGACCGTGACGTCGTCTTCGACGATCGCTCCGGGTCCGATCGACACCCCCTCCCCGAGACGGACTCGCTCGCCGAGTAGTGCAGTGGGGTGGATGGACGCCATGCGCGCAGGTCTCTCCGGACGGTGGGGATCAGAGTCATCATCCATGCTCCCCGGCAAGTTGCAAGTCCCGGTGAGCCTTGACCGGCGGCCGCGCGGAGGCGAGAGTGGCCACCACATCACACTCTCGAAGGGACCGGGACCGATGAAGCGAGGCACGCGAGGACTGAGAATCGCGCTGGCGGTGGGCACCGCCGCCCTGCTGGCCGCCTGCGGGGGGCCGCCCGATCCGCCGAGGCACTTCGGCGTCTACCTCTGGGACGGGGGCGACCTCGTCCGCCTCCAGATGCGACGGCTGAGCGACTTGGTGGTCCGGGACGACGCCACCGGCTTGACCACACCGCTGTCGCGGCAGTCGCGGGCCGCCGCGCTGGGCTATCCCGTCACCGACGACGAGTCGCCCACGCTCTACGTCCACTTCGACAACTGGTCGGCGTCGTCGCTCCACTTCCAGCGGTACGGACTTGGGCAGCAGATGCCGCTCAGCGTCTTTCCGTTGATCGCGCCGGTGGAAGAGCATGAGAATCTGTACACCGTCGAATTTCCCGAAGAGAGTGGGCGGTGGCAGTATGAGGTCCTGCTGCCGAACGACCTCATCTGCGGGTTCGAGGTTGAGCCCAAGATTTGACCTGAGGCGGGGGCGAAATGCCTCGGCCGGGGCGAGTTCCCGCAGCCGGGAACGGAGGGCTGGGGGGATGTCTCGATTTTCTCTTGTGGCATCGTGCCCCGAAGGGGCAGGATGGGACGGCTCGGGTCTTCGCCAAGAACTCCATGGATTTCCTCCTCCATCTGACGCCTCAGCGGACCGTTTCCACCCTGAGTCCCGGGGCGGAACTCCTTTTTGGCAAGGGGGCGGCATCACTCGTCGGCAAGACGGTCGAGGCGCTCTTCCCAGACCTGGACTTGGGCGGGACGAAGGCCCCGGGGGGCATCGATTGGAAGACCGTGGGGCAGATCACGACGCCGACGGGTGTGCCCTGTGAAGTGCGGCAGACGTCGCTCCCCGACGGCAGCGCCCTGCTCAATCTCCACGCACAGCCGGGCGTCTGCACGCTGTGCGCCGAGCGGTTTCTCACCAGCGTCCTCGCCGAGTCCGAAGACGCGATCCTCTACCTGGATCCCGAGGAGCGGGTGACCATTTTCAACCGGGGAGCCGAGAAGCTCTATGGCTGGAAGGCGGAAGAGATCCTTGGCAAACCCGTCGAAGTCCTCGTGCCTGAGGAGCGCCGCGACGAGCTGCCCGAGCTGACCCGCGCGGTCCACGAGGACGGGCGAGTGCTCAACTACCGGACCGTGCGCCGCCGCCGCGACGGGACCGAGATCAACGTCGTCATCTCCCGCACCGCCATGCGCGACCCTGAAGGCCACTTCGTCGGCACCTCCGTCATCATCCGCGACGTGACCGCCGACGTGCAGGCCCGCCGCCAGATCCAGCACTCCGAGAAGATGGCCGCCGTCGGGCAACTCGCTGCCGGCATCGCTCACGAACTCGGCACCCCCCTCAATGTCATCAGCGGCACCGCCGAACTCCTCGAAACCGAGGCTGCCACCGGCGACGAACTCACCGAGGGCCTCCACACCATCCGGACCCAGGCCGAGACCTGCCGGCGCCTCCTCCGCAGTCTCATGGACTACGCCCGCCGTCCCCGCTTCGAGCTGACCGATCTCGATCTCAATGCCTCCGTTGAGGAGACCATCCGTCTTCTCCAGCGGCTGCTCGAGCGCCAGCACATCCGCGTCGACACTCGCCTCGAACCCGGCCTCCCGGCCATCCAGGCCGATGCCAACCAGGTCGAGCAGGTCCTCATGAATATCTTCATGAACGCTTGGCAAGCCATGCCCGGCGGCGGAAGCCTGACCATCACCACTCACTCCGTCCCCAAGGCCAACGAGGTCCAGATCGAAATCACCGACACGGGGCACGGCATCGCGCCCGAGCATCTCAGCCAGATCTTCAACCCCTTCTTCACCACCAAAGGACCCGGCGGAGGCACCGGCCTCGGACTCGCCGTCTGCGACCAGATCGTCACCGCCCATGGGGGCCGCATCGTCGCCACCAGCGAACCCGGCCGCGGCACCACCTTCTCCGTCTCCTTTCCCATCGGCGCGCCCGCCATCGCCACCACCACTCGAGGGGATGCATGAGCGACCAGCCCACCACCCGCGAGGCCAACGGCGCCTCCATTCTCGTTGTCGACGACCGGCCAGAGATGACCGAGATGCTCGCCCGGTTCCTCCGCCGGCGCGGTCACACCGTCGAGGCCGTCAACAGCGCGGACGAGGCCCTCGCGTTTGCCCGCGGCCACCGGCCCGACCTCGTCCTCACCGATGTCCGCATGCCCGGCATGTCGGGCCTCGACCTCCTCCGGGCGCTCAACGAGGAGCCCGACCCGCCCCAGGTGATCGTCATGACGGCCTTCGGGACGGTGGAGACCGCCGTTGAGGCGATGCGGCTCGGGGCTTTCCACTACATCCTCAAGCCTTTCAACCTCGGCGAGGTCAAGGTCGTCATCGAGAAGGCGCTCGAGCGGCGCAAGCTCGAGCGCGAGGTGCGCGACCTGCGCGAGCAGGTCGAGCAGCGCACGGAGTTCCGCGGCATCCTCGCCAGGTCCAAGCGCATGCACGAGATCTTCGACCTGATCCGCCGCGTCGCGCCGACGAGCACGACGGTTCTCATCACCGGCGCCTCCGGGACGGGCAAGGAGCTCGTCGCCCGTGCCCTGCATCACCACAGCCTCCGGCGAGAGAGGCCCTTCGTCTCCGTCAACTGCACCGCGCTGCCGGAGACGCTCCTCGAGTCCGAGCTCTTCGGCCACGCCCGGGGCGCCTTCACCGGGGCGATCATGGACAAGCGCGGTCTGTTCGAGGAGGGCGACTCGGGGACAGTCTTCCTCGACGAGATCGGGGAGATCTCGCCGCTTCTCCAGCAGCGGCTGCTGCGCGTTCTCCAGGAGCGCGAGTTCTTCCGGGTGGGGGAGTCGACGCCGCGGACGGTCGACGTTCGGATCATCACGGCCACCAACCGGGACCTTCAGACGGAGGTCAAAGCGGGGCGGTTCCGCGAGGACCTGTATTACCGGCTCAACGTGGTGAACATCCACCTGCCCGAGCTGCGCGAGCGGCGCGAGGACATTCCGATGCTCGTCGATCACTTCATCCAGAAGGCGTGCCGCGTGAACCGGCTGCGGGAGAAGACGATCGCGCCGGAGACGCTCAAGAAGCTCGTGGCCCACGAGTGGCCCGGCAATGTCCGCGAGCTCGAGAACGTCATCGAGCGCGCGGCCGTGCTCTCGCGCGACACGCTGATCACCGACGAGGACCTGCCGCCGGAGATCATCATGAACGTGCTTCTCCAGCAGTCGCTCCCGACCAAGTTCCTGGCGGATGCGGTGAACGACCGGCTGACACTGGACGAGCTCGAGAAGCGCTACATCCTCGCCTTGCTCGATGCCCTCCACGGGTCCAAGAGCGAGACGGCGAAGGTGCTCGGCATCGACCGCAAGACGCTCTACCGCCGGCTGCTGCAGTACGGCGTCGCGGCGGAGGGGAATTGAGCCCTCAGCAGGGGAGCTCTCACCTCAGCCCGGCCCTTCGTGGACCATCCAGAGCGGCTCTTCGTCCATGCCGCGCATGTTGGCGGCGCGGACAGTGACCGAACGCTCATCGTACCCCTCTCCCGCTTGCCAAGTGACAATGCCCGTCAGGGGGTCGACCGTCACGTCGCTCGGTGCTCCGGGAGCCAGTGACCAAGTCACCGGCGTCGTCCCCGCACTCAGATGCGACGTGACGCGGATTGGCGAGGTGAAGGAATAGACGGAGCCAAAGGCCTGGATCGCCGCGACTTCCTGGCTCGACAGGAACAGGCCGCATGAATACCCTCACGCCGGTGTCCAAGAAACCGGGGGCGGTACACACTCTCCCTGGGCCGGTTCTCCCCAGTGTTGAACTGACGTGAAGCGCTGGCCCAGGAATCCGCTGTTGAGGTCGGAGTGCGGCACCTGGAACACCGACCAGGTGTTCGAGGGGCTGCGCATCACGATCTGCAAGTCGCCCCGCGGCTGAACCCCGGACGCGATGAACTGAACCTCGGCATGTTCCACGAAGAAGTGCGGATCCGGGACCTGGAGGCTTGAGAAGGCCACGTGGTAGATCCATCCGCCGCCAGGGGCTGGCGTGGGATCGATGATCGCCGTTTCGTCCGGGTCCATGAAGTCACTCAAGAACCCTTCGCTGGGGACATTGATCCAGCTCTGGGCCACCTCGACGGCCCGGGCGGCGTCGACACGGCCGAAGCCGTACTCGGGGTTGTACCAGCGGCCCGCGCCGTTCTGGAACCAGTCGGCCACCAGATCGAGCCCCGGGCCGGGGTTGGGGTCGGCGAGGCGCGAATCCCCGGTGTCGGCCGTCGCCACGAGGATGTGCTGCACGTCGCGCCATGTCAGATTCGGATTGGCCTGGAGCATCAGCGCCACCACGCCGGAGACCTGGGGTGTGGCTGACGAGGTGCCGCCCGCAAGGCTGTAGTTGGGAAACAGGGGTGCGATGTCGTGATGACCGAGCCACGAGAGGGAGAGAAGCGAGCCGAAGGAGCCCTGCTGATAGGGCGGCTGGTTGATGTTGAGTTCGTAACCCGACGGCGCGTTGACCAGCAGCGAGCAGCCCGGCTCGCTGTAGAAAGTCTTGATTCCCCGGCTGTCGGTCGCGCCCACGCAGATCACCCGCCGGTCCGAGGCGTAGCCGTTGTAAGTCGTCCGGGCTCCAAGGGGCACCCACTGGCCCTGCCCGTTATCGTACTGCATCCAGTTGTTTCCTGCCGCAAGAACGTACACAGTGCCCTTCCCGCCGCGCCCCTGCGTGACTCCCTGGTCAAGGGCCAGGTTGGTATCTGGCCCGATTGGGTAGATCTCAGCGTGCGGCTGGTCGTACCGCGGCGCCCAGGAGTTGTTGCTCACCGCGATGCGGTCGCCAGCTGGGGTCGCTGTGGCGGTCAGGTATCCGAGGCAACTGGCGATCTGGAGGTCGCTCACGTCGAAGGCGATGTCTGGATTCACATGAACGCCATCAAACAGCCGGATTGGCACCACGGACGCGCCGTAAGCCACGCCGACGATGCCTTCGACCAGCTGCGTCTGGGGATTCACGTTGTTGGCGGAGGCCGCGGCCGTGCCCGAGACGGAGGTGCCGTGCGGGTTGGTGTAGTCGTAGGGCTGTCCCTGCCCATCATAGCGGGTACGTGTGGGCGCGGTGGCATCATCGGCGGGGACCGTTGTGTCGGTGGAGTAGTTGTGGTCGAGCCGCGGGGTGCCCGTGCGCGGGTCACCCGTGCGCGAGATGCGGGTGATCAGGTCCTCATGGCTCATGTGGACCCCGACATCGACAATGCCGATATTGACGCCCTGGCCGTTGATGGGTTGTTCCTGGTCTGTCGTCATGTTCCAGGCGGGGATGACGTTGAGATCGTTGCCCGCCACCGCCTGGGGGTTGAAGATCGTCGTTGTGGGGTCACCAGGCGGAGGATTGGGCGCGCCGGTCTCTGCGTCGCGCGTGACGGGGCCGTGGTTGTTGAGGTTCCATTGATAGTCGTAGGCCGACTGGGCGAAGAGGGGATCGCTGATCGTGACGGCCTGCGGCGCCATCGCCATCGGGATGATGGGCGTGGCGAATTCGGCCGACCCCTGCTCGTAGAGGGCGTTGGCCGCCTCGACGCCGGCGAGCAGCGAGCGGCCCGTCGCCTCGAGGGTGTACAGGCGTGGTGCGAGATCGCGCTGCTCGACGACGCGCAGATTGAGCCGGCGCAGCAGGCTGCTGAGCGAGACGCCTTCGCGCAACTGGACCGAGAACCGGCGTGGCAACGGACTCCCGCCGGTGCCCTGCCGCGTCAGGTCGTTGACGTCGTAGAGCACTGCGCAGACTTCGCGGCCCGGCCGCACAATCGCCTCGGCGGAGGCCTGGAGCTCGGCCAGGCTGAACGAGTGCGCCGTTGCTGCGGCGGCCGTGCCGCGTGCGCGTCGGGAGAAGTCGACGGCCTCTTCGGCGACAAGGCCGTGGGCGGCGTGGCGGACCACGCGCAGCTCATCGAGGGCCAGGTGAGCATCGACGCGGGTCGGCCCGACCCAGTAGTGCATCGCCTCGCGTGGGTAGTCGTAGACGGGGGCGAGTGCGGGGGCCGCCCAAGCGACACCGAGCCCACCGAGACAGAGCAAGAACACACACCACATGCAACGCATCGCAACACCTCCAGAAACGTCTAAACGGGACTGGTAGATTGCGGCAGGAGGAGTGTCAACAGTTTTTTTGGTTATTTCCTGTTCGATTTGGGGTGGCGGGGGACGGTTCTCCGCGCTAAACTTCTGACGAGGAGTGACCTGTGGCATCCGACTTTGACTCGAAGGTGACACGAGGGCGTGATCGGCAGTGGGCCGCAGTGTGGCTGTCCTTTGCTGCCTTGTTGACGATGCTGGGCCTGGCGACGGCGGTGTCCTCGCAGACCTTCGGCCCGACCCAGACGATCGACATGCACTTCCGGGCACCACAGGACTTTGGGGCGGGGGACATCGACGGCAACGGCGCCCCCGATATCGTGGGGGCCGCGTACACGGACGATGCGCTGGCCTGGTGGGAGAACCGGCTCGGCGCAGGACAGGCGTGGCTGAGGCACAACGTCGTCCTGGGATTCGATGGGGCCACCCAAGCCATCACGGCGGATCTTGATGGCGACCACGACCTCGACGCCGTGGGGGCAGCGTACCTCGCGGGCGAGGTCGCGTGGTGGGAGAACACTCTGGGAAATGGAACCGCTTGGACGAAGCATCCGGTGGCAGGGCAGCTCCACAGGCCCATCGGGCTGGCAGCGGGAGACCTCGACGGCGACGACGACATCGACTTGGTGGCCGCCTCCGACGTGTCCGACGAAATCCGCGCCTGGCTCAACACGGGCAGCGGAGCCTCACCTTGGGCCGAGGTGCCCGTGGCCTCCGGCTTCAATGGGGCGACGGGCGTGGCGGTCGCCGATATCGACGGCGACGGCGACCAGGACATCGCGGGCATCGCCTTCTGGGCGGCGGTCATCGCCTGGTGGGAGAACGCCGGCGGCGACGGCCTGACGTGGGTGCAGCACCCCGTGGGCTTCATCGGCAACGGCGCGGAGGTCGTGCCCTTCGACATCGACAGCGACGGCGATCTCGACCTGGTCTCGGGCGCCGACGAGACGTCCATCGCCTGGTTCGAGAACCTCGACGGCCACGGCGGCGCGTGGACGCGGCACACCGTGCAACTCCACTTCCCCCGGGCTTTCGGCATCACCGCCGGCGACGCCGACCTCGACGGCGACGGCGATGTCTTCTCTGCGTACGGTTTCGGGTACCAAGCGATTGCCTGGTGGGAGAACCTCGACGGCGGCGGGCGCACGTGGACGTGGCGCCCTTGGGTGGGCAATCTCATCGGCGCCCGCGCCGTCGACTTGGCCGACCTCGATGGCGACGGCGATCTCGACTGCTTCGGCGGCGGTTCCAGCGCCGACTTCGAGATCGGCCTCGCCTGGTGGGAGAACCTGACGCCCCCCGCGGTCACCGCTGACGAGATCGCCAACCATCTGCTGGGCCGGGTGACGCCGCACCCCGCCTCGCTGGACGTCAATGCCGACCGCGTCGTCGACGCCGCCGATCTGGTGGCGGTGGAGAAGTGATGCGCGGCGGGGGGGCCGCGTTTGCCCCTTGTCGGCGCCGGGGGAAGGCCCCACAATCTCCTTCGACGCCGGGCGTGGAGCCCTCGACCCGGTGGCGTTGTCCAAGGCGCAGCAGACACGCGCGCGGCCATGCCAGCGCACACTGCGGCGCCCACACTTCCGCCAGGAGCCCTGATGATGCGACGCCTGTTCGCCACCGCCTTCGCCCTCGCGGCCTCCGCCGCGCTCGCCGCCCCGGCCACGCCGGAGGCACCGGCACCCACGGAGGGGGGCGGTCTCATGTCCACCTCCGTGCCCATTCCGAGCCAGACGCTCAGTGGCTGGTATGAGCGGGGCAACCCCGAGAGGGAGGCCGATGACCTGGAGATCTACCTCAAGACGCTGGTGTGGGGCAACGCGGCGGCACAGAGCGCCGCGACGGGCGAGGGGCGCCTGATCAACGTCGATCTCGCCGCGGGGGCGGTCGCCGTGACCGACAGCCAGGCGAACATCGAGCGCATCATGAGTGTGGTCGATCCCGGCCTCGACGCGCTCCGCCGCCGTCAGATCTTGAGCGGCGGGCTCGACGGCCGCCGGGTGTCGACCGGGATCTCCTCTCTGCCCGCTGATGCGGGGGCGGGCCTCATCAGCCGCCGTCCGAGGGTCGAGCCTTCGGCCTCCGGGGGCGCGGGCGCCACGAGCGCGACGGCGCGCCGGACACTGCGGCAGGACGACGAGATGTCATTCCGCGGTCTGCGGATCACGCTGATCGATGTCTTCGAAGCGACGGCGGGAGGGACCACCGGGTCCTCGGGCGCGATCGGCACCGAGACGCGGACGACCGCCGTTCTCCTTCTGGAGACGCAGAACGGCAGCACGGAGCTGGAAGTGCAGGAGCGGCGCAGCGTGAGCTTCGAGAACTTCCGGATCCGCATCTTGGACGCCGAGAGCGCTCCCGAGCAGCGCGTGACGCTGGAGGTGACCGACCTCGAAGCGCAGCGCTGAGCGCGCTTCGCTCTTGCCATCCGGCGTTCCGGTGCGCACCATCGGCCGGAACTCGATCCCCATGAGGTGCGTGCGATGATCCTGGGCAAGGTCGTGGGCCACGTGGTCTCGACTCACAAGGACGAGGGGCT
Organism: Candidatus Sumerlaeia bacterium; assembly: GCA_013360565.1. Classification (GTDB taxonomy): domain Bacteria; phylum Sumerlaeota; class Sumerlaeia; order JABWBI01; family JABWBI01; genus JABWBI01. The sequence continues at coordinate 15,772 of JABWBI010000012.1, read as the reverse complement.
GGGCGGCTTCAAGCTGCTGCTGGTGCAGCAGGTGGGGCTCGACATGGAGCCGAAGGCACCGTTCGTCGTGGCGTGCGACGCGGTCGGCGCGGGCGAGGGGGAGGTCGTGATCGTCGTCCAGGGCTCCTCCGCTCGCATCGCCGCCGCCACGAGGGACAGGCCGGTGGATGCGACGGTGATCGCCATCGTCGACCATGTCGACGTCGGCGGCGAGCGGGTCTGGAGCAAGTTCGCCGCGGCGGGGGTCTGATGGACCTCGCCCGCGTGATCGGCGCGGTCACGGCGACGCGCAAGGAGCCGTCACTGACGGGGCTCAAGCTCTGCGTGATTCAGCCTCTGGACGCCGATCTCCAGCCGGTGCGAGAGCCGCTGATCGCGACGGATGCGACGGGCAAGCGCGGGGACGGAGAGCTGGTGTACTTCGTCGAGAGCGGCGACGCGGTGCCGACGGGACTCGGTGCAGACCCCAATCTTCCCGTCGATGCGGCCGTCGTGGGCATTGTCGACGACGTCGACGTGCGGATGCGCCTCTGATGCAGCTCGGGATCGTTGTCGGTTCGATCTGGTCCTCGGAGAAGCACGCGGCCTACGAGGGCCGCAAGCAGCTGCTGGTGCAGCGGGTCGATCTTGACCGGAAGCCGGTGGGCCATCCGACGGTGGCGATCGACTACGTGAACGCGGGAGTCGGCGACACCGTGCTTCTCGGAGCAGCGCCGGGCCTCGCCTCGGTCGTCTTCAAGATCAAGATCGCGCCGATCCAGACGCTCGTGATGGGTGTCGTCGACCGCGTCGAGGCTCCGGGCCATCAGCCCTTCGGCAACTCCGTGGCCTCCCATGGCTCGGACGCCAGGCGGGCCAGCGGCGCCAAGAGGCGTCCCAAGAGCGCCGGCTAGCGGCTGCCGGTTTCGTCCACCACAAATCCTGCCTGTGCCAAGACGTCCGCCGCCTCGGGCCCGCAGGCGAATTCGACGAAGGCCTCCGCACGCACACGGAGACGCGAGTCCGCGACGACGCCGATGAGGTACTCGCTGGGCGGGTGAAGGGCGGGGTCCACTTCGCAGAGTCGATCGACAGCGTCACCGAGGCCGATCACATCCGTCACATAGAGCAGAGCGGCATCGACCTCGCCTGTCCGCAGATAGGCGGCGATCTGCCCGGCGTTCTCGGCGTACAGGACGCGACTCTCGACGCTGGACCAGACGCCGGCGCTCTGGAGCGCCGCGACCGCCAACTCTCCGACAGGGGCGGTCGCGGGAGTCGCGAGGGCAATGCGGGCAAAGGGCGGGTGAGAGAGCCCCCGCAGTGACTCCATGGGGACGTGGCGGCCGGCCGGCGCCGCGACGACGAGACGATTCCGGGCGAGCACGTGGACCGTCTCTGATGCGACACGTCCTCGGGTGAGCAGCGCGTCCATGTGCTCGCGGTTTGCCGAGATGAACACATCGGCCGCATCGCCGTGCTCGATCTGACGCCGGAGGACACCAGAGGCTGCCGCATTGACAGTGACTTCCGCTCCCGAGGGGCTCTGCGCAAACGCCCGGCCGATCTCCTCGACCACGACACGCAGACTCGCCGCGGCGGCAATGCGCAGAGGCGCCGCCTCTGCACCCGGCCTGCTGCAGCTGGTCAGCGCAAGTGCGAGCAGGGCCGCAGCGCATCGAAGAATCACGGCGACGCCTGACGCCCGAGGATGCCGCCGAGATTCACGCCTATCTGATGGAGCTCCAGAGGGCGCAGACCGTTCTGGACCGCGATGAGCACGGCACGGTCGGAGATCACAACGGCGCGGTCGTCGCCCGTCATGGCGAAGAGGGGCGCCGTCGTGTCACCGTGTGACGGAATGGTCGAGCGGATCTCTCCCAGGAGATTGCCCGCCGCGTCGTAGGCGGCGACACGCCACGGGGGATCAGCGAGCGTTCGGCGGACGGCCATGGCCTGTTCGCCGCTGAGGGCGCGGTCGTAGGTGGCCAGGGCGAGTGTGCTGAAGACATTCTCGATGATCTGGGCATTGACCGGGGCGCCAGGTTCGCCGCTGGCCCCGATCTGCACCCAGATGCCCTGCACACGCTGCACGGAGCCGGAGAGCTCGGCATAGCGGTAATCGAGCCGCTCGGCGGAGGCGAGGCTGGCCGTGATGAGATGGCGATCGATCAGGCGCTGCCGCAGGGCGATGACATCGCCGTACACATTGGGCGCGGCGTAGATGACCGGTTCGGCGTTTCGCCGCACATGGGCCTGCGTGTCGCCCAGATTGCCCCCGTTGTCGAGTCTCTCCGTCACGCTTCTGTCGTGGCTGTGCCAGACGAAGGTGAAGGCCGGGCGATCCAGACCGTAGGCCTCGAGCGATGTGAGCCTCGTGGTCACGACGCCATCGGCGGTGAGACGTGCCATGAGATCGAGAAGTTCCTGCACCGCCTCCTGATCGACACGCTCCCCCGCGTTGCCCGCGGCGGTCCACGGCGAGCTCTCGGTCCTCTCAAAGGAGACATTGAGATCCGCCCAGGGGAGCGTCAGCGAGAAGGCGCCGACCTCGCCGGGAGAGAGGTGGAGAAGATCCCGGTCGAGCCAATCGGCGCCGCGGCGCGGGATGCGGGAGGAATCCTGGGCTCGGATCGCGACGACGGCGCCGATGCCCGGGCGCTGGGCGTAGAACTCGTCACCGCGGGCGCTCGTGGGCAGACCGAGATCGAGACGCAGCGTTCCGGCATTCTGTGTTTCCACCGCCAGCTCGATGTAGGGAGGATTGAGACCCGCTGCCGCGGGGGTGACATTCTCCGGCATGGACGAGGCCTCGAGGCGCGGCAGCGTGGAGATGAGGTCCGTCGCGACTGTCGCGTCGGCGCGGCGGCGAGGTGGCCCTTCGACCCACCATTCCCGGTCGCCATCGGCGATGATGCGTGTGGCGGCCGCCTCGGCGGTCACGGTGATCGCCGTCACGAGCAGAGGCTCCGGCAGATTCGGAAAGAGCCGCTTGTCGCGCAGCTGAAAGAGCGTCTTTGTCAGGTTGGCCGCGATGTGCTCGGTGACCGTGAAGACCTCGCCCGAGCCTCTCACGGTGGCGAAGAACTGAGGCATCCCGGGTGCCCTGGCGCCGACATCCAGGGTCGCCTCGCGGTCTGCAGCGCGGAACGTGGCACTGATCGCCGGCGAGTCGAGACCATAGTCGGCCAGCTGAGCGCCGGGGATCCCCTCGACCTGTCCCTGGCGCTTCGCGTTCGTCACATTGTGGAGAATCGCAAAACAGAAGCCCTGATCCGCCATGGCCTCGATGGGCTCGATGAGCCACCATCCATCGCCGCGCCGCTCCAGAGAGAACGCGCCGTGGCGATTCGTGAGCGTGAAGGACTGGACCTCTTCGAGTGACATCTCGACGAGAGTGCGTTCGGCGGCGGACTGCAGGTCGCCGATCTCACGCCGGAGCGAATCCACGATGGCGAGTCCCAGGAGCACCGCGAAGACGGCGGCGGCGGCGAGTGTCCGGCGCGGACTCATGGCGTGCCCTCCTCGGCTAGCCACCGCTCGGGGAGGCGGCGCAGGAGCATAGCCAAGTCATCGTCGACCGTGAAGAGGTGGTCGTCGCCCTCGACGCGGGCCCAGACCTGAGTGAACGACTGCGCGGGCGCATGGCCCAGCAGCAGTGCCTCGGATTGGCCGCCGCGCGAGGTCAGGGTCAGGCGCGTCACCGGGGGATCGAGGCCAATCGCTTCGAGATCGGCCCCTGCACTGAGCGGCTGGGGGGAGCCGCGCCGGCGTGCGTCGATCATGCGCAGCAGAAGGTCGACGGCCTCTTGCCGAGCCAGGCGATTCGAGTCCTGCACGCGCCAGCTCTCTCCGTCGAGGGCCAGAGACATGGATTGGCCTCCGTTCTCGATCTGAATGGCGCTGATCTGCCCCAGCGGAATGGAGGAGAGGTGCGACTCGGCCGGGGGTTGCGTGCTCCCATTTCCGGGCACGCGCAGGTCGAGGGCGCCGGACGCGGCGACGGCGAGGATGCCGGCCCAGAGAATGCCGGCCTCGCGCCTGGAGTGCCGGCGCAGAGCGATTCCGATGCCTCCCGTGACCAGCAGCGCGATGCCGCCGAGCGCTGCGCGTGCGGCGCGGCTCTGGCGCCGGGCCGCGTGCGCGTCGTGGGTGAGGCTCACGCTGAGGTGAGGATCGGCAAAGAATGCACGGCCCTGCTCGGGGAGCACCCATCCGATGGCTCCACGGACAAGCGCCAGCCAAGGATCGACCGCGATTCCCGCCTGCGCGAGCGTCGTCTGTTCGGCATCGCTGAGGCAGTCGGAGTCTCCCGTCAGGAGAAGCCTCGCGCTGCGTGCGGGGCGGTGGAGAGCCGCCGCGAGTCCCAGGCACAGGGACATGCGAGGCTCCGTGTCGGGCGCCACGCGCGCTTCGGCGACGAGCGTGTCGAGGTCGGTCTCCGCCCAGGTGTTGTCCCGTGTGGCGAAGAGAATGGCACTGTCAGCGTGGGCAAGCGGCTCGGACGGCGCGATGGCCCGCGCCTCCTTGAGCAGGAGCACGGCGAGTTCGCCCTGACCAGGCTGACGCTGGAGGTCGAGAATCCGCTGATAGACCCGCCGGGAGACTGGGTGGTGCTGATCAAAGATCGAGATCATGGGGGAGAGCGTTCCCAGGCCGAGCTCCTGCCATTGGGGGTCATCGTCGACGACGGCGACGGGAGGGAGGCGGAGCCCCCAGCGTGATTCGAGCCAAGCGACGAGACGTGTGGGCTCGGCGAGCGACGTCACGCGCGTGGGCCGCCGAACGTGGGCGGCGGTTGGAGGGTCGAGAAAGACGGCGAGACCGCCGCCGCGCTCGACGTGCTCGTCAAGCCAGGCGATCTCCTCCTCGCTGAAGTCGCCCGTGACACCGGGGATGAGGACGGCATCCGGCCGGGCGGTCGCGGAGAGGGGCCCCTGGGTGGCGGAGATGGCGAGCTGGCTGAAGATGATCTGAAGACCGAGCATCTCGCGTGAGAGGGACCACTCGCCGTGGCCCTCGGTGACCAGGAGGCGGAGTGGAGTCCGCTGGCCCACTTGCAGAAGGGAATTCACCCACCGCTCCTCGTCTTCGAGCCCGGGGACGACCTTGCGTGTCACCTCCCCCTGACCGAGTCCCTCTCCTCCGACGACGAGGGAATCGCCGTCGCGGAGGTGAACGGTGTGGTCGGCGTCGAGGCGGTCGATCTCCGCGCGGTCTGTGCGCGGGTCGAGGACCCGCCACCGAAGGCGGGGTGTCGCCTGCGCCAGACGCGTGAGGAGACCGGTGACGGGGACGGGGTCACCTGCGACGGCGTGGACGGTGACGTCGCGGGCGAGACGACTCAGAGACTCGACGGCAAGCGGATGGAGACGGGCCTCCCCAGACGTCCTCGACCTCAGCAGGGCCACACCGAACCCCAGGGCAAGCAGGGGCCCCATCCAGAGTGCCAGGCGGCAGGCGAGGGCTCGGCCCGTATGCCCTTCGGGTCCAAAAGTGACGGGAAGAAGGCAGGCACCGGATGCCAGAATCAGAAGGAATGCGATGAGTGGCTGGCCGAGCCCGAAGGCGAGGACCGAGGAGCCGGCGAGGAGGGGGACCAGCGCTCCCCACAGGAGAGGCAGAGACCGGGACTCACGGAGCGGCCTGTCACGCGAGAGCATGAGGCCCACGCCGAGCACGAGGAGCACCTCGGGCAGCAGGACAACCGAGAGCGCCGAGGCCACACGGCGCTGAGCCGGTGTCATCCTCAGAAGTGTCTCGGGGGGTGTGCGTGGGGGAATTGCGATCAGGTCTGGCTGGCGGACGAGCCACCCGACGGCGCCGCGGAGCAACCGCTCGCCGCCTTCGCGCAGCAGCGGGATGCGCATCAGCTCATCGGTGGCCCACTCTGAGTCGCCGATCACGACGAGGCGGGCGGCGCCCACGGCGGTGCCGCCCGGCTGGCGAGTGACGGCCATCGCCACGGGGAACGATTGGCGGTCGGGAGAGGTGGAAGGCGGAATCTCGGAGGAGCGCAGCGTGTCACCCCCCGGCGTCAACCACGTGTGGTGCGGTGGCGTGCGCAGGAGCTCATCGACCGTGAGCTCGTTGCCCTCGGTCCTCCCCATCCCGAAGGCCCTCGCGCCGCGAAGGAGCAGGGGTTCGAATCCCTCGGTGACAGGGTGACCGTCGTTGCCGGTGACGATGAGGACGCTGCGCCCGTCGGTGATACCAAGCCGGCTCCGGATGGCGGGGTTATCGTCTGCAATGACTCCCGGGCGAATCGCGACTCCACACTGCTCGATCCAGCGTTCGAGCCGTGCGAGCGGGGTGGATCCGGGCGGATCGAGAAGAATCAGCGCGGACCCACCTCCGTCGAAGTGGCGCTGAAGCGCGGCGATGTCCTCCTCATCGAAGTCTTGGCGAGGCCCCGCCACGACCACCAGGACGGCGCCCGCCGGGATCTCGCGCGCCGTCCCCTGCGACACGTCGAAAGCCAAGTCCTCGAAGAGGGCGCGCACCGTCGTGAGCTCGGTCTGCGGGTTACGCTCGCCGTGGTCTCGCGTGAAGTGCACTATGGGGACCTGCGCCCGGGTGATCTGGATCATCGCGTTGACCCAGCGCTGCTCGTCGAACCGGAATGCGGCGCCGTCGCCCGCCTGCAGCGTGGCGCGGCGCTCTTGTCCCTCGGCCGTCGACGTCAGGATCACCGTGCCCGGACTGATGCTGGCCAGACCCCACGACTCAGCCAGGCGGGCGATCTCGCGGCTGTCCCGAAGGGAGTTCAAGATGCGATATTGCAGGCGGGGATTGAGACTCCTCAGCCGGTCCAGCGACTGCCGGAGCGCAGTGGGCTCGTTCGCGATCGCTGTGATATCGATGGGGCTCTCGAAGCTCCTCACCTGCTGCCCGGTGAGAGGGGAGAGGCTCTGGCGGCGATTGGCGGTGAGATCCCACTCCCAGTGGCGATTGGTGACGAGCACCTGGAGGCAGACCAGACTGCCCAGCACCAGCAGCGTGTAGACGGCGAGGTGAATCAGTGGACCCGCCGCGATGCGCCGGCCTCCGCGCGTCCAGAGCGGGATCAGGCAGGCGGCGGACAGCGCAACGAGGGTGAGGAAGTGCCGCCACTCACCGGCCGCGCCGGCCAGGAGCGCGACGAGAGAGAGGCCGAGGCTCGCGACACCGAGGAGGGCTCTCACCGCATCACCCCGAGACGGCGCACGATCAGGGCCTTGTCGGCGAGGAAGATGGCCGCAGCGGTGAGGAAGGCGAAGTGCATCACATCGGCCAGCCGGATCACGCCGCTGAGAAAAGCCTCCGTGCGCTCGTAGAGGTCCAGGCTCTGCATCGTGGAACTGAGCCAGCCGCTCTCACCGGGGGCGAGATTGCCGAGCAGAAGACCCAGGAGCAGCAGGCCGAGCGTCAGGAGGCCGGCGACAAGCTGGTTCTCGGTCAGTGAGGAGGCGAGCAGACCGATGGCGACGAACCCCGCCGAGGCGCAGACGAGGCCAAGGTATCCGGCGACGAGAGGCGCCACTTCGATCTGCCCGCCGCTGAGCCAGGCCATGAGGAGGGGGTAGAGGACACTGAGCCCCAGTATCAGGCAGACAGCGGCCCAGGCGGCGAAGAACTTGCCGAGGAGAAGATCGATCTCTCGGAGCGGGTAGGAGAGCAGGAGGTCGTAGGTCCCGAGTTTTCTCTCCTCGGCGATGAGGCGCATGGTGAAGAAGGGCACGGCGAAGATCAGAAGCCCGAGGACGATGCCGAAGAAATTGCGGGCGAGGTAGTCGTTCACATTGAGAACAGTCGAGCCGGCCTGCTCCTGAATCCGGGTGAGCGCCGCTTGGCTCCCCGCGCTCGCGTCGGCGAAGAGAGCGAGGGTGTCGCTGAAGAGAATCCCCAGGAGAGCGAAGAAGAGCGCCGCGAAGAGCAGGTGTGCCGGCGAGGTGACGGCCGCGCCGAACTCGCGGCGGAAGACGGGGAGCCAGCGCATCACGGGGCCTCCTCCGCGATGTCGCCGATGGCGCGGAGGAACGCCTGCTCGAGGCCGCCCTGCGCCCCGAGTGCGGCGGGCGTTCCCTCCGCCCGGAGGCGACCGCGGGAAATGATGAGGACGCGGGTGCAGGTCGCCTCGACCTCAGGCAGGATGTGCGTGGAGAGAATGACGGTTCGCCGTCCGGCCCAGGAACGGACGAGGCCGCGGATGTCGATGATCTGGCGCGGGTCGAGACCGACAGTGGGCTCGTCGAGAATGAGGACGGGGGGATCCCCGAGGACAGCCTGGGCGAGGCCGACGCGCTGGCGGTATCCCTTCGAGAGATGCCGGATGAGACGGTGCCGGATGTCGGTGAGAGCGCACTCCTCGAGGGCTTGGTCGATGGCGCCGGCCCGGAGGCGGGACGGGAGGCCCTTGGCGTGGGCGACGAATCGGAGGAAGGCGGAGACGGTCATGTCGGCGTAGAGGGGCGTTCCCTCGGGGAGATGGCCGATGAGACGCTTGACGGCGAGGGGTTCGCAGACGGCGTCGTGTCCGTTGACGATGACACGGCCAGCGGAAGGGGTGAGGAGCCCGACGACCATGCGGAGGGTCGTGGTCTTTCCCGCTCCGTTGGGTCCAAGAAAGCCGAGGATCTCGCCGCGGGGCAGACTGAAGGAGAGGCGGTCGACGGCGCGGATTGGGCCGAAGGCTTTGGAGAGCTCGCGGATCTCAATCATGGGCAGGAGTGCAGAGGATCATGGGACGGGCGTCTCTGGGCCGCCGGCGAGGGGGATGCGGGGCGAGAAGAAGAGCCGGAGGAACCGGCCCTCGGGCTCGCGGGTGAGTTCGAAGACGCGCCAGAGGAAGGCGGCGCGGCGGTGGTGGGGCTCTCGCTCGAACGTGAGGAAAGGGAAGATGGACACGCGAGAGCGGTCACCGTCGCGGGTTCGGTGGTAGAGCCGCCAGAGGGCCTCTTCGCGGAGGCTGTCGCCGTCCTCGCTCTCGGTGCGATGGAAGAGGCGCCAGAGGAGGGCAAATCGGCTGTGCGTCTCGGTTCCCTCGATGAAGAAGAGCGGATCGAAGACGGAGAAGTGGGTACCGACGGTCTCGGTCGAACCCCCATTGAAGAGGGGATAGACGCCCCAGGATTCCGTCAGACGGTCACCGGAGTCGGGGCCCCACCACCACCAGAAGAGGGGGGAAGTGATTCGGCGCTCATACAGCTCGCCTGCCTGATAATGCCGAGCGATCAGGACTGGCGGCACGAAGAGATCACGGCTCTGGAAGCCCTCGCCCGACTGAGTGTACTCCTGGTAAGAGTAGAAGGGGAGAAACCGGTTCAGGCGCGTCCCTCCGCCGCCGCCCCACGCGATGAGCGGCCAGAGCAGACTGGTGCGGCGCTGCTGACCATTGTTCCACTCGCTCTTCACCCAGAGGGGGGGAAGGATCGTGCGCGTGCGCTCGAGGACATTGCCTTCGGTGTCGATATCCTCTGACTCGCCGAAGAGGGGGAGGATGAGGAGCCGGTGCGGGGGCGCGCCCCAGCGGTGCCAGTAGAGCGGGAAGATGTCGAACTCCGCCAGCTCACCGCGCTCGCGTCGCCAGAGAAAGGGGAAGAGGAAGGTTGTCTGCTCGGCGTTGCGGTCGTCGCGCGCGCGGAAGAACAGGGGCAGGAGCGCGTCGAAGGTGACTTGGCCCTCGCGCTCGGCCTCCCGGATCCGCATGTAGGGGAGGATGATCGTGTTGCGGTGGAGAGGATCGCGCTGAAGCCAGACGAGGGGGAAGGCGATGAAGTAGCGGTCTGGGTCCCCCATCTGCCGATTGACCCGCCATCCTCCGGCGAAAGGGAAGAGGCGCCAATCGAGGCGGTCCTCGTCTCGCTCCCACCTGATGAGAGGCCAGAGGATGTCGAGATCTCTGCGATCGGCCGAGGAGCTGCGCCTCACGTTGAACAGTGGCCGGACACCCCACTCGGTCTCATCGCCGACGGTGCGCCAGTGGATGAACGGCCAGAGCACCGATCCGCGGGCGCCGTTCGAGGCCTCCTGCGTGATGAGCAGAGGCGGCAGCGTGAGACGCGGCTCCCACTCGGGTTCGCGGGGCTGGGCGAGAAGTGGCGAGACGGAGGCGGCAGTCAGGCCGATGAGAAGGACGGCGAAGCGCATGGACTGAAGGAGAACTCCGCTGGGGCGCGTGGCTTCAGTGAGCTCGGCCACTCTGCCAAGCAGCGTGCGCAGGTGACAAGAGGATTCGGGGTTCAGCGGACGAGCGCCGAGATCGCTTTGAACTGAGCGTGAGTGCTGGTCCGGAGCAGCTCGAAGAGAGCAGACTCGCTCGAGGCGGGGACGGCTCCGGCGGCACGCATCTTCTGAAGGCCAACCTCGCGGTCCTCGAGCGTCCGCGATCCGGCGGCATCGCCGGCGACGTGCACTTGGCGGCCCTCCGCGAGGAGATCGAGCGCCGTCTGGCTGACGCAGACATGCGCCTCGACGCCGCAGAGGAGCACCTGGTCGCGTCCGGCCAGAGCCCGGAGGAACTCCGGCGCGCCACAGGACGAGAAGTCGCGCTTCTCGATGACAGGGAAACCGGAGGCCCTCTCGAGGATCGCGGCGACGGTGCGGCCGAGTCCCTTGGGGTACTGCTCAGTGATCACCACGGGCAGATTCAGGGCTCTGAAGCCCTCGATCAGGCGGAGGCACCGGGCCACGATGTGGTCGCCTCCCTGGATGTGCGGCATCAGGCGCTCCTGGACGTCGATGACGGCGAGGACCGTCTGCTCGGGGTGCAGAATCATGGGATCTCTCCTGTCTGCTGCAGGTGGTTGAACAGAAGCTCGCGGAGCGTGATGCGCAGCGGGGTGGTCTGCACAGGCAGGCGCTGGGCGAGGGGCTCGACCGTGACCACGGTCACCACGCGCGCCGGGTCGAGATCATCCAGCGGGGGCTCGGCGATGAGCTCGCCCCACCAGGCGGGGTACCAGTCCTCCTCGCTCTCGATGATCGTCCCCACAGAGAGCTGAGCCGAGTGCAGCTGGTCCTCGGGGCGGAGGTAGAGGTCGAGCAACGCATCCGCGGTGATCTCGGGATCACGCAGGACCGGCGCGATGAAGTCAGCATTCATGAGCCCTGCCTCGGCATCCGTGCGCAGGCGCATGACTTCGACGACGGCGTGGACCAGCTCCTCGGGGGGGCCGTTGAAGCGGCCGACGACTGGACTCGGCGGCGGGACGTCCTCGCGGCGAGGCATCGGAGCGAACATCCATGAGCGGTGGGTGCGGGTGAACAGCGCAACTTGACCGGCGCCGGTCGACAGGTCGTACTCGTGGTGATCAACGAGAACGCGGAAACGGCTGGGGTCCCGCAGCGGAGCGCGTGCGGGATCAATCGTGAAGGCGCGGACGCTGTTGGTCCGGATGCGGATCAGATCGCCGTCGATCGAGGCGTCGATCCCCGCCGTGTTGGGGAAATGGCCGGTGTCCCGGATCGCCAGCCAGTGAGAGCGGCCCCGGGCCGGAGAGGCGGCGCGGAGCGTGATCTCCCGCGGGCGCTCGACGCGGCGGCGTGTTCGCAGATGCTCACCCGCGAGGGGCAAGACCGTGCTGATGAGGGACGACTCGTGCCCCACGCCCGGGGCGATCGTCAGGCGGTGCCCGATGCCGAGCTCGGTGAGCACACGCGAGGCCTCGCGCGAGCCACTTGGGGGAACGACCTCGTCCGCGTCGCCGTGGATGATCAGAGGCGCCAAGTGACGCGCGTTGGGAAGGAGGTCCAGTGGTGCCCAGCCGGACATCGGGATGACCGTGGCGAAGCGATCCGGATGTGTGCAGCCGAGATACCAGGCGCCCCAGCCTCCCATCGAATGGCCCATGAGCGAGATGCGATCGGGATCGACCCGGCACAGCCGCTGCACCTCCGCGATGGCATCGAGCACGTCCTGCTCGCCGGGGCCCCGGTAGAACCAGTCGCCCCGCCCATGCGGCGCGAGCACGATCAGACCTTCCTGCTCGGCCCAATCGCAGACATTCGTCGCCGCGAACCAGCTCTCCCACGTGGCCCCCTTGCCGTGCAGGACGACGAGGAGGGGCAGCGCCTCCCCCGACGCATGAGCCGAGGGGACGAAGAGATTGTAGGGCTGATCCGATCCATCCCAGGTGGCGGAGAGGACCCGGGCCTGTGGCCCGGGTGAAATCGGCTGGGCGACGATGGGAGATGACATGAGCAAGAGGTTCCCGGCCAGAGGAAGGAATCTCGACACCATGCTGCGGAAGGTGCGTCGCGAGAGCGCAGAGGTCAAGCACTCAAGGTCTCTGCCCCAGCGGATTGCCTGAGCCGGCGCATCCCTGTGATCGTGCTGGCGGGAAGAGGTCCGGAGAGGAACAATCCAAGCGATGCTCACCATCGACATCCTGACGCTCTTTCCCGGCATGTTCCCCGGCGTGCTGGGGGATTCGATTCTGGGACGGGCCCAGGAGCGAGGTCTGGTCGCGTTCGGCGTGCACGACATCCGGGCGTGGACGACCGACAAGCACCACGTGACCGACGACGCGCCTTACGGCGGCGGAGCCGGGATGGTGATGAAGCCCGAGCCGGTCGTCGCGGCCATCGAGGCGGTCAGGTCACATCACGGCGGCACGGCGGGCCCAGTGATCTTCCTCTCGCCCCAGGGGCGCCGGTTCGACCACGCCCGGGCACAGCGGCTCGCGTCACTACCTCAGTTCACGCTGCTGTGCGGGCGGTACGAGGGGGTCGACGAGAGAGTCTTCCTGGGCGGGTGGGTGGACGAGGAGCTGTCGGTGGGTGATTTCGTCCTGACCGGTGGCGAGATCGCGGCGATGGCAGTCTGCGACGCCGTGGTCCGTCTCGTGCCGGGGGTGCTCGGAAACCAGGACTCGGCGCCGAACGACTCCTTTGCGTCGGGGCTGCTCGACCACCCGCACTACACGCGCCCCGAGGAGTTCCGTGGTCTCGGTGTTCCCGAGGTTCTCAGGGGCGGGCACCACGCGATGATCGATGAATGGCGGCGACGGGAGGCACTGCGGCGAACACTGGCCCGAAGACCGGACTTGCTCGACAGGGCCGGGCTGTCGGACAAAGACCGGGAGATCCTCCGGGAGATCCAAGGGCAGGAGGCCCAGCAGCAGTGAAAGAGCTGACCGACGAACAGGCGCTTGAAGACGCGATGGCGGCTTCGGAGGCATCCCCTGTCTTCCTCTACAAGCACAGCACGGTCTGCCCGGTCTCCGGCGCAGCGCTTCAGCGGCTTCGGGCCTTCCTGAAGCAGGCACCCCCCGGCACGCCCGAGGTGCTCATGGTGAAGGTGATCGAGTCCCGGCCGGTCTCCAACGCCATCGCGCGGACGCTCGGCGTCAAGCACGAGTCCCCCCAGCTCATCCTGGTCAGAGATCGCAGGGCCGCGTGGTCCGCCTCGCACCACGCGATCACCGGAGATGCGATTCTCAGCGCCCTGAGCCCCTGAATGACCGCGGTGCCGGCCGCCACTGCCGGTCCAGACGACTCTCATGCCGCTCACTCTCGCCCTCGTCCATCACCCCGTCGTCAACAAGCGGGGGGAGACGGTTGTCTCCTCAATCACCAATTTCGACATCCATGACATCGCTCGCTCCTGCAGGACCTATGGCCTCGACCGGTACTTCCTTGTGACCCCGACGGAGCCGCAGCAGTGGCTCGCCAGACGCATCGTCCGCCATTGGCTGGAGGGCTGGGGAGCCGAGTACAACAGCAACCGGGGAGAGGCCCTTCAGCTGATCGAGGTCCTGGCAACGCTCGATGACGTTCGCAGGCGCTGCATCGAACTGTGGGGGCGGCCGCCGCGGTTTGCCGGGACGTCGGCCCGGGCTCAGGGCGGAGTGCTGGCGCTGGAAGAGTTGCGGGCGATGCTCGAGCAGCCCGAGGAGGTCACCTGCTTGGTCTTCGGCACAGGCTGGGGGCTGCACCCCGACTTGCTTCGAGGGCTCGATTTTTTGCTTGAACCCATCTTGGGGGCTGGGGATTATAACCACTTGTCTGTCCGGGCTGCAGTTGCGATTTACCTCGACCGCCTCCGGGGACATGTGAGCAAAACGCCCTGAAACCAATCGTCCAGCCGAAAGTGACTGACCATGCACGCCGCCGTCCGCGAGATTGAGAAGACGCAGATCAAGCGCAAGGGCCTCCCTGAGTTCCGTGTCGGTGACACCGTCCGGGTGTCCCTTCGAATTGTCGAGGGCAAGACCGAGCGCGTCCAGGACTTCGAGGGCGTCGTCATCGCCCGCAAGGGGGGCGGGGTGCGCGAGATGTTCACCGTGCGCCGCGTGAGCTACGGGATTGGGATGGAGCGCACCTTCCCGCTTCACTCGCCCCGGATCACGAAGCTGAAGCTGGTCCGGAGCGGTCAGGTACGCCGCGCGAAGCTGTACTATCTGCGGGATCTCCGCGGTAAGAAGGCCCGCATCCGCGAGAAGCGGCTCGCACCCGGCTTTGAGGCGCTGCTCGATCAGCCGGGCGACGAAGCCCCGGAGCCTGCCGGCGAGACCGTCGAGGCCGCGAAGGCCGAGTGACCGGCACAACCTCGTCTGTGCGCTGTCTCACCTGAGAGAGCGATGCGACCGGCTCTGGCGACCCTGCTCTGGCTCGCGGCGGCAGCCGCCATGGCCGCACCCGTCCCGCAGAACCACCGCGACACGTACATCTATCACGGCAGACGCTCCTCCAGCTTGGTGGCGCTGACCTTTGACGATGGTCCTCACGCGGAGCGGACCCCTCGCCTCATGCGGATCCTCGAGGAGCTCGACTGCCCCGCCACGTTCTTCGTGTTGGGAAATCCCTGCCGGGCCAATCCTCGGACTCTGGCCGCGCTCATCTCCTCCGACTTCGAGATCGCCAATCACTCCATGACCCACCGCAATCTCCGCGAAGTGAGCGCGGAGAGAATGCGACAGGAGATCGACGGCCTGGAGGAGATCCTGATCGCCGCCGGAGCAGGACCCAGCCGTCAATTCCGCCCCCCCTATGGCAACGCGAACCGCGCCGTGGTCGAGCACGTCTATGGGGAACTTGGCATGGACATCTGCCTCTGGTCCATCGACACGAATGACTGGCGCTCGGGGACGACCTCACAGGAGATCATCGACCAGATCCTGAGGGACGCTCGGGGCGGCGACATCATCCTCATGCACGACATCCACGCGAAGGCGCTCGACGTTGTCCCTGTGATCGTTCCGGCCCTGAGAGAGCGTGGCCTGCAGTTCGTCACGGTTCAGCTGGTCTAGAAGCCCCTCGGTCACGGCGATAGCGGACCGTGCGGGATCACGTCCGGTTGCAAATGCATTGAGATCGGTATCCGGCAAGATCCATAGGGCAGGCAGGGGGATGCCGGCGGCCGATACGGGAATCGGCCCATGCCGGACGCACGGAGAGCCCCGCAGGTGGTGGACCCCGCCGCCGACGCCCGCTTCCGCGAGATCGCGCGCGAGGTCTCGAAGGACCCGGACGACATCTGGTTCGGGCGGTACGTCGAGTACGAGTGGGAGCACGGCCGGCACATCTACGAGCTGCTTCCCGACCCGCTCGACGGCCGCGCGTGCCTCGAGTTCGGCCACAACATGGGCGCGACGTCGATCGTCCTCGCCCATCTCGGCGCGAACGTGACCGCGATCGAGGTGAGCCCGCGCCTCCACGAGGTGGCGAAGGTGAACGCCGCGCGCTACGGAGTCGGCGACAGGATCCGGTTCGTGCTGAACGATCGGACGCCCTAGAAGCTGCCGTTCCCGGACGCGGCCTTCGACGTCGTCACGTGCAACAGCGTGCTCGAGTACGTCGACCACCCGATCCT
>JABWBI010000183.1 GCA_013360565.1 Candidatus Sumerlaeia bacterium | reverse complement strand
CCGGCCGCCTGGTCCTCGCCGAGCCCACCGGCGGCTCTGCCTCGGCGCCGGGCGATCTGGCCGGCCTGTCGGGGGCGGAGATCCTGGGCCAGACCGGGGATGCGGTGTTCGTCACCGACCTCGGGGGCCGCATCATGGCGTGGCTCGGCGGCTGCCAGCGTCTGTTCGGCCACACGTTCGCCGAGGTGCGTGGCCGCCACATCTCGGAGGTCCTCTATTCCCCCGGCGAACGCGACGCCCTGCGCTCGCGCATCCGCGAGCACCTCGTTGCCGGCCAGGTGTTCTCCGGCGAGATCGAGTGCTCGACAAAGGACGGCCGCACCGTCCGCTGCCTGGCGACCGTCAGTCAGGTCCGCAGCCACGACGGCCAGCCCGTCGCCACCCTGGGCATCTACAAGGACGTGACGGCGCAGCGGCGGCGTGAGCAGGAGATCGTGCGCGATCAGCAGATCGAGAGCCTCGGCCGGCTGGCCAGCAGCATCGCCCACGGCTTCAACAACGCGCTCGTCGGGGTTCTCGGCTACGCCTCGCTCGTCCAGAGCCGCTTGCCGCCGGGCGACGAGCTTCACCGCCTCGTCGAGAAGATCGAGCACGCCGCCGAGCGCGCCGCCCGCCTCACACACCAGCTTCTCGCCTACAGCAAGTCCGGGCCGACCGTCCGCCGGCCGCTCGATCTCAACACGCTCGTCCGCGAGGCCCTCGTCGTCCTTCAGGCGTCGGTGCCGGGCAGCACGCGCATCGTGAGCGAGCTCACCCCGGGGCCGACCGTCGTCATGGCCGACCCGGTCCAGCTCCAGCAGGCGCTCCTCAACCTGGCGGCAAATGCGAGCGAGGCGATGAGCCCGGGCGGCACGATGACGATCTCGACGCGCCGGGCGGCGGGCCACGCCATCCTCGAGGTGCGTGACACGGGGACCGGCATGGATCAAGAGACGCTCGCCCGCGCGGCCGAGCCGTTCTTCACCACCAAGGAGCTCGGCCGCGGCCTCGGTCTCGCCGCCGCCACCGGCATCGCCGCGCAGCACGGCGGTCAGCTCGAGATCCGCAGTGCTCCGGGTGCGGGCACGGCGGTCACGCTGTCCCTGCCGCTGGCCGCGGACGCGGATGATGGGGAGCACCGCCGCTCCGCCGTCGATGCGCGGACCGTGCTGGTCGTGGAGGACGATTCGGTCATCCGCGAGTTCGTCTGCGCTGTTTTCATCGAGATGGGGCACCGCGTGCTCGCCGCGCCCGACAGCCTCGACGCCGTGCGCATGCTGGCCGCGCACGAGGGGGGAATCGATCTGCTCGTCGTTGACCAAATCCTTCCGGGATCGCTCGGCTCTGATCTGATCCGCCGCGTGCGGCGGAGTCATCCGCGCCTGCCGGTGCTGCTGCTCAGCGCGCAGGGCGCCGAACGCGCGATGGAGCTGCCCCTGGCCGATCCCCACATCGAAGTGGTGCCCAAGCCTTTCCGCCTGAACGACCTGGAGGCGGCTGCGGCGCGTATTCTGGGGCCACCGCGCTGAACTTCTGAAATCAGGGATCTTACGGAGATGGCTTCCGCCAGACCGGGACGAAGGGCTGTGGGGACAATGAGAGTGGATCAATGACCCCTCCGGGGCTGTGGACGCATCTAGACGCCTGAAAGGGGTGAAGTTGGAATGAAGGGGTCTGGGGGAAAGGTTGTGGATATCTTGGGGATACAATGTGTGGTGTCTAATCAACCAAACAGGTGCTATATCTTGTATTTTTTTCGGGTTTGCCTCTTGACTCTGCCTCTCCCCCAGGCTACAGAGTCGCCCGCGATCAAACACCCCCAGTGTTGGGGAAGGGGCCGCGCAGGACAGCTGAGGATCAACTGACCACCATCGCGAACTTCGGAGGCGGACTTGCGCCGCCCCTCGAAAGTCTCGGCAGAGGCGGAAGCGGACCCAGCGGCGGGGAGGCCGATGGGGACCGAGCCGAGGCGCCCCTCTCCTGGGATCTGGGTTGAGAGCCCGCCGGGCCCTCGGCCTTGTTGCTTGTCCCGCCGCACGCCCGGGCGGCCTGGGTTGTCTGGTCGAGCTTCGGTGCCCCGTTGCAGCTCGCGGCGTCTGCGGATGCCGCACCATCCCAACTCCGAGGTGTCCCCGATGTCCACGCCCACGCTCTCCTCTCCCCTCTCGCCTCGTCTCCAGACCACGGGAGGCGACTCCCACGGCTCCCAGTCACCTCATCGCCGCGGGGTCGTCCTGCCCCGCCTGTTCACCCAGGCCGGCCAGGACGTCTTCGAGACGGTGGCGTGGGAACGGCGCGACGCCGTGATCACGGACGCGAAGGGGGGCATCGTCTTCGAGCAGCGCGGCGTCGAGATCCCCGCGCCCTGGAGCCAGATGGCCACGAATGTGGTCGTCTCCAAGTACTTCCGCGGCACCCTGGGCACACCCGAGCGTGAGACGTCAGTCCGCCAGCTCATCGGCCGCGTGACGCGGACGCTGGGCCAGTGGGGCCGGCGGGGCCACTGCTTTGCCACGGAGGAGGATGCCCAGGCCTTCGAGGACGAGCTCGCCCACCTTCTGCTGCACCAGCACGTCTCTTTCAATTCGCCCGTGTGGTTCAACATGGGCGTCGAGGCGCACCCGCAGTGCTCGGCGTGCTTCATCAACTCGGTCGAAGACCGGATGGAGGCGATCCTCACGCTGGCCAAGACCGAGGGCATGCTCTTCAAGTACGGCAGCGGCACGGGCACGAACCTCTCGCCCCTGCGCTCGAGCCGGGAGAGGCTGGCCGGGGGCGGGGAGGCCAGCGGCCCGGTCTCCTTCATGAAGGGCTTCGACGCCTTCGCCGGGGTCATCAAGAGCGGCGGCAAGACGCGCCGCGCGGCGAAGATGGTGATCCTCAACGTCGACCACCCGGACATCGTCGACTTCATCGAGTGCAAGGCCCGCGAGGAGCAGAAGGCCTGGAAGCTCATCGACCTCGGCTACGACAGCGGCATCGACGGCGAGGCCTACTCCTCCATCTTCTTCCAGAACTCGAACAACTCCGTCCGCGTCACCGACGAGTTCATGCGCGCGGTCGAAAAGGACGGCGACTGGGCCACGCGGGCCGTCGTCAGCGGCCAGCCCATGGACACCCACCGGGCGCGCGACCTGATGAAGCGCATCTGCGACGCGGCCTGGGTCTGCGGCGACCCGGGTCTGCAGTTCGACTCGACGATCAACGACTGGCACACCTGCGCGAACACCGCGCGGATCAACGCCTCGAACCCGTGCAGCGAGTACATGTTCCTCGACGACTCGGCGTGCAACCTCGCCAGCCTCAACCTGATGACCTTCCTGCGCGACGACGACTCGTTCGACATCCCGGCCTTCGCCCACGCCGTCGACGTGACGATCACCGCCCAGGAGCTCATCGTCGACAACGCCTCGTATCCGACGCCCGCGATCGAGCGCAACAGCCACGACTACCGCCCGCTGGGGCTGGGCTACGCGAACCTCGGCGCCCTGCTGATGGCGCTGGGCGTTCCCTACGACAGCGAGGCCGGACGCGAAATCGCCGGCGCCATCACCGCTCTCATGTGCGGGGAGGCCTACGCCCAGAGCGCCCGCATCGCCAGCGTCACCGGCCCCTTCCCCGGCCACGACCGCAACCGTGAGCCGATGATGCGCGTCATGCGCAAGCACCGCCAGGCCGCCTACGACCTCGACGGCCGTCACACGCCGACGGAGCTCCTGCGCGCCGCCCGCGGCGCCTGGGACGCCGCCGTCGAGCTCGGCGCCCGCTTCGGCTACCGCAACGCGCAGGCGACCGTCCTCGCCCCCACCGGCACCATCGCCTTCATGATGGACTGCGACACGACGGGCGTCGAGCCGGACATCGCCCTCGTGAAGTACAAGAAGCTCGTCGGCGGCGGCCTTCTCAAGATCGTCAACACGACGGTGCCCCGCGCGCTGAGGCGTCTCGGGTACGGTGACCCCGAGATTCAGGCGATCGTCGACCACATCGACCAGCACGACACCATCGAAGGTGCGCCCCATCTCGCGCCTGAGCACCTTCCCGTCTTCGACTGCGCCTTCCGCCCTCTCAATGGCCAGCGCTCGATCGATCCCATGGGCCACATCCGCATGATGGCCGCCGTCCAGCCCTTCATCTCCGGCGCCATCAGCAAGACCGTCAACATGCCCCCCGAGGCGACGCCGGCCGACATCGAGGAGGCCTACGTCACCGCCTGGCGCCTGGGTCTCAAGGCCATCGCGATCTACCGCGACGGCTGCAAGCGCACTCAGCCGCTCAACACCGGTGTCGAGATGGCCGCCACCTCGCCCGCCGCCGCGCAGGCCGCCGAACCCGAGTGGAAGCCGCGCCGCCACCGCCTGCCCAACGACCGCCAGGCTCTCACCCACAAGTTCACCGTCGGGGGTCACGACGGTTACATCACCGTCGGCCTCTACGAGGACGGCCAGCCCGGTGAGGTCTTCATCACCATGAGCAAGGAGGGCTCGACCGTCTCGGGCCTCATGGACTGCTTCGCCACGGCGATCTCCCTGGCGCTCCAGTACGGCGTGCCTCTGCCCGTGCTCATCGACAAGTTCGTCCACACCCGCTTCGAGCCCAACGGATTCACCAAGAACCCCCAGGTGCCCATCGCCAAGTCGCTGATGGACTACCTCTTCCGCTGGCTCGCCTCGAAGTTCCTGCCCGAGGACGAGGCCCGCAAGGTCGGCGTCGTCTTCCCCGAGCGCGGCGCCGAGGCCGCCGATCACCATGCCGGCAATGGCAACGGCCACCACCGCGGCGGGCCCGGCCAGATCGAGCTCCCCATCCAGCGCCAGCCCGAGCAGTACATTTTCCACCTCGAGCGCGACGCGCCCCCCTGCCCGGGCTGCGGGGCCATCATGATCCGCAACGGCGCCTGCTACAAGTGCATGGAGTGCGGCTCCACCAACGGATGCTCCTGACAGAACTTCATTCCTCGCTGCCTCACGTTCCCTTTCCTCTGCCCGCCCCCTCCTCGCCTCGACCCGGGGAGGGGGCGTGGTCTTGCCAGCCGATCGCCTGCCGGCGATCATCTTCCCGTCATGCGGGCCATGGCAGATTGTCACCGACATCCCCGAAAGGAGTCTTCCCCATGTCCACCCGAAATGCCTTCGCCGCGGCGACCGCCGCGGCGGCACTGCTGACACTCTCCGGGCCGAACACGCAGGCTCAGGAGATGGAGCTCAGCGAGCTGCCCGAGGCCGTCCAGGCGGCGATCGCGGCGAATCTCGCCGACGGCACCGTGCGTGAGATCGAGATCGAGAACGAGGGCGGCCAGGAGATCTACGAGGTCGAGATCGTGCGCCACGGCGCGGTCGAGGAACTCCAGATCACGGCCGCCGGTGAGGTCCTCGGCACCGAGAGCGAAGGGACGGAGGAGGAAGAGGAGGAGGGCGAACAGCGCATCCCTCTCGCCGACGCGCCCGAAGCCGTTCAGGCTGCCATCGCCGCCGCGGCCGGTGACGTCGCGATCTCCGAGATCACTCGCGAGGAGGAGGACGGGACGGTCGTCTTCGAGGCCGAGTGGACGGCCGGCGGCACCCAGAACAGCGTCGAGGTCAGCGAGGCCGGTGATCTCCTCGAGCGCGAGCGGTCGGTCGCGGCCGAGGCTCTGCCGGCGGCGGTCATCGACCAGATCCACGCGCAGTTCCCCGGAGCCCGGATCGACGAGGCCGAGGCCGTCGAGATCCACCTCTATGAGGTCGAGATCGAGCACGCCAGCGGTGAGGCCGAGCTCACCATCAGCCCCACGGGGCGGATCCACGGCCAGGAGCACGAGGACGAGCACGGGCACCCGTGACCTGTGTCGCCTTCCCCATGGCAGATCAAGAGGCGGTGGAGCAGACTCCGGTCGCTCCACCGCCTCTCGCCGGGGGCACAGAGATGCGCCTTCTCCTGATCGAGGACTCCAAGCGCCTCCAGCAGTCCGTCGGCACTGGCCTGCGGCGCTCGGGCTACGCCGTCGACATCGCGGGCGACGGTGAGGAGGGGCTGTGGATGGCCGAGTCGCGTGACTACGACGCGATCATTCTCGACCTGATGCTCCCGAAGCTCGACGGTCTGACGCTCCTGCGGACTCTCCGCGCCCGCGGCCGCGCCGGTCATGTGCTCATCCTCACGGCCCGCGACGCCGTCGAGGACCGCGTCACGGGCCTCCAGGCGGGCGCCGACGATTACCTCGTCAAGCCTTTCGCCTTCTCGGAATTTCTGGCGCGTGTGCGCACACTGCTGCGCCGGGGCAAGGGCGTGATGGAGTCCACCGCGCTGCGCGCCGCCGACCTGGAGCTGGACCTGCTGCGCCGCCGCGTGGTGCGCGGCGGGCAACGCATCGAA
>JABWBI010000182.1 GCA_013360565.1 Candidatus Sumerlaeia bacterium | reverse complement strand
CGCGGCGCCGGGGGCGAGGCCTGGGTCGTCCGCGTCGCCCAGGGCGTGCGGCGCGAGCTTCACCGGCCCGTCCGGGAGTCGCACGCGTGAAGGCCCTCATTCTCGCCGCGGGGCGGGGCACACGGCTGGGCGCTCTGACTCAGAGCTGCCCCAAGCCCATGCTCGATCTCGGCGGCCGTCCCATCCTCGAACACATCGTGTCCGGCATCCGCGACCACGCCAGCATCCGCGAGTTCGTCGTCGTCACCGGCTATCTCGCGGAGCGCATCACCGCCCACTTCGCCGATGGCGCCCGGCTCGGCGTGCGCATCCACTTTCGCCACCAGCCGCGCCAGGATGGCACGGGGAGCGCCGTTCACCTCGCCCGCGATCTGCTCGGCGACGCGCCCTTCCTCCTCACCTGGGGAGACATCGTCGTGTCGACGCCCAACTATGGCGGCATCGTGGCTGCCTTTCAGCGCGCCAAGTGCGACGCCATGCTTGGTCTCAACTGGGTCGACGATCCCGCCGCCGGCGCCGCCGTGTACCTGGACACCGGCAGCCGGGTCACCCGCATCGTCGAGAAGCCGCTCCCCGGCCAGTCCACGACACACTGGAACAACGCCGGCCTCATGGTCCTTCACCCCGCGATCTTCCAGCACACGGCGCGCCTCACGCCGTCGGCGCGCGGGGAGCACGAGCTGCCCCACGCGATCGAGGCCTGGCTGCGCCAGGGGGGCGATATCCGCGGCTATCCTCTCGAGGGCCTCTGGTCCGACGTCGGGACGCCCGAGGACCTGGCCCGCACGCGTGAGGCGGTGACGAAGTGACCTGCGTGCTGCTCAGGGGGGGGCTTGTCCTCAGCGGCGCTCTGGTGGCCGTGTGTGCGTCCGTCGCGGCGCCGATCCCCGAGCTCGAGCGGCTGGCGATCTACTACGGCTTCCCATCGAGCGTGAACGGGGCGACGAGCAACGCCCAGGCCATCGCGGTCTTCGACGACTTCGATGTGATCATCCTCGGCGCCGGACTCGAGCTGCCGTCCCATCCCGATCACGCGAACACGGTGGCGATCATCGCCGGACTTCCCGCCACGGCGGAGGTCTATGGCTACATCGACATCGGCGTGACCAACTGGCGGACCTTGCCGGACATCCAGAGCTCCGTCACCCTGTGGGACGCGATGGGCGTCGACGGCATCTTCTTCGACGAGTTCGGCTACGACTTCCAGGTGACGCGCAGCCGGCAGAACACGGTCACCGGCTACGCCCACGCGGCGGGTCTGGCGGCGATGGCCAACGGCTACATCCCCGACGACTGCCTGGGCAGCGAGGTGAACCCCACGCTGAACACCTTCGGCGAGGCATTCAATCCCGCCGGCACGCCGACGGCGCTGTCATCGGCTTTCGGCGACGGCTATCTGCTCGAGAACCTGACCGTCGCCAACGGTCAGTGGCACAGTCCCTCGTTCTGGATGTGGCGCGCGGGCCGGGCGCGCCACTTCGCCGACACGCTCGGCGTGCGCATCCATGCCGTCTCGACCTCCGACACGCCGGTGCAGGCCTTCATCGACCACGGCCACCGCGCCTGCCTGATGTGGGAGTTCGACTCCTATCAGCACACCTACGGCAACTTCTCGGCGACGGGTCCGGGCGCGGGGCAGCTCGATCTGCACCCGTGGCCCAGCGGCTTCGGCACGTCCTGGACCGGGCCGCGCCACGAGCGGACGAACCGCCTCGAGCGCGAGACCGACCTGGGCCTCATCGAGGTGCACGGGACGTCCGGCGATCCGGGCAGTTTCGGTTCGAGCTTCACGCCTGGCGGCGTGGCGAGCGAGGACGCCGCCTATCCCATCACCGTCGGCGGCGGCACCGCGGACTGGGCGGCCCTCACGCCGGTGTTCATCGACCCCGATGAATCGCCCTCCACGCCCGGCGGCCCGGACTTCGGCCCCGTGTGGATGACGAATGACGCGACGAGTCTCCATCTGCGCTTTCTGTCCCCGGATGTGTGGGCGCTCGATCTCAACACCCGCGTGTGGCTCGACACCGACCGCGACCGGACGACGGGCTACCGGCTCGATTTCCTCGGCGCGGATCATCTGGTCGAGGGGAGCACGCTCTACGCCTTCGCGGGCGCGAGTCAGAGCGACTTCGACTTCTCGCCCGTCACGGCTCTGAGTGTCGCACCGGTGAGCGGGATCTCCGACTTCGAGATGGCGATTCCCCGTGCGGCCCTGGGCCTCTCGGCGCCCGGCGCCTCTCTCTCCCTGCGGCTCACGAACAGCGCGTCCGTTCCCAACGACGTCGCCCCGGATTTCGGCGAGGGGGCGATGCACACGCAGGTGCTGACGGATAACCTCGTGCCCGCTGGCATCAGCTTCCTGGGCGCCGACTGACGCGCGCCCGTGGAGACGCTCGGTCGCCTCGCCTTTGTTGCCCTGACGGTCCTCGCGCTCGCCCTTGCGCTGATGCAGTCGAGCAGCGGAGAGGCAAGCCTGCGCTACATGCGCTGGGGCACGCCCGGCGAGCTGGCCGCCCAGCGCGAGCTTCTCCGCGAGTTCGAGGCGGCGCACCCGGGAGTCCGCGTCAGGGTCGAGGTCGCCTCCTGGGCCGAGTACTGGACGAAGCTCTACGGTAGCCTCGCGGCGAACGATGCGCCGGACGTCTTTCTCATGGGAGGCGACCGGCTGCACGAGTTCCTGCTCGACGGCGTGCTGACGGACCTCGCGCCCCTGGTGGCCTCGAGCGAGCTCGACCTCGGACTCTACTATGAGAACCCCGTGCAGATCTTCCAGCGCGAGGGCGGCCTCTGGGGCCTGCCGCGCGACTGCAACACGGTCGCTGTCATCTACAACCGGACAATGTTCGAGCGCGAGGGGGTGCCTCTGCCGGCGGGGGACTGGACATGGGACGGCTTTCTCGCCGCGGCGCAGCGCCTGACCCGCGACATCGACGGCGACGGCCGCACCGATCAGTGGGGCTACCTGACGTTCTACAACTCGCAGGAGACGCGCTTCGCGGCCTGGGCGTGGAATGCGGGCGCGGAATTCCTCGGTGCCGGCGGCCGCCTCGCGACGGTGAACACGCCCGAGATGGTCCGTGGCCTCTCGTTCCTGACCGACCTCATCTCCGTTCACCGCGTCGCGCCGGACATGGGCGGCGACGCGCAGCTCGATGCCCAGCTCTTCCTCTCCGGGCGTCTGGCGATGATCACCGAGGGCTCCTGGCGGCTCCGCGAGTTCCGGACGATCTCGCAGTTCGAGTGGGACGTGGCGCCGATGCCGCGTGGCCCTGTGCGCCAGGTGACCAGCGTGAACGGGCTCGCCAACGTGATCTGGTCCGGCTCGGACAACCCCGCGCTCGCCTGGGAGCTCGTGCGGTTCCTCTCATCGGAGCCGTGCCAGGTTGCCCTCGCGAGGGGTGGCACGTCGATTCCCGCGCTGAGGAGCGTCGCCGAGAGCGAGGCCTTTCTCGATCCCTCCCGACCCCCGGCGAATGTCCGTGTCTTCATCGACGCCATTCCCACCGCCCATGCCCTCGACTACACGCCCGGCTTCCACGCGTGGGACGTCGCCCTCCAGGCAGCCCTCGAGCGCGCCTGGCGCGGACAGACGAGCGTCGCCGATGCCCTCGCGGCCGCGCAGCCCGCCATCCAGCGCATCCTCGACGAGGCCTGGGCCGAGTGGGACGCGCGATGAAGACCTCCCGCCTCGCCCGCGCCGAGATGCTCTGGGGTTACCTCTTCACCGCCCCGGCCATCGTGGGACTCGTGCTGTTCACCGCCGGGCCCATCGTCGCCGTCGTCCGGTACAGCTTCTGCGAGTACAACATGCTCCGGCCGCCCGAGTGGACCGGCTTCGCGAACTACGAGCGCCTGTGGGCCGACCCCCTCTTCTGGAAGGCGCTGCGCAACACGCTGATCTATGTCGCCGGCACGGTTCCCCTGGGCATCGCCCTTGCCCTGGCCTTCGCCCTGCTCCTCGACCGATCCCTCCGCGGCATCAAGCTCTTCCGCACCATCTTCTTCCTGCCCGTCGTCTCCCCCGTCGTCGCCGTCGGCCTCATCTGGAGCTGGATCTACCAGCGCGACACCGGGCTGCTCAACCTGGCGCTCGGCAAGATGCTCGGCGCCGCCGGCATCGAGGCGACGCTCCCCGCGTGGACGGTCAACGAGCACACCGCCATCTGGGCCGTCGTGCTGATGGCGATCTGGAAGGGGCTGGGCTACAACATCGTCATCCTCCTCGCCGGCCTCCAGGAGGTCCCCCGCGACCTCGCCGAGGCTGCCGAGATCGACGGCGCCGGCCCGTGGCAGCGTTTCCGCCACGTCACACTGCCCATGCTCTCGCCGACGCTGTTCTTCGTCGCCGTCATCGCCACCATCGGCGGATTCCAGGTCTTCGAGCCGGCGTACATGCTGCGCGTGGCCGAGGACTACAACTTCAGCGTCCACACCGTCGTCTGGCACATCTACGAGACCGCGTTCATCGGCCGCTCGCAGATGGGCTACGCCTCCGCCATGGGCGTTGTCCTCGCACTCATCATCTTCGCCCTCACGGCCGTCCAGCTGGCCGTGCAGCGGCGCTGGGTGCACTTCCGGTGAACCCCCGCGTCCGCCGCCGGCTCAGTGACGCCGCCGCCTGGAGCGTGCTCGCCGTCTCCAGTGTCGCGATGGCCGCGCCGTTCCTCTGGATGCTCGCCACGTCGCTCAAGACCCCGGAGGAGGCCGCGGCCGTGCCGCCCACGCTGTGGCCTCGCGAACCGCAGTGGGAGAACTTCCGCGTGCTCTTCACCTCCGAGCTCCACGCGGGGCGGATGTTTCTCAACAGCTTCCAGGTCGCCTGGCTCGCGACCGCCGGGACGCTCCTCTCGTGCTCGATGGCGGCGTTCGCCCTCGCGCGGCTGCGCTTTCCGGGCCGGAATCTGCTCTTCGTGGTTTTCCTGGCGACGCTGATGATCCCCTGGCAGGTGACGTGGATTCCCGTCTACGTGCTCATGACGCGCGGCCTCGGCTGGAAGGACACGCTGCTCCCTCTGTGGGTCCCCGCGCTGTTCGGCAATGGGTTCGGCATCTTCCTGCTCCGCCAGTTCTTCCTCGGACTCCCGAAGGACCTCGAGAACGCCGCGGTGATCGACGGCTGCACCCCGCTGGGCATCTACTGGCGGATTGCGCTCCCGCTGGCGAAGCCCGCGCTCGTCACGCTCGGCGTGTTCACCTTCCTCTGGTCGTGGAATGATCTCCTCGGCCCCCTGATCTATCTGACCTCTCTGGAGAAGTTCCCGCTCACGGCGGGGCTCACCTTCCTGCAGGGCCAGCACGGCGGCAACTGGCCGCTGCAGATGGCCGGCGCGCTGATCGCCACGGTCCCCGTCGTCGCTCTCTACCTCCTCGCCCAGGAGGCATTCGTCAAAGGCATCACGATGACCGGGCTCAAGGGCTAGGCGGACAGCGCGCGGACGGTGGCGCTCACGGCGCCGCCCGGCGGCTCAGCGTGGCGCGCTCGAGCGTCTCGACCACCGCGAGCCCGCTCGGCCCGCTGGTCAGCGGCGGCCGGCCCTGGGCAATGCTCTCGAGGAACTCGGCCGCCTCGACCTGGAGCGGCTCGCGAAAACGCACATGGGGGACCCAGACATCGCCGGCGCGCTGGACAAGCTGGAACTGGTCGAAGGTCTCGAATCCGCCCAGCTCGGTGTCCAGGCGGCGGCGGTCGATCCCCTTGTCGAAGACCATGATGCGCATGTCGGCGGAGGTGTCGTCGTACTGCACCATCTTCCGGCTGCCGACGACGACGGCGCGCCGTGTCTTCGACGGGTCGAGCCAGCTGACGTGGATGTGGGCGAACCGGCCGCTCGGAAAGCGGAGCGTGAGAAACGAGACATCGTCGATGCCCGGCTGAAGAAACGAGACCCCCTGCGCCCGCACGTCCGCCGGGCTCTCGCCGAACCAGTGCAGAGCGATGGAGACGTCGTGCGGCGCGAGATTCCAGAGCGCGTCGACATCCTGCCGCACGCGGCCGAGGTTCAGGCGCTGGAAGTTCGCGTAGTAGAGCTCCCCCAGCTCGCCGCGGTCGATGTAGTCCTTCACCCACCGCACGGCGTCGTTGTAGAGGAATGTGTGGCCGACCATGAGCGTCCGGTTGGCGCGGTCGGCGAGGGCGACGAGCTCACGGGCCTCGGCGACGCTGGTCGCCAGGGGCTTCTCGACAAAGACGTGCTTGCCCGCCGCGAGCGCGGCGCGCGCCTGGGCGAAGTGCTCGCCGGCGGGCGTCGCGACGATGACCGCATCGACGTCCCTGCGCGCCAGAAGCGAGGCGAATGACTCGGCCACCTCGATTCCCGGGTGATCCCGGCGCAGC
>JABWBI010000181.1 GCA_013360565.1 Candidatus Sumerlaeia bacterium | reverse complement strand
CGGCTGGCGTGCTTGGGGTCGTCGTTGCGGCCGGAGAGCGCCTTCATGTTCGCGAAGCCGGCGACGCCGACACGCGAGATGGCGGCCTCGGTGCCGCCGGCGAGCATCACGTCGGCCGCGCCGCGCTGGATCGCCTTGAGCGCGTCGCCGAGCGCGTGGGTGCCGGTCGCGCAGGCGGTGGAGACGGCGATGTTCGGCCCCTTGAGTCCGAGGTCGATCGAAACGTGACCCGCCGCCATGTTGAGAATCAGCTTGGGAATCACGAAGGGGCTCACGCGCCGCGGGCCCTTGGCGATGAGGGCCTCGACGGCGTCCTCGAGCGTCTGGAGCCCCCCGATGCCGCAGCCGAACAGGACGCCCACGCGGTTCGCGTCGGTCTGTTCGAGCGTGATCCCGGCATCCTTGAACGACTGGCGTGCCGCGATCAGGGCGAACTGCACGAAGCGGTCGATCTTCTTCAGCTCGTTCTTCTCGAAGTGCTCCTCGAGGTTCAGGTCCTTGACCTCGCACCCGATCTGCGACCCGTAGTCGGACGGGTCGAAGTGCGTGATCCGGTCCGCGCCGGAGACGCCCGCCACCAAGTTCTTCCAGAACTCCTCGACGGTGTTGCCCAGCGGGGTGACGGCACCCATTCCTGTGATCACAGCACGGCGCATCGGTTTCTCAGTCGTCTCACTTGGGGGTCTCGGCCGGCGGCGGCCGGAACGGGCACAGAGCCCGCCGCCACGCGCCGAATCGGAGAGGAGGCATGACTCCTCCTCACCGTGGGCAGCGGGGCCGAAGTGCGCCCGGGTCGGGGATGCCGGGCAGCCTCGCTGCCGGGAGTCCGGTCAGGTCGCGCTGACCTTGGACTCCACGTACTTGACGGCCTCGCCGACGGTCTGAATCGTCTCGGCGTCTTCGTCCGGGATCTCGATCCCGAACTCTTCCTCAAACGCCATGATGAGTTCGACCTGATCGAGCGAGTCCGCGCCGAGGTCATCGACGAACGAGGCGCCCTCGACAACGTCGGCCTCGTTGACGCCCAGTTGCTCGACGATGATCTCTTTGACCTTATCTGCTGTCGTGTCAGCCATCGCGGTGGTTCTCCTGATCACCTCTCAGGGTGGATAAACGTGGTTTTGCTTAGTCTGGGGTCCTGGTCGATGCAAGCGGAAACTTCGCCTCGCCCAGGGCTCCCATCACATGGCCATTCCCCCGTCGATCGCCAGCACCTGGCCGGTGATGTAGCCGGCCGCCTCGCTCGCCAGGAAGGCGATGGCGGCCGCCACATCCTCGGGCCCGCCCATGCGTCCGAGGGGAATCTGGGTCAAGATCTGCTCCTTCACCTTGTCGGGGAGCACGTCCGTCATGGCCGTCTGGATGAAGCCCGGGGCCACGGCGTTGGCCGTCACGTTGCGCCCGGCGAGCTCCCGCGCCAGCGACTTGGTCAGGCCGATCACACCGGCCTTCGACGCGGCGTAGTTCGCCTGGCCGGCGTTGCCGCGGATGCCGATGACGCTCGCGACGCTGATGATGCGTCCCCAGCGCTGCTTGGTCATCACCTTGGCCGCCGCCTTCGAGCACAGGAACGTGCCGCGGAGGTTGATCGCGAGGACGCGGTCCCAGTCGGCCTCACTCATGCGCAGGAGCAGGCCGTCGCGGGTGATCCCGGCATTGTTCACGAGGATGTCGAGCCGCCCGAGGTCCTTCACGGCGCCGTCGACGGCGCTCTCCGCGCCCTCGGCCTGGCTGATGTCGCCGGCGATTGCCGCCGCCTTCCGCCCGAGGCCGTGGATCTCCGCGGCGACGGCCCCGGAGGTCTGGTCGTTGATGTCGGCCACGGCGACGTCGGCGCCCTGCCGCGCCAGCTCGAGCGCGACGGCCTTGCCGATGCCTTGCCCCGCGCCGGTGACGAGGGCGACTTTGCCCGCGAGCGACAGATTCATCGTCTCCATCCTCCGTTCACGCCGGCGTCAGGCTCCGGCGCGGACTGCCTCGACAATCTTGCCGAGACTCTCGGGATCGCCCGCCGAGAGACAGACGGCCCCCTTGCGAATGCGCTTGATGAGGCCCGCCAGCACCGCTCCGGGGCCCAGCTCGATGAACATCTCGACGCCGTCGTCGGCCAGCGCCGTGACGCAGTCCACCCACCGGACGCAGCCGGTGATCTGCGCCGCCAGCTGGTCGCGGATCTCGCCGGGGTTGTCCAGAAAGCCCCCGGTCGTGTTCGCCACGAACCGCGCCTGAGGGGCCGAGAGTGCCGCCGCCGCCAGCGCCTTGCGCATGGGGATGGCTGCGGTCGCCATCAGGGGAGAGTGGAACGCCCCGTGAACCACGAGGCGGACGACGCGCTTGGCGCCCGCGGTCTTGGCGGCCTCCTCGACGGCGTCGACGGCGTCGGGCTCGCCGGAGATCACCACCTGCCCGGGCGCGTTGATGTTGGCGACCGTCACCACGCCGTGTGCCTGCGCCTCCTGGCAGAGGCGGTCGAGGACCTCGACGCTCAGGCCGAGGATGGCGGACATCACGCCCTTGGTCGCCTCGCTGGCCTGGTTCATGGCCTCGCCGCGGGCCTTGACGAGCGCGAGCCCCGTCGCGAAGTCGAACACACCGGCGGCGCACAGAGCGGTGTACTCGCCGAGGCTGTGACCCGCGGCGTGCGTCGGCGTGATCCCCTGCGCGCGGAGCCACTCGCCGCAGATCACCCCGTGGGTGAAGAGCGCGGGCTGCGCGACTCCGGTCCTCTTCAGCGCCTCCTCGGGACCGCTGAAGCAGGCGGATGCGAGGTCGAAGCCGAGCACCTGCGCGGCCTGCTCGAAGTGGCGGCGGCCGATCTCCGTGCCCTCGAACAGCGCCTTGCCCATGCCGACCTCTTGCGAGCCCTGACCGGGGAAGACAAAGGCGATCTTCTTGCTCATCGGCATGATGCTCCCGCGCTCCGCCTCACCAGCGGAGGATGTTCGCGCCCCACGTCAGTCCGCCGCCGAAGGCGACCAGCGCCACGATGTCTCCGTCCTTCACTTTCCCCTCGCGGACGATCTCGTCCAGTGCGATTGGGATCGTCGCCGCTGACGTGTTGCCCGTCCGGTCGAGATTCACGACCAGACGCTCCTTCGGAAGATTGAGCCGCTTGCCCGCCGCCTCGATGATCCGGATGTTCGCCTGGTGCGGGATCAGCCAGTCGATGTCCGCCTGGGTCAGGCCGGTCCCCGCCAGCGCCTTCTCCACCGCCTCTCCGACGATGCGCACGGCGAACTTGAACACATCGTTGCCCTTCATCTCGAGGTACTGAAGGTTCTGCTCCAGCGCGTCGGGCGTCGCCGGCCGGCGCGAGCCGCACCCGGGGATGATGATCTGGTCCCAGCCCTCGCCGTCCGCGCCCAGGTACTCCGAGAGGATGCCCTTGCCCTCGGGCACCTCGCCCAGCACCACCGCCCCCGCGCCGTCGCCGAAGAGGACGCACGTGTTGCGGTCCTTCCAGTTGATGAATCTCGACATCGCCTCCGAGCCGATCACCAGCGCGCGCCGGTAGAGGCCGCTGGCGAGGAAGTGGCGCGCCGTCGTCACCGCATAGCTGAAGCCCGAGCACGCCGCCGAGAGGTCATAGGCGAAGGCCCGCTTGTTTCCGATCTTGTGCTGAATGAAGCACGCCGTCGAGGGACAGAAGGTGTCCGGCGTGAAAGTCGCACAGATGATCAGGTCGATCTCCTCCGGATCCACGCCCGCTGCCTCGCACGCCCGCCGGCCCGCCTCCGCGCCCAGGTCCGAGCACGCCTGCCCCTCCTCGACGATGTGCCGCTCGCGGATGCCCGTGCGCGTGCGGATCCACTCGTCCGTGGTGTCGACCATCTTCTCGAGGTCGAAGTTGGTCAGGACCTTCGGCGGCAGATAGGATCCCGTGCCGAGGATGCCAATGGCCGGGGGGCGGTGATTGGCACTCACAGAATGGCCTCGCGGTGTCGCACTCGTTTTGGTCAGGCCCTTTTCGCCAGAAGACTCATGAAGGGGTTCCCTCCATGAGTCGAGCCCGCAGACCCTACCAGGAGCCCTTCACCTGTCAACTCCATTTCACCTGTGCGCCACGGGCGGCTGAAATCAGCCTCCCGTCGCGAGAGAGCCTCTCAGCGGCCTGGCACGCGGGCACGTTCCCCCTTGGCATTCGTCCCGCCTCCGCGCTATCCGTGTCCGGAGTTCCACGCGATGCCCCGCGGTCTGGCCACCATCCTCTGTGTCGACGACGATCCCGACACGCTGCTGCTGTTGCGGACCACGTTCTCGGTGCAGGGGTTCACCGTGCTGACGGCGCTCAATGGGCGGGAGGCGCTCGTGCGACTGCACGAGGCACCCGTCGACGTCGTCATCATGGACCTGGAGATGCCGGTCATGGGCGGGCTCGAGACGATCGAGGCCATCCGGTCGAGCCACGAGACCCACGCGATCCCCGTCCTGGTCGTCTCCGGCGCCGCCGACCGGGAGGGGCTCCTCGTCCAAGCCCTGCAGGCCGGGGCGAACGACTATCTGAGCAAGCCCTACAATCCCACGAGCCTGCTGCGCCGCGTCGAGATCCTCGTCGATCTGCACCATCTTCACCGCGAGCGTTCGCAGGCGGTGCGCGAGATGGCCGGCGCGGCCTCGCACGAGCTCTCCCAGCCCGCGACGGCGCTGCTGGGGCACCTGGAGCTCCTCGTGGCTCAGCTGCCCGCGCTCCCGCCCGACGTCCAGACGCACATTCACCGGGCGCACGCCGCCGCCCTCGACTTGGCCGTGCTCATCAAGCGCATCCAGAAGATCGAGGAGCACCGCACGGTGCCGTATCTCGACAACCGCAGAATTGTCGACATCGGCGGCCAGGGTCAGCCCCAGCGCGGCGCGCCCTTCGCCGAGGAGTACCAGGCCTCGCTCCGCGAGACCGACACCAGACCGGGAGTCACCCCGTGATCCGAACGCCGCTCATCGTCTGCGCCCTCGCCCTCGGCGTCAGCGCCTGCACCACCTTCGCCCCCTTCGGCCGCGTGGAGTATCGCCGCACGGACTCGCGCGGCCTGCCGCGCTCGGAGTACATCTACGGCCTCTTCGCCGTCCCCACGCCCCGCGGCAACACGGTTGTCCTCTTGCCTCTCTACAAGTCGTACGTCTACAACACGTCCCCGGCCAGTGTCCCGCCGTCCGTTCAGAGCTGGCTCACCGAGTCGGCGTCTCCGGTCCCCGCGCCGCCCGCACCCGGCCCCGAATAGCGCTTGCGCCGGCCCGGCGCATGGAGTCAGAGTCGTGGCGGGGGGAGCCAGACTCCTGCGAGGGCCGCACTGGGATGGCGCGGCCCCGCCCAATGCGAGCCGGAGGAGCGCCATGGCTCAGGTCCGCGACATTCTCGACCGCAAGGGGCGCGCCGTCGCCACCGTCACGCCCGAGAAGACCGTCTACCAGGCGGCCGTCATGATGAATCAGGAGCGCATCGGGGCGCTCGTCGTCGTCGAGGGCGACGAGGTCACCGGCATCTTCACCGAGCGCGACATCCTCATGCGCGTCGTCGCCGCGGGCCGCGATCCCAAGGCGACGCCCGTCGCCGAGGTCATGACCACCAGCGTCATCTCCTGCACGCCGTCCACGCCGGTCGCCGAGTGCAAGACGCTGATGACCGAGCGCCGCGTGCGCCACCTGCCCGTGATCGAGGCCGGGCACCTCATCGGCATCGTCACGAGCGGCGACACGCTGGCCCTCGAGGTCGCCGAGAAGCAGGACCAGATCGCCGACCTCCAGTCCTACATCTTCGGCCCCGCCGCCAAGGGCTGACCGCCCTCGCCCCATCTCTCCCCTTGTGCATTCCTCTGCGCAGGGTCACGCTCGCTTCCTCCCACGCGCAGGAGGGGACCGATGGCCGAGACCGCCCCCGCACCCAAACCGCAGCGCCTGATCTCCCTCGACGCCTTCCGCGGCATGACCATCGCCGGCATGCTGCTCGTCAACAACCCCGGGGACTGGGGCCACATCTACTGGCCGCTGGCCCACGCCCACTGGAACGGCTGGACGTTCACCGATCTCATCTTTCCCTTCTTCCTCTTCATCATGGGCGTGGCGATGGTCTTCTCCTTCGCCAAGCGTCTCGACGCCGGGGAGAACCGCGCCCACCTCTTCGGCCACGTCGTCCGCCGCGCCTTCACGCTCATCCTCCTCGGCTACATCGGCGCCGCCGGGTTCTTCCTGCCCCCGCCGACCGTCACCGATCCGGTGACGCAGGCCTCCACCACGCTTGGCTTCTGGGCGAGCTGGAGCGCCGTCGGCACCGGCGGCATCGTCCTGCGCCTGGGCTTCATCCTCGCCTCGCTGGCGCTCGTCGTCCTGCTCGCCGGGTCCAAGCGCCCGGCGGCCTGGGCCGTCCTCCTCGT